>JAWPMT010000004.1:1800000-2152549 GCA_033344775.1 Cytophagales bacterium | reverse complement strand
TTATCGTGATCGCTCTGAAATGGAAGTTCGAGACATGTCTATTGTTAGACTGGTAGACGGAGAATGGACTGCACCTCAAACGATCTATGCTGACGGGGTGGAAGTTGAAGTACTGTCTGATCAATGCGGTTCCAGGGCCGATGCGGTGGGTAACACCTTGGCGGTAGCCTGGTTTGCCGCTACCAATATAAACAGTACAGTAAAATTGATCTTCAGGAGGATGGGGGCGCAAGCGCTGGTAATCAAGTAACCATTGATAATCAAATCACCTCTGGGACGTGCTAGGTGTTGTGATGATCGATGAAAAGGAAGCCATGGTCAGCTCTGGCTCGGTCGTGAAGGAGAAAACAGTGTCGTTAAAAAAATGGATCGTGAAGTGAGACTGGACGCGCAGAACCTGCTATGACCATTGCCCAAAGCAATGAGTCTCGTGGCAACGGCTTCCCTCGAATGGCTCATCACAACGGTGAAATAGCGGTTTAACTGAACTGATCTTACATTTGATCATAATGCTCGGTAAAAAATGCTAAGATGGGGATGTGACGTTTTAAAAAGTGATGTAAAACCAACTTTTCATGAAATTCATAGCTGCTATTTTATCGGTGTGAAAAGAAAAAAAAAAAAAAAGAAAAGAAAAGAAAAGAAAAAAAAAAAAAAAAAAAAAAAACGCGCGCGCGCGCGCGCGCGCGCGCGCGCGCGCGCGCGCGCGCGGTAGCTTTGTCGTACTGACTTGAAAGTTGCCGAGCATTTCAATACCACATCAAAGGACTCACATTTACAGGTCCTGGGGTCGTGGGCCGTATGATTCAGCAGCTTTTGTGCATCAACCCGACTGCAGAATCAATGGGAACTTTGTAGCCCCTGTGCCTGAGGCTACTGTTTATCGTCAAAACTTATAAGTCAAATACAGTTTTCAACGGCAATGGTACGGTGAAACCAAGCGAACCAGGTACCGAAAGTATTGGACTGGCAAAAAAACATGGACTGGAAGATCATGTTAAAGCCTCGACTGGCCGTAGGTTGGGACATGACTGGATTGGGAGGAGCCTGAGGTCAATTTGGAAGATAGTGTTTTTAGAATGCAATATGCGAGTATTCAAGGCAGTTCTTATCAAGTCCAGGAAAGTAAGGTAGAAGGGAACAGTAGCTGGAGGAGGAGATTTTTGAAGTAAAAACAGAGGAAGGAATTGGCAGGTCTTTGAGAAGGGATATATTGATTTCTCCCCTGCCTTCCTGCACGGATTTGCTGACTCACTGGATGTTGAATTATTTTGTGTAGGTACTGAGCTTAAGCGCGTGGCATTAAGACGGCCTGACTTTTTTCCGAAAGTTGGCAGAAACAAGTCAGGGAAGTCTATGATGGATTAATAATTTATGCCGCAAATTAGGATGATTTTTGACAAGATCGGATTTTGGAATTCTTTCGAATTATATCGGTGTGGATGCCTATTTCCCTTTGAGCAATGAGCGTTTGCCATCAAAGAGGCGTTGATAAAATCTTGGGAAAGAAGATCTCTTCAGAGCCAAAGAAAATTTCATGTACACCAACCAGGTGTTATCCTTACGGAATGGGATTCCTTGGATGAGGAGTAATAATAGGTAAAGAACCCTGGATCATGACAAAGAGAGATGCTTTAAACAATGAAGTATTACAAACCTGGAGCCTCTGAAAGTATGTTCAAAGCAGTCTGGGATAGAGAGTTGGATGAAGGGTGTATTTGTATGAGATGGGGCATTTATCATATCGCCATAATCACGACCCTAATAATTCTCAAGATGGCAAGAAAGCACAGCGAGTTTTACAGAGCAGTGGTCTTGGCAAGGAATGATCTTTTACGCTTCTCCATGATGTTTGTTAAAAGGCATAAGTTTAGTAACTGAGGTCTTGGTGCATGGACGCTTTATTTTGATCATCGTAATTAATAAATATCCCTTTTCGGACGAAATAATACTCTTGCCTGAAATTCTTATCTTTAATTACCACATTTCCTTCTTCATCTTTCGCTTTTACTTTATGTGCTGGAAGTAAATAATTACTCAAAATCTTGTTCAGTTTTTTCAAGGACTTTCTTGAGAACTGAATATTTATCAACCTATTCAGAGATTCCACATAAAGTAGTACTGGCCTGTCAGATACCGTAGTATAGAATTGTGGCACCGTATATGGCTTTACTCCTGTAAGGCTTGGTGTTATCCAATACTGACGGGAAATACTATCACACGATACTTTGAAATCATACAACTTAATATTTCCTTGAAATATACTTGAAAAATGTTCATCCTCATTTCCAGTTTTTCTCAATCAAATCTTCAATACTTTCAATTAAGAACTGATCGCTTAATGTTACTTCTTTGATGTCTAAATGTTGCCCGTAAACTATGTTTACGAGCAACCCAAAGACGATTATGAGATATTTTTTCATTCTCAATCAAGTCATTGCAAGTCGAAGATAAGCCACCTGACTTGACATTGAAAAACGAACTACTTGTATTATACTGCCCAACTGCTCCACACCCAATCACATAGTGGTTGACCATTGGATATTCGCGAGCTCTGTTTCTGTCACCTTCACTCACCGTATGGGATACACCGTTGGTCCCATCGGATCTACCATTAATGCCTGTGAGTGTGAACACTAGCCACCACAGGTATTAGATAAAATTGAGATCTTCCACTTCCTATCTTTATCATGCCTTGATAGTTCAAATTAGGTTGGCCATTTGAAGCATAATAGGCATCTCCTTCAAATACATAAAGGCCCTGCGCATTTCCTCCGTTATAACTCAGAACATCAGTAACAAACAAGGAACCATCTGCAGCTATATACGCATTTACCTCATTGTTAGGATAATTATTCCACATCGCAGATGCTCCGGTACACTTGTTTTGATATTCCTGTAGAGGTTTTTTGCTTAGAATTCTTTTTATCTCTTCATCGGATAGTTCAATCGTACGCATAGGAATTGGATTATCAGGGGCTTCCGGACACTCCTCATTACCCATTGTGCTACAGTCTATATTCGAATCATGCGTAGTATCACCTCCCTTTGTGTCTCCGGTGCCAGAACTACCTCCTGATCCTGTGGTACCCGTGCCGCCACCACTATACCACAAGTTATTATCTCCGGTAAAGAAGCAATCTGTCCCGTACTCATAGGTTGTGAACGTGGTACCATCTGGTGTAGTTCTAATAATTTGCCATATTACTGTTTGGGTGCATACTTCATCTTCTACTCTACCATTATAATAATCTTGACTTAGACCATTTTCCATCCTGGTTGAGTTGAACAATTCGCCATCCAGATTGTAGATTTCTAATCTACCAGTAAAATTCTTCCATTGAACTTCTTCACCAGAGGTCGCAATCCATTCCAAATCCGGGACTTGTCTTAGGATTTTGGTGGTCGTTTTTCCATTGACGTTTTGGATGATGAGATTGGAAAAGATAAATGGATCATCACTTTTGAACAAAAGACTAAATCGTTCAAGGCTATCAAATTTTATCATCGCCACTTCTGTTTGATCCAACTCTCCGAAATGGGTTTCTATTCTTGCGCCAGAGGGAGAATTCATAATGTCTTTAAGTATGTTTCCTAGGTTTTCACTATCGGACACGCTAATGGTTTTTCTTTCCCATGAATGTCTTGATTCAGGACTGACTTCATCAATAGCCTGGTCACATGCCCAGGGAATAAAGATAATGAGTAGTACAAATAGCTTGGGAATTCTTAATTGGTTCATTTGTATGTAAAGATTTATAGAATGAAATTTTAATAGTTAGCGCTATTAATCTGGGGATGAAACTTCCAAAATGAGGAGGGCTTAACAACACCCACCCTGGTCAGGTGAGCAATGCTAACCCCATCCTCGGCTTCTGAAACATGCACCCGCTTAACCAGGGTGCATTCCATTTGATATTGTATCTTAGGGTTGAAACAGTAACGATTTATCGTAGAGCTTAAAGAAAGTCGGGACGTGTGTCCCGACTTTGCCATAGAACCAGCATCGGTATTACTCCGCCAAACAGAGCATACATCTTAATAATTCTCAAGGCACAGCAGGGTTCTACATCTACTGCAAATACAATCAGTATATCTTCTGTAATGAGACAGAAGTTTTCGTTTGATATTTTATTATCTTCATAAGAAGAGACGGGTTTACTCACTAGAAACCCGTCCTTTAACCAGCTGTCGTTACTCAGCAATCAACCTAGATTCCTTCCGCGAATCAAGAGCCTAAAACTCTAAACTTGCGTCAGAAAATTTGCTCCTTCGGTATCACATGGTCAGCCTTCTGAAGCATATATTTTTCAGACTACCTAATAAGAGGTAAGCACTACTAAATTTCTTTGACTCATCTACGGTTTGCTTATATTGCCCACTGTAGTGAGTTACAAGTCAAATTACGCTAACTATTTTCTAATAAACAAGCAAAATTCTAAATTTTGTTTTCTGCTTTCGCTATATGAGTTCCCTTTCAAGTAGAATAAAACATCTTATTGATCTCAAAGACCTCAACATTAGCAGGTTCGAAAAAGCCATTGGAGTAGCAAACAATACTATCGGCACATTCCTCAGAAGAGACACGAGTTTAAGCAGTGATATACTGGTCAAAATTCTGAACACATTCCCTGACGTAAATTCTAAATGGCTCCTTTTAGGACAAGGTGAAGTGTTAGGGACAGTGGATGAAAATGCAGAACCAACTGAACTCACAACTTTAGTAGATGAAATATTACAGATGGGAATAACTTCAGAGGTTGCAGAAAAATTGACTGTACTTCGTGAGTTCTTAGTTCATCTGGATATGGATCATGCCATGCAAAAGGTGCAAATAACAAAACTGAAAACTCGTAACGATGAACTTTCTGCCCTCTTGAAAAACTCCTTACTATTCCCCTCCAAAAAGTAAAATCCTATTTGTACTTTTCCTCGATTTTAACGTATCGTCTACGAAGCCGAATAGTTCTGATAATAACGAAAAGGGCAAAACCAACAAAAACCACTAGAGAAGGCACCAGCCATATAATATGTGATCTGAGCCAAGAGTTCACTGAATTCAGGTTCTTGTTCCTCTCGTACTGAGCAATTACATTGGTCATGTTGTATTGTTGCGAAAGCAATTTCGCTTCTTGGATCATCGCTATGTATCGAGTTGCTTCATCATGGTAGAGCTGATCATACTTCCGCGCTTGGACCAAGTTTCCTTCGTCTAAATATAGATGCTCTATGGTTCTATATATCTCAAAATCTTCTTCGTCAGGATTGAGTGGATAATATTCAAGCGCTGAAATAAGCATTTTCAGGTCTTTTCTGTAGGTTCCGTAATCTTGTAAAGTGACAAATCGTTCGTTCCCTTTTTTCAATTCAAGTGCACGATGAAATAAATCCGAAGGATCTTCACCGATCTCTTGAAGTAGAAGAGCTTTATTATGCAACGCCCTGGCTAAGTACTTGCCGGAATAATTAAGCGTTTGAATAGAATCATAATAATTGATTGCAGTTGGGATATCATCTAGAAGATGAGCTGAGCGACCAAGAAAGTTTAAGCATCGAGCTTGTAAAGCCTGATCATAGGTATTCTTTAAGGCGATTTTTAATTGAGCGATTGCATCGCCATATTCTCCGGCATTGTAGTATATCAATCCATAATTAAAATGAAGAAAAAACAGCTCTCTTTCCTGCTTACTTATCGATTCTCCTTCTTCGATTGCCGTATTTAATTCCGACAATAATTTCTCAGCATCTTCAATGAATTTTTGAGCTTCCACAAATTGACCTGTTCTCCTGTACAACCAGGAAATATTCATATAGCAGTCAAATAGATCTTCAACAGGCTGATCGAATTGTAAGCTTTCGAGATTGTAAAGTAATGATTTCGCGAGATTGCCTTGCTTTTTTTGTGAGTATGCGAGAAATGCAAGCTGCTTTGCTGATGGCTCCAATGTTTTTAGTAATACCTCAGCCTCTTCATACTTTTTAGATGCGATAAGATCATTTACTTCCTGCAATGTTTCGTTTGCTACCAAAGGCATAGAGCATGCCAGGAATAGAAATAGTAGAATCAATCGCATAACTGTGAAAAAGGTATCCCTCAAATATAAGGATACCCTTTTAACAATAGTGTGTGTATCATTTAAATACCTAGCTATTTATCTTAAATGTGATTAACCTGCTTTTGGTGGACGATAATCATCATCGTCATCATCACCATTCTCCAATAAGGGTGATTCATCAATATTCTCGATTAAGTCGTTGAAAGCAATATCCTCAGCACAAGAACTTAAAAAGCCTATCATAAGCGATAGAATAATGACCCTAGTGAGGTTTGTAATTTGAGATTTCATAAAGTAAACTGTTATTATTAAGATGTAAAACCTCTAAACTACAATTAGCAATAAAAGATACTTGATCGTAAAAGCTAAATAATTCTAAATAACGAACATATCAATTGATATTATCTTATGTTGTTTTATATCAGCTGATATAATTAATGTCCACAGAAAAGGCTCGCTGAAGATTATCCTTGAAGGAAGTCAATCTATTCTTGATTCCTATTGCTTGCTGTTCTTTCATTGTCGTTTTCATATCGTTTATGGTTAAAGGGTTTTTATATAAGTCTGTTTGATTTTAATTAAGTTGAAGATTGGAATGACTGGAGAGTATCGAAGCATGGAATTGCTTCAGCAATATTGGATCACCAAGTTTGCCAATTCGTTGTTCACAGTCCCGATACATTTCCAGTGAGGGTCTTCTCTTAGCGGTATCTTTCTTTTCATTTTTGAGGTATCGCCGGATTTGAGCATTCAGAATCAGCTTAAGCTGTACCTCTTGTTTTCGTTTTTCCTGTACTTCCCACCACTTCTTGGTTCCTGTGAAGCCATGACGGTTCGTTGGATCAAAATATCGGTCAGGTAGTTGTACAAATCGATTCTCAGGGTCTTTCTGGATAAACTTCTTGACCAGAAATATGCGCTCGGTGTAAATCTCATGGACTCGTGTCAGGCGGTTCTCACTCACAGGTTCATACCATTGCCGAAGTAACCTTTTTGCAGCCAATTCCTGCCTTTCGGTGAGATACACATCCTTGTAAAGCACGTTCTTAGCCAGCTTCCAAAGCCTTTCTGCGTAAAAGGAAGTGGCGGCCCGAGCTGGATTTTCAGGGGATTTATCCCCGTTTTCCTCTCCAACTCGATGCCGCCCTTTTTCCCCTGCATCTTTGTGGGCTTTTTCGGATAACTCACACTTATCCACAGCCGCCGCCCGGCCCGCCGCCTTTTCGCTTTTAATCGCCACTTTTTCCCCTGTGTGTCCCGCAAGGGTGTTGCCAGTGTAGCCTGAAAAGGCTTGAGGACTTGTGAGCGCATGCTCACGCCTTTTTGAAGTGTTGCCAGTTGAGACGTTTCGGCTGTTGATGCCCTCATTCGAAGGTATTTTCATGGAGTTAACCACATCTATTATTATATTATTAGTGTTTCTAGTGTTACCAGCATCTGTATGTAGACGTTTTGTCGTTTGTTCTTTTTCAAAATGGCCTTTCTGAGCTTCTACGGCCTCTTTTGCTGATTTAACATCTTGCGCCTTTTTTGCCTCATCTGGGCTTATTCTCTCCATTACCAACAGGATATCCGGGTTTATCCACAACTCATAACTAGCATTACTACCATGCCATACTTTCCTGGTGATCACACCTGCTTCCATTAACTTCTGGATATGACGTTGGACCGTACGGGTACTTGAATGACTCAATTTGGCCAGCTGCACATTGTTGGTTCTCAGTGATGGCAAATTGTCCTTATCTACTTTTTCTATTCCATTGGCTTTAATCAGAGCTGAACCATAAAGCCTTATCAGTTCTTTAGCTGTTGCTGATACACTTTGTCTTATCTGTAATGATAGATCCTCTGTTTTGCTGTTGTAGGTTTTGACATATCTATCAAGGGCTTTGAAGGCAGTATGGTAATGGAGAAAGATCATGGTCGCTTTAATTATGGATTTAATTGTTTGAAAAGAGTTTGAATCGGATGTTGATCAACTATTGTTTTTTTGCTGTTGCTTCGTGATCAAGGTTCATGTTCAACAGGTGAGCCATTGACTGATAGCTTCTCTTCCTGACTGGCTTTGTAAACCTTACACTTTCGTTGATGTCCAAACTTGGAACTCATGTCTTTGAAGCTTTTGCCACAGATGCAGATCAACTCCTTTTCAACTTGTTCTTTGAAATTTCGAAGGTTTTCCAGTTCATCTTGTTGTTCCGTGTTTAGCTGTTCTTGTGCTGTTAGCTTCTCCTTGTAACTAGAAAGCTTCTGGTTCAATTCATCATTGCTACCTGTTAATTCCTGTTCTTTTTCTTGATGAGATTTCAGTTGAGTTTGGTAATGGGTAAGTTCTGACCTGAGCTTGTTAATAGAGATTCTCAGGTCATTGACCAACTTGTTGAATCTTGATCGCTTCATGATCTGAGCTTTGAACAGTGCACTAAAATGGTGAACCGTGAAAGCGAATGTTCCTCCGTAGATTAACATCGTAACTGCTTTAGTGATCAGTTCGAGGTAATTGCGGGTATGAGGGTCGATTTGCTGTTCGGGATTGGAGAACCGGTAGAAGAGTTCATAGAACACAACCACGCCATCCCAGGCCAACTCATTGATGAAGAAGATTGAAATGGCGAAGATGACGGCTTTTGAATCACCTATCCATATCAAGGCAAAGACAATGAGGTCAAATATGATGACCACTGAATAAGCGTGGTAGAGGCTGACTGAAGTGCTTATCTTCATATATAGATGTGCACTATGGTCAAGGTTATTGATCATTGCTCCACTGACGATCAACATCAGAAAGGTGCGGAAGTTGAAGACGGTCGCTATCCATTTTTCACGGATTTCGATAGGATTACCAGAAGAGCCATTTTCTTTATTACTATTCATGTTATTCGATGTTTGAAGCTTTGAAAGACTTGGAGTTTGTATCAAGGAATCACAAGGAGGCGTGGTGCTTCGATAAGGAGTGACCTCAATTGAAGCTTCTCACAACCCTGAATTGGATTGATTAATTGTTCCTTTGATTTCTGATAGCTGCAACCAGGTCATGGAAGGCCAGAATAGCTCCAGACAGGAATTGCAATACAAAACGACCTGCTACAATGCCGACGATAACCCAGACTCCAGTCTTGACAACTTTGATCTGACCCTGACTCAGGATCTGATTTTGATACTCGAATAAATGAGTGGCTTTTTGTGTTGTTGAATTTCTCATTTGAAATGGATTTTGATTGATATCACACCTCTCTAGCTCATATAGAGAAATTCAGAATGGCACGGGTATCCGCACCTAGAAAATTCGAAATTGGGACCCTTGGGCCCACATAACAGATAAAGCGATCTTCGAGAGTTGATCGCTTTTTTTGTGCCTCATTTTTAAGAGAATTCCTACCGGAAGATGTTCAGAAATAGATTTACTATCGTCTCTACGGACATTACCTAACATTTCCTTAGGGCATTATGATAATTCCTTCAATGGTCACGTTATTTCGTGAAAGGCGGCCTACTTTTGTTTTATGACATTTACGCGAAAAAATATTACTTTATTAATATTTACGTTCATGGTCGTTTTTCAGGCCCGAAGCCAGGCAGATTCAATTGAAGAGGCTAGCTTGAATTGGCTGAAAGAAAACCTGACTTATAATTATCACAATCCCGATCAGGGGAAGTGGTGGCTCAATAAGCTGGAGTTTAATTTAGAAGAAGGGACCATTCATGTGCAAAATGCCAGCAGTGTGAATCCTAAGAAATTACGAGAAAAAACCTGGATTGATAGGAGGGTAGCACTTTCTCAGCTGGATCCGTATTCCATTGCAATTAACCCTGTTCGTGAGCACAAAGGAAGAATTGTGAAAGGAAGTGTCCTGCTTATAGATGTCATTCACAATGAGAAAAAGATCAATAAATCGATTGATGGAAAGCGAGCGACTTCAGAGTCGTTTCTTCAATTTTCCGTTCCTAATAGTGTGTTGGATACCGCACGTGGTTTTGCGGATTCGTTGAAATTTCATTTGGTTAGGGCCATTGAAGCCCAATCACTATTGTTCAATCAGAGAAATGCGGAGGAAAACAAAGCATTGATCTTTCAGACACTTCGAGGAGAATTCATTCAGGGTTCGATCACTCGGACATACAAACGAACATTTGAAAATGTCATAAGCTTTGAAGAGCGAAATGGGGCGAAGCCAGTCAGGAAAGGATATTTCGGATACGATCAGACAAAAGACCTCTTTTTCGAGACGGTGGTCAGTGAGCAGTCGTTGATTGTTGCTTACTATCGATTGAACAATGGCCATAAACTGGCTTTGATCAGTACCACTGACCCTTCCGTTCGAATCGACCTGGTGAGTTTGCTTCACTTCGAACAATCCCGTGAAGGAACTCCTTTCGAATACCGCCGGATCAGCTACTAGTTTCTTACCGAGCTTTCCCGAACGACCAGATCAGTCTGAAGCTTAAAAGTTTCAAATGAACTGTTTTCAGGTTCTGATATCTGCTGAATGAGTAATTCGGCTGCTTTGTAGCCCATCTCATATCCAGGTTGATTGATGGTTGTTAGAGAAGGTTCGAATAGCTCAGCTATGGACCAGTTGCTGAAGCCAACCACGGCGATATCCTCCGGAATACGCTTATTTAGGGCCTTAATGTTTTTGATGGCTCCAATGGCCAACATGTCAGTCGCAGCAAAAACCCCGTCAATTTCTCCACTTTGAAACAATGACTTGGTAGAGTTAAGTCCGTCGCTGTAGTCTCCTGTCGTACAATATACTACCCAGTCCTTATTAACGGAGATATTAGCTTCTGTCAACGCTTGTTCAAACCCGGCATATCGGTCCTGATTGATGTTAAGTGATTCAGGGCCACCGATGAAAGCCAGGTTTCGACTGCCTTGTTCTATAAGGTGTTTCGTTGCAACGTATCCCGCGGCTTTATCGTCGATGATTACCTTGTGGGTCTCTATCTCGTCACAGACACAATCAAAGAAGACCAGTGGGATAGATCGCTCCTCAAATTCTTTGAAATGATCGAAGTTGGTGGTTTCTTTTGACAGGCAGGCAAGTATGCCGTCTACTCTGCCCGTTAGGAGTGCCTTGGCATCGCTTACCTCACGTTCGTACATTTCATGTGTAGAGCAAATAATTACATTGTATCCGTTCGCAAACGCAAAATCTTCTATACCTCGAATGACCAAAGCGAAAAATTCATGAACGATCTGAGGAATGATGATTCCGATGGTTCGGGTCTTACTGTTTCGTAGACTAAGTGCTGTGAAATTTGGTTGATAGTTGTACTCTTTGGCGAGCTTTTTCACGGCATTTCTGGTGGCAGTTTTTACTAGCGGATTGTCTGCTAATGCCCTTGAGACGGTAGACGGTGAGATGCCCAATTCTTGCGCAAGATCCTTGATGGTAACTGATCCTTTCTTCATACAAATGCTTTACCAAATTGTAGATTTAAATATACCATATAAAAGCTTCTCAGATCGTCTAATTCGAAGTTCATACTTTGATTTATTAAAATCCCAGAATGAATCTTGAAAAAGTGAAATTTTTCATTTTCTCAAAAAACATCACAATTACAATCGTTTTCAAAACGTAATTTCCTAAAAGCCTTTGTTTTTATTCCAAATCCTCATTAAAATGCCTACGGTTTGGAAACTTATCGGGGTATACTATGCTTTGATTTGTCCAAATCGGAGGTAAAATATTCTAACCGAATAACAATTTGTAATAGTATGAAGAAGTATTTACTAATGTTGTTATCCATGTTTTTTGTGCTCTCCGTATGGGCGCAGGGAACTACGGTAACAGGACAAGTGACTGACGGAGAAACCGGAGAGACCGTCCCCGGGGCCAACGTCATTGAAAAGGGTACTACCAATGGTACCACAACAGATTTGGACGGTAACTTTGCGTTGAACGTAAGTGAAGGTGCAACGCTGGTAGTTTCTTTTGTCGGATACCGACAAACAGAAGTAGTTGTAGGATCCAGATCAGTAATTGATGTGGCGTTGGAGTTAGACGTGGCACAACTAGCGGAAGTGGTTGTTGTGGGTTATGGTACTCAGGAAAAGAAGGAGATCACTAGTGCTGTTGCAAGTGTAAGCGCTGAGGATTTCAACCAGGGTAACATCACTGATCCAACACAGTTACTTCAAGGTAAAGTAGCAGGTCTTTCCATCACACGACCAGGTGGTAACCCTAATGGTGGATACAACATCCGTCTTAGAGGACTTTCCACATTTGGAGGAAACAGTTCTCCTTTGATCGTAATCGATGGTGTGATTGGCGCATCTTTGGATAACATTGACCCTGCTGATATCGAGTCAATGGACGTATTGAAAGATGGTTCTGCTGCGGCTATTTACGGTACCCGAGGTTCTTCCGGGGTAATCCTTGTAACTACTAAGTCTGGTAAGAAAGGCCAAACGTCAGTGGATTACAATGCTTTCGTAGCGATCGAGCAAGTTGCAAACAAAATCGACGTGCTATCTGCAAGCGAGTTTGTTGCGCAAGGAGGTACAAACGATGGAAGCGATACGGACTGGTTTGAGGAATTAACTGAGACAGGAATTTCCCATACTCATAATATTTCTTTGAGTGGAGGTAATAATAATACTCAATACCGGGCTTCTGTTAACTATCGAGATCGTCAGAGTGTTGCTTCAGGTCACGGGTTTTCTAGATTGAATACTCGAATCAATGTGCAGCACAGCATGTTTGACAACCGAGTTCGATTTACCTTCAACGGTTCATTCGCGAATAGAGATCAGGAGGAAGTGCCGATTCAAGCATTCCGATATGCATTGATTTTTAACCCAACGTCTCCAGTATTTGATCCTAATGCCGAGCAATTCGGAGGTTACTTCCAAAACCCTGATAACTTCGACTTCTTTAATCCAGTAGCGATCATCAATCAGGATCGTTCTGAAGAAGTAAGAAAAAATCTCCTAACAAGTTATGGTGTAGAGTGGGATATTCTGGATGACCTTACTTTCTCTGCGAGATATTCTCAAGATCGTGAGTCTGCCATCAGCGGCCGATACATTTCAAGATTCTCCCTTTTCGGAGGAGGTGTTGGAGAAAATGGTATCGCCAGCAGAGGAACGTATGATGATTTCGATGATCTTTTCGAAACGACTCTTTCCTATAACACGACTTTCAATAACATCTTCGATGTGACTTTACTAGGAGGTTACTCTTATCAGAAAAGAAGAGGCCAGGGATTTGGTGTTACTGTGAACAACTTCCAGTTGGATAACTTTGGAATTGACAACCTGTTTGCTGGTATCGATAGAGATGGTAACCAAACTGGCCTGGGTAGTGGAAGATCTCAGGATCAAATCATTGCTTACTTCGGTCGTTTGAATGTGAACATCGACGGAACTTACTTCTTGTCTGCTAGCTGGAGAAATGAAGGTTACAGTGGCTTCGGAGAAAACAATCAGCGTGCAAACTTCTTTGCCGTATCCGGGGGTGTTGAATTGACTAACTTGATCGATGTACCTGTTCTTAGCAACTTGAAATTCAGAGCAGGTTATGGAGAAACTGGAAACTTACCTCCTGGCCCATACTTGTCACTTCCTACAGTAACTGCTAATGGCCGTACGGTTGTAAACGGTCAGGAGCTTAGAACTTTCGGACCTACTCGAAATGCAAACCCGAACCTGTCTTGGGAGACTAAGAAAGAGATCAACATTGGTATTGATTTCTCCTTGTTGGATTACAAGTTGAATGGTACCATCGATTACTATAACAGAACTACTTCTGATTTGATCTTCAACTCTCCTGTAAGTGTTGGTTCTCCTAACCCTAACTTGCCAGGAACTTTCAACGTGGCTAACAACACGTGGTTGAACCTTGGAGAGATCGAAAACAGTGGATTGGAATTTGCATTGTCTTATGCTGCTGAGTTTGGCGATTTGACCTGGACACCTGCAGTAAACGGTACATTCTATGATCAGAGTGTATTGAACTCTCTTTCTAACGGAGAAGTAAGTAACTCTGAATTCTTCATCGGAAACCCAGGATCTCCTGGTCAGAATGACGACAGAGTGATAAGAGTTGCGGAAGGACAGAGAATTGGAGACTTCTGGGGCCCTATCTTCGAAGGTGTGGATGAGTCAGGCGAATATATCTTTAGAGATTTGAACGGTGATGGCGTAATCGATACGGAAGATGAGACGGTTGTTGGAAATGGTCTTCAAAGCTTTGACCTTGGAATCAACAACACACTTGCCTGGAAAAACTGGGATTTGAACATCTTCTTGAGAGGTAGCTTCGGTCATGAACTTTACAATCAGTTCAGAGGTTTCTATGAAAACAGAGATGCTGGTTCTAACACATGGAACAGTGTAGTTACGGACAAAACTGATCCGAACATCACAGCTGCTCCGCAGTTTTCTAGCCTTTACGTAGAGAAAGGTGATTTCCTAAGATTGGATAACATGACATTAGGTTACACATTGCCTGGTAACGACATCTACAAGAAATTGAGATTGTACTTCTCAGGACAGAACCTATTTACGATAACTGACTATGCTGGATTGGATCCAGAAGTTAGATACAATGACTCAGGTGACGGAGATAATCCTTTGGCACCAGGAATCGAAAGAAGAGATACATTCTTCACGACGGTGATTTACACCTTTGGTTTCAATATGACATTCTAAAAATTAGAAAATGAAAAAGTTGTTTAATTCAAAGCTACTAATGCTAGCATTCCTGCTAGTGGGATTTGGTTGTAATGATTTGGATGAGGAGGTGTTTAGCGAATTGACATCTGAAGAATTCTTCGCAAACATCAACCAGTCTGTAATTGATGCCTCTGTAGGTTCTGCATACGGAAGTATTGTGGGTACATGGGGAGGTCATAACTCTTTGTATTCATTGATGGAGGTCTCAACGGATGAGTTGTGTATCGGTCACAAAGGTGCTGATTGGCTGGATGGCGGTCAGTGGCTACGTGTTCACAGACACGAAACTTCTTCTGAGGAGCAGTCAGTGAATAACGGATGGGCTTATTGCTACAGTGCGATTGCAAATATCAATGGCTTGATCAATCAGTTCAACGGTAGCCCCGAGATCACTGGTGAGTTGAGAGCTTTGAGAGCAGTTATTTATATGTGGTTGCTGGATGCTTATGGTAACGTTCCAATCGTGATCGAGACTACTTCGGATCCAAACCCTCCAACGGCTAGCAGAACTGAAGTATTCAATTTTGTTGAGTCAGAATTGACCGAGACACTTTCTTCTCTTTCTGCTGAAATTGGAGATCGTACGAGAGTAAATCAGTGGACTTCACATGCTGCATTGTCAAGATTGTACCTGAATGCTGAAGTATGGTCTGGTACTGCCAGATATGCTGATGCAGTTGCTTCTGCTGATGCAGTGATCAACAGTGGATTGTATAGCCTGGAAAGCAATTTCTTCTCTGCGTTCGCTACCAACAATGATAATTCTGTAGAGCACATCTTTGCGTTGCCTTACGATCCTATTACTGGACAAGGCTTTAACCTGCCTCAGATGACTTTGCACTATGCTAGTCAGCAAACATTTGACTTGACTGATCAGCCATGGAATGGTTATCAGGCGTTGGAAGAGTTCTACAACAGCTTCGAAGAAGGTGATGATAGAATTGGTAGTTTCCTTGTTGGTCCTCAGTTTTCTTCTGCTGGAGAGCAGCTGATTGATGATCAGGCGCAGGACCCTGATGGACCTCCATTGAACTTTACTCCTGAGATCAACGAGTTGGAGCCTAACTCTTTTCGTCAGAGTGGTGCGCGTGTAGGTAAGTGGGAGTATGCTTCTGGTTCAGGTCCTAACCTGGCGAATAACTTCGCGCTTTACAGATATGCAGAGGTATTGTTCAACAAAGCTGAAGCTCAGTTCCGCTCAGGAAATACTGCTGGCGCTTTGGATATCGTTAACCAGATCAGAGCAAGAGCGAATGCTCCTGCATTGGCTGCACTTACTGAAACTGATCTTTATGATGATCGTGGACGTGAGTTCTTTGCTGAAGGTCTTCGTAGAATGGACATGATCCGTTTCGGTCGATACAACGAAACCTGGTGGGAGAAAACAGTGACAGATCCTACAAGAAATCTGTTCCCTATTCCTAAGCCACAGTTGGATGTGAATCCTAACTTGGTACAAAACCCAGGTTATTCAAATTAATAACGTTATTCTTAAGAATATTGAGAGGTCAACCCAAAAGGTTGACCTCTTTTTTTGTTATATTCAATCTGAAATAACTTGAACGATCATGAAGAGCTGGGGCGTTTTTTTATCGATCTTCTTAACAACTTCTATTTGCTTAAAAGCTCAGGTGGATACGACATCAATTGCTGTCAAAGATCTATCCGAAATAAGATTCAATCAAGGCCAGATATCGGATCCCATCAGATTGATTCAGGGCCGGGTTCCGGGAATTCTATCTTCCCGTTTTGATGGAGACCCTAATACACCATTTGATTTCGTAGTACGAGGGTTCAACACCCTGCAAGGAGCAAGACAACCTCTGATCATCATTGATGGAGTGATTGGGCTTTCTATGGACGCAATTGATCCTCAGGATATTGCGGAGATTGAAGTGCTAAAAGGATTTGATGCGGCTTATTACGGCGTGCTGGGCAACAGTGGAGTGATCGATATAAAGACAAAGTCCGCGGCGACTCCATCGGGCAAGGTCAATGTTTATTATCACAGCCAGTACCAACGTGTAACACCAGATAATCCACTAGAGCTATTAAGTGCTTCGGAATTCATACGGGAAGGCGGATTCGATTATGGCGCAAACACTAACTGGTTTGACGAGTTGACTGAAAGCAGTTGGGGAATGTCCCAGCATTTGGCGCTTAGTGCAAAAACAGATAAAGCAACGTACAGAGGTTCCGTTACTTTACGAGAACGTCCTGGGATCATTGTAGGGCATGAGCGTAATAGCCTCAATACCAGCTTTAGGATGACCCAAAATTTATTTAATGACCGAGTAGCATTGTCCATGGGGTTGAATCATGTCAATAGGGAGATCGGAAATATACCTACTCAGGCGTTTCGCTATGCAATTAGTTATAACCCAACAGCACCGGTCTTTGATGGCAACGAGACTTTTGCTGGATATTTTCAGAATGAAAACAATTTTGACTTCTTTAATCCAATTGCCCTGAGAGATCAGCTGTTCAATGATGAAGAACAAAGCTTTACACAATACCATACGGGTTTAAACTGGAAAATCACCCCCGAATTAAGTTGGGAAAATCGCTTGAGTCAGTCTTTTTTAAGGCAAGAGGAATTGTCTTATGTTTCCAGATTCTCCAATTATAGTTCAGGAGCGAGAGAATCGGGGATTGCAAGAAGGCAATTGAATCAAACTACTGTAACGACATTAGAAAGTGTGTTGAATTACTCAAGAACAATTGGGAACTTCCGATTATCCGCAAGGGCTGGGGCTATGAATCAAGTGAATCAACAAGAGGGCTTCCTGGTGATGGTCAATAATTTTCAGTTAGATGGCTTTGGGGTTGATAATTTATTTGCCGGAATTGACAGAGAGGATTTCAATTCCGAAGTAAGCAGCTCAAAGAGCAAAGAAGAACTCCGATCGTTTTTTGGCATGATCAATTTTGGCGGGGATTTGTTTGATATTTCCGCGAGCCTGCGAAACGATGGCCACAGTGGTTTTGGAGAAAATAGCAGGTATACCTCATTTTTGGGAGTTCGAGGGGAAGTTCATCTACAAGAATTGATTGCATTACCTTCAGGCGTGTCGATGACCCTGTTTGGAGGCTTCAGCCAGGTGGGTAATTTGCCTCCTGCTCCTTATTTGTCAGGAGGACTTTTTGAAACAAGTAGATTCCGAAGAAACGAAGAAATAGATATCAATTACAATATTATTACCGCATCAAATCCTGATTTGGCCACTGAGAGACGAAATACGACGGAAATTGGATTGAACTTCTCTTTGATGCGCGGAAAGCTTCAGGGATCAATGAATTACTTTAATCAAACGTTCGAGGATTTGTTATTTAGTTCACCGGTACCCAGGCTTACAAGTCCTATTCCTGGTTTTCAACAATGGCTCAATCTAGGAGAAGTATCGAATGCAGGTTTTGAGTACACGTTAAACCACCAATTCACAATTGGGGCATTTAAGGTTAGCCACTCTTTGGTAGGTGCATTCTATCAAAAACCAACACTTGATAAGTTAGGTAATGAGAACATCAGCTTCGATGTTATCTATCCGCCTTCTCCTTTTAGAAATACCATCCCGCTGGCAGTTGGTGGGAACATGGGTGATTTTGTTGGACTGACTTCCTGGTTTATCAATGATGATGGGAATTTCGTATTCAGAGATTTTAATAATGATGGCAGACTTGATGTACAAGACGAAGGGCCTATAGGGAACGGACTACCTAGCGCGCAATTGGGTTGGAATGCGTTGATACAATGGAAGTCTATGGATTTGAATTTGTTCTTCAGGGGTGTGTATGGGCATGATATCCTCAATACCTACAACTTGCATTATGGCGGTCGAGATCGGTCCAGCAATACCTGGAACAGCATTGTGGTAGATGGCCCGAGAATAGAAGACTTTCCTCAATATTCCAGTTATTACATGGAAAAGGGGAATTTTACCAGATTGGACAATATGACAATCGGATTTTCTCCTCGATTAAAAGTAGAAGCAATCAAATCCCTTCGGGTTTATTTGACCATGACAAATCCGCTCTTATTCACAGACTATACAGGAGTTTCGCCAGAAGTGCGGTTCCAACGGGCTGGTAGTCATCTACTGACGGGTATTGAGGATCGCAACATCCACTTTCCTACAAAAAGCTTTACACTGGGAGTGCAGTTAGGACTTTGATCAAGGCAAAGACGAGGGGTGATTCCCCCCTTTACAAATCAAGCATACCCATCATAAATTTTCATCAGGAATGAAGGTGCGGACCTACTTCATCGATTTGTGAATGATATCGGTTTTTAGGGGAGTGCCTTAAATAGACCGGGACATTAGGGCTGATTTTTAGACCGAAAAAGAAAGACAAAACACCAAACCGTTATACTTTCATTGGCAAATTCGTTACTTACATGAAGAAATTCAGTACGTTCATGAAGTTGTAGGTGAATTAATTCCGGGATTTTCGGAGCTTTGGCCTACAACAGGATTTCACAAAACGATTTCATTGAATTTTACAACGAAAGAAGCAACTTTCATTACTTACTAAACAATACAAAAATGAAAATACAACTAGACTGGCTCCAACTCTATCAGAATCTTCAATTTGAAAAAACTGATACTCTTCTTCTATTTTTTAGGAATTATGTCGTTTTCTCCCATTTTAAAAAAATTCTTACAGGGGTAATCTGTTTCTTAACCTTTTCAAATGCCACGGGACAAATCACCTATAATTCAGATAATGTTCCTAAGGTAACTACCACTTTTGGTTATTTGGAATTTGGTCCTAAAACCGCTATTTATAGTCATTTTAAAACCGATCGGTCCATGTTCCACTTCAACAAGGAAATTAGAGTAGGTGGTGCCATTGGAAGCTACACTGGAAATCTAACTCTTCAAGCTGCAGGAAATACGGCAATTACAGTTCTTAACTCTAATAGATATGTAGGTATTGGGATTGGAACTCCGGAAAACAGATTACACGTGGAGCAATCATGCACGTATAACAACACCGTATATGGAGCGGCTTTCCGGATTTCATCACCTGGTAGCGCAAGTGCAGTTGGAAACTATCACAGCACCATCGCCATGAGTCGTGGAACAGGGCATGTGGCTATATCAGCTGTACAAGAGCACGTTGATTCTGATGTAATGGGCATAGCTTTTTTTACGCATCCCGGCACAACTGGTGGTGATCCGAGCGTAGAACAAGTTAGGATCGATCATGATGGTAATGTAGGCATCGGCACCGACAATCCAGAAGCCAAACTTCATGTTGAACAAAACAAAGATTACGCAGGAATTGCCTATGATGCCGGGATCAGGATAAAATCAAACAGTAATATTGGCCTCGGCAATTATCATGGGACCCTTGCTATTGGTCGGGGACTAGGCCATGCTTCTATTTCCGCAGTACAGGAAGGCATTGATGAAGATGAACTCGGCCTGGCGTTCTTTACACATCCAAGTGCCGCTGCGACTTCACCAGCAGAAGAAAAAGTACGGATCGATAAGGATGGTAATGTAGGCATTGGCACCACCAGCCCTGAAGGCAAACTTCATGTAGAGCAATCGGACACTTATGGCGGACTGGCTCAGAATGCAGGGATTAGAGTAAAGTCAGTTAACAGCCTTAGTGGTGAAGGCAATCACCATAGTACCATTGCATTGGGAAGAGGAACAGGACACGTGGCCATGTCTGCGGTGCAAGAACATTATGATTCTGATGTAATGGGTATTGCTTTTTTTACGCACCCCAGCACCACCGGAGGTGATCAGGCCGTGGAACAGGTAAGGATCGATCACGATGGAAACATGGGCATTGGCACCGACAATCCAGAAGCCAAACTTCATGTAGAACAACCAAATAACTATGCTGGTTCGGTATATAACTCGGGTATTAGAGTAAAATCACCTGGGAGTATCGATGGGATTGGTAATTATCACAGTACCATCGCCTTGAGTCGAGGAATCGGCCATGTGGCCATGTCTGCGGTACAAGAGCACAATGATTCAGATGTAATGGGCATTGCTTTTTTTACGCATCCGAGCACCACCGGAGGTGATCCTGCCATAGAAAAGGTAAGAATTGATCACGACGGAAATATGGGTATTGGCACAACTACACCTACTCAAAAACTTTCCGTGGCTGGCACAATCAACGCAGAAGAACTGCTTCTGGAAGATGTACAAGGGGCAGATTTTGTGTTTGAAGAGGACTATGATTTACGTTCCTTAGAAGAAACAGAACAATTCATCAAAGCCAACAAGCACCTACCAGAAATTCCTTCCGCGGCAGAAATGGCCGAAGAAGGTCTTGAGATCAAAACCATGAACATTCTGCTTTTGCAGAAAGTAGAGGAATTGACTTTGCATTTGATCCGACAGGAAAAAGAAATGAAGGATATGCAAGAAGAAATTCAGGCATTGAAGTCTTCTCAAAACAACCATTAATCGTGCTAAAAACCATCGTTGTGCTTTGGGTTGTATTATGTGCGACTCAAGCCTTGGTTGCACAAAACAGCAATCAAAATTTATTGCCCAATGTCACCGGCCCTTCACCAGAGGTGGCTCAATTAGGGAAGTTCGGTTCCTATGATGTAAATTATTTCACAGGGACAGCCTCCATTGAATTGCCAATCCACACGATTGTTGCCAAGGATATACAAATACCCATTGTACTGCGCTATCACCCTTCAGGGATCAAGGTTACTGATCGCCCGGGCTGGGTAGGGTTAGGTTGGTCTATGGATGCGGGTGGATTTATTTCCAGGCAGGTTTTGGGCCTGCCTGATGAATTACAGCAAGGTTATGCCAATACGGCGCTTCCTGCCTCCCTCAATCCGGCCGTAAATGCGGACCTCCATTACCTCAATGATGTAAACAGAGGTTTGATTGATGCGGAGCCAGATGTGTTTTCCTATGGCTTTGGCGGCTATAGCGGGAAGTTCATGCTCGATCCGCTGCAAAATAGCCCTGATGCGAATAACACTGTAGGCGGTACAGGAGGGCCGTATTTTAATGCTCACAGGATAGCCGAAGCAGAACAAGGCTGCGATGATGATGATGTGATGATGATCCCATATCGACCGTTAGATATTCAACCAACCTATGGCACGAGCTCAGTCACTTTCAAAGCTTTTGATCCCTATGGCCGGGAATATCAGTTTGATAAATATGAGACGACCAAGGAGGTGAATGAATCGCTGAATGTTCGCTCTGCCTGGAAGCTGACCAAGGTGATTTCGAAGAATAAAACAACTGAAGTGAGTTTTGATTATCACACCAGAAGCGGTCAGGTCTCCAAAGACCGGAGCTACTCCATAATGGTCAATGATCTGGTGCAAAACTTACCGGGAGGTTCCACTTACACGGCCAATCCTGGGGTTTATAATTCGCAGGATCATAACATGCATTCGACGGAGCAGTATTTAGAGACCATTACTTACCCGCTGGGTAAGGTCGAATTTATTCGGTCCGGTGTAAGAGAAGGGGGATTTACGGGACAGCAAATGCTCGATGAGATAAGAATCTATCAAACAGTCGGTGGTACTGATGTTTTGATCAAAAAAATTGATTTTGACTATGGCACTTTTACCTCAACAGATGGCACAGGAGCAAAAAGATCCTACTTAAAGGATTTGTTTGTGAAATCTAGTTCAGGAGTTTCCGTTCAGAAATACCATTTCGATTACAATACCTCTCAGATGTTACCGGACTTCCTTTCTACGAAGCGGGATTTGTGGGGCTATTATAATAACCAAAGTAATGCACGCTTTGGAATTGCTACATTGGTTCCCAAGCATAGCATCAATTATCAGGCTGTTCATAATGGATCTTCCACGACCATAGAAATTGGCTCGGAAAACAGCAATGGACGTGCACCGAATAGCCTTTTCGCACAAGCAAATATTCTGAATAAGATTACTTACCCCACAGGTGGATATACGCAGTTCATCTATGAAGGGAATAGTTATCTGGATGGTACGACCAGTGTTGCAGGGCCGGGTCTAAGGATCAAGGAAATCCACACCTATGAAAGTAGCACTGCCACGCCCATCAAAAGAAGCTTCGAGTATGGCGATGGCCGGGCTAATTTCTTAAATGAACATTACACATTTGATAGTGAAGTCAATCACCGGACCATAGACGCACATTCACAAGCCATATGTTGTACGATGCGCTCCCGAACATATTTGTCCTCCCCAAATATTGCATTGGAACCGTTCGATCAGGCACTGGTGGTTTATCCTCAAGTGACAGTCTATGAAGGGACAAGCACGGCCAATATCGGCAAGAGCATTTATGACTACTGGGATTATAATGATACACCGGGACCGGGGTTTCAGATTGGAACGCCGAGCGTAGAAAGTAATCATTGGCGCAGAGGCAAGCTAAAGCAAATGCGGGCTTACCGCTATGATGGTGGGGCTAATCCTTACACATTGGTGCAGGAACAAAATCATACTTATGGCGGCTTTGGCCTTTGTCAGATGGGTAATGTGGGCCTGAAAGTCAAAAAGCTTTTTATCAATGGCGGGGATGCACTTTGGGAAGGAGGTACAAATAATGATGTGAATTCCTTTCAGTTTGCCTATTACCGGGTATTGCGGGGTGATGATATGCTGCTTAGTACTGAAGAGATCAACTATTCTGAAACAGATACGGCCTATACGGTTTTAACCGAGTATTTCTATGATAGCTATGCGCATCAGCAATTGACCTTTACAAAGACCACTTCCAGCAAAGGAGAAGCGCTTTCAAAAGAATTATACTATCCGGGGGAAGTGTCAGGTACGGTTTATACGGATATGGTCACTAACCATCAGATTGCTTATCCTGTTATTGAAACTTCACTTCGGGACAGTATCGAGGTTCAAAAACTGGTCAGAAATTATTCAGAACCTGGGACAGACATATTTGAGCCAAGTACCATCACCACTCAGCGTGCAGGAGGGACAATCTTCACAGAAGCTACTTTCCATAGCTATGACAGCTATGGCAATCCGACAAGCTTTACCGGAAGAGACGGTGTGCAGAAGTCTGTACTTTGGAGTCATGATGGTCAATATGCCGCGGTGGTGGGCGAAAATATTGATTTCATATCACTACAGGTTGCCGTAGGCTTTAGCCTCCCTTCAGGTTACAATTCCTTGCAGGAACTAATGGATCAGATGGGTGAAATTGCCACAAATGCGTCAGCACAGGCCGATTGGCAAGCCTTCAATAACACGCTCAGGTCACAAACGACGCTTGCAGCGGCCTTTATCCAGACCTTTACTTATGATCCGGCCATTGGTCAAACATCTGCCACAGGTGCGACCGGACTGACCAGCTATTACCGCTATGATAATCACAATCGGCTGTATCAGGTGAAAGATTTTCAGGGCAATGTGCTGGAAGAACATCTTTACAATTTCAAAAACAACTAATCCCAAAACCATGAAAAGAATACTTTTTCTATTGCTCACGGTAATGGGTTTTATGCATGTTCAGGCCCAAACATCGACGAAGAATTACATCATGTCCATGCGAGCAAGGCAGGCCCTCACCGGGACGTTACAAAGCCAAAAAAGCAAGCAGGATTCCGTACAAACGAATATCACCTATTTCGATGGGTTGGGCCGACCGGAACAAATTAATCAACACCGAGCATCCGTGTCCAATAGTGGCACACCTGGTGATATCATTATGCCATATTTCTATGATAATTATGGCAGACAAATCAAACAGGGCTTGCCCTTTGAGGTGAATGCCTCAGGCAATTACCAGTCAAATGCCATGACCCAATTGGAGGCCGAGTATGATGCAACCCGCGCTGTTGGAATTCCAGAGATTGATAATCCGTATACCGAAACAAAGTTTGAGGATTCATCACTCGGTCGTACGATGAAAACCGCTTCACCGGGTGATTCCTGGAAGATGAGCGGCGATCATACCGTGGATTTCCTCTATCGTGCAAATATTACATCTGACTCTATTCAGGACTTGGATATCGATCAATCCGGATATCCGATTGTATCTGACTATGGGATATATACTTCAGGTGAGTTGTGGATGGTTGAGATCAACGACGAAGATAATCACAAAGTCTATGAGTTCAAAGACAAAGAAGGAAGGGTAATCTGTAAGAAAATAGAGAACGGCGCGGAAGATGCCATCACCTATTATCTCTATGATGATTTTGGCCAACTCACGATGGTGGTTTCACCTGAGGCTGTATCTCAAATCATAGCAGTGAATGAATGGACGAAGCTCAATGATGCGAAATTTAGGGATCAATGGCTGTATATCTATCGCTACGACGAGCGTGGGCGCATGATCGAGAAAAAAGTGCCCGGCGCCGCACCTGTCGAAATGGTCTATGATGCAAGAGATAGGATCGTGCTCACCCTTGATGGGAATAGACGAAACGGGGGCATGAACTCGGGCACGATTGAACATGTGGAAAGCGGATTGCTGGAAGTCACGGAATATCAAGGCAAGAGCTATACCAGAGCCCCTGGAGCAAAAATCTTGTTCAAAAAACCAGATTTCGAGACCACAAAATCTGATGGCTTTTTTGGCAAGAAAGCGAGCAATGCCCCAACGAGTAAATGGATTTACACGAAATATGATGCGCTCAATCGTCCGGTTATGACCGGAATCATTGCTTTGACAGAGTCACGGCAAAGCCTGCAAGATGCAATTGATAATGATAGTGGCTATGATTTTTCCGTAGCCTATATCGGAAATGGGAGTGGCAATATTTATGGCTATGATAATACTAGCTACCCTTCCACCACAGGTACGGAGATACTCTCGGTCACCTATTATGATAACTATGATTTTATCACGCACCAATCATGGGGCAATAACTATACCCATACAGGGCATCATACGGCAACCAAGGGATTAGTAACAGGTGGGCTTGTCAAAGTGCTGGGTACTTCAACCTATCTCAAATCCGCGACCTACTATGATAATCGGTTAAGGCCAACGCTTGTAGCAAGCCAGAATTATGTCAGTGGGGTAGACCGGATATTGACCACCTACCGCAATGATGTTTCGCCCTTAATTGAGAATACAACCACTACACATGTTTCCTCCGGTGTAACGACCACTGTCCTGGAAGAATTCACTTATGATCACCGTGATCGTCCGACGAAAGTGCAACATAAAATCAATAGTGAACCAAAGGTTACACTATCAGAATTCACTTATAACTTAGTAGGACAGATGATTGAGAAGGACCTACATGGAGGCGCCGCACAATCCGTTGATTATGCCTATAACGAGCGTGGTTGGATCAAAACCATTAATGGCGGAATGGCCGGAGATGGTGATGTGAATGACCGATTTTTTCTGGAACTGAATTATGATGATGCTCCTACGCCTCAATATGAAGGTAACATTGGTCAGATGCTCTGGAAGACGATGGGTAGAAGTGAAAATGAAAACCAGCAAAGCTATGATTACAGCTATGATGATCTAAACAGGCTCACCAAAGCGACCTACAACAGTACAGGGAAAGCCAATTACTTCAATGTGGGTGGTAATGACAATGGTAACATCAGCTATGATCTGAACGGTAATATCAAAAGCTTGAAACGCTACCATGAGGGTACTTTGATTGATGACTTGAGTTTCAGCCATTCCGGCAATCGCATCACCAGTGCCGCTGATGCGGCCAGCGATACAGGTGAGGGATTCATTGAAGCATCCAATGGTTTGGTCGCGGGTGAATATCAATATGACGCCAACGGTAATATCACCAAAGATGCCAATAAAGGCCTGACCCTTATTGACTATAACATTTTGAACTTGCCGCGACAAGTCACGGAGGCCAATGGAGATGTCATTACTTATATCTATGATGCTGCTGGAACCAAGCTGGCCAAAACAATAGATGATGGATCACCGGAGACAAGCTATTATGACGGGCCATTTCATTACATTGGGAATGCGCTGCAGTTTATCCAGACAGCAGAAGGCCGCGCCCGAAAATCAGGCACGAATTTCCTCTATGAATATAATCTAACTGATCATCTGGGCAATGTCCGGGCATCCGTTGATGCAACCGGAACCGTCGTGCAGCGCGATGGTTACTACCCCTTCGGTTTGACCTTCAATCATAGTAATGTAAGCCCGGAGAACGACTACAAATACAATGGGTTCGAAGAGCAGAAAGAAACCGGATGGTACGACTATCAGGCCCGGTATTATGATCCGGCACTCGGAAGGTTCCTGAACGTAGACCCAGCTGCTGATCTGATGCGAAGGCACTCGACCTACTCCTACGCCTTCAATAACCCGATACGTTTTATCGATCCGGATGGGATGATGCCGAGTGATCAGGCTGATCATCATACAGATCACTTGGCTGCGAGTGCGGCGACAAATGATTTTGATCCTCATAGAGATATGATTGGTGCTGATTGGTTTGAAGATCCTATGCCTCGTCTCACTGGCGGGGGAGGTAAAAAGAAGAAAAAGAAATCTATCCATGAAGATGGAGATGAAGTGCCTAGTGATGTCCCATATAATCCTACGTTGAATTTCTTCGAAGAAAATTCTAGCTATCTATCTCAGGCATTTTCGGTACTTGGTGAAGCCTCGATTGGTGCGGCACAAAAATTACGACAGACAAAAAATGTATATGGTAGGATGTCAACAGAAGTTGATGTGAAATGGAACCTGAAACGTCCAATTATGTCATCTGGAGGTCATCCAGTTGGATTTAGCTCAGTAACAACTAAACACACTCATTATATAGCTCAACTCGTTCGTTCTTGGCATTCAGTAAGTAAATTTGGTAGTAAAGCATTGAATACCGTTAGGGTCGCGGGCAACTATGGAGGTATAGCATTAACATTTGCTTCCGTCGGATTTGATTACAAAGACTGGAATAATGGCACACTTTCAACAGGTAGGTTTTCATATCGTACAGTTACTTCTGGACTTGGGTTAGGTGCGGCATATTATTTTGGTGGACCCTACGGAATAGCTGTTGGAGTTTTAGCGATTGGCGGAGAGAAAGCTTATGATGCCACTAAACCTGTTAGGCGAAACATAGGCTTTGAATATTCGAGATTCGTCGAAGCATTGAAATATTGGCATTGAAATTTATAAAATGAGAGTTTATAAGGTTAGTATAAAAAGTCAATTTAAGCACCTTTGGAGCCTAATTTTTATAATTGTCATTTTTCCATTTATAGGGTATCAGTTTGGGCTTTACAAAATGGATTCTCCTGATGAAAAAAGCATCGTGGAAGTTTTGCTCTTTGTGATTTCCGTTCTTACAATACCACTTATCACTTTACATATAAATCATTTGTTGAATAGTGTAAATATATGCGTAGAGGTCAATTTTGTTGAGGGTGTGATAAGATATACTAATCCCGAAGGAATCACCGAATTTAGAAAGGAGGATGTTGATTTCGTAATAAATGTCAAGTCTATACCCTTGGCCGAAAATAGGCTACCTATACTTCCTTGGGATGTTTACAATTACGCACTGATAAAGCTTAAAAGTGGAAGAGAGATAAAGATTTCTAGCTTATTGATCGATCAATTCGACAAGCAAATTGGGATTGGCAAAATATCAGTAAAGAAATCGTTTTACCCCTGGATAGAATAGTGTATCCAAAAGTGATGCTAGTTCCGTTCAAAGTAGTAAAAACCCTGCGCAGTAATGTTAAAGGCATTTTACTGCGCTAGATTGTCTGTGATATTTGATTTAAGTAGAAAGGCGTCGAGCATGGCAAAGACGTGGCTTTTGTCTTCTTCTTTGAGCTTTTGAATGTTTTGTATGCGCTTGAGTATGGTAGTGTCTAAGAGCAATATTTCTTGATCAATGAAAGTAATTCCTAATTATCTCTTGTTACAGTAGTTTTAGCATCATGTAGTGACAATTTGCATGAAAATATTCATCAGTCTAATATTCCGAAATACCCAAGACCGGAAAAGGTTTCAATGAATACATTTAGTGGGATTCTGGTCTCTCCTGTATTGAGTGATACTGTTGTATATGATTCTAATGGTTACCTTTCCAAGATTCGCGTAAGAGTTGACCAGCCTTATCATCATTTATTCAATTATCATTTAGGAAATGATACCATACATGTGGAGTTTGAAAAGCTAGATTTTCAGGGGAAGGTGGAATCAAGAAAGCCTTACGGCTATTACTTGGTGGATTCAGGACTTATAACGGAAAAAGTAGTATTTGAGTCAGGTGATAATATTCAATACTTCTACGAAGATAAATCAAGATTAATAGAGAAACTCTATCGCTTTAAATCCCAAGAAGTAGAAAGGAAAATCTCATATCGTTATGTTAATAACTCTCAGTATCTGGAAAGCATTTTAGATAAATACGGTCATATTACCTTGGAAATACGGCGATATAAAAATGGAAATTTATACCAAATTGATGCTGATGGTTTAGAGATTGCCTATAAGCGTATGAATGAGTAAAGATCAACTGTCGTATCAAAACGAAAAGTCTAAGTGGTCCTTTACGGAAGCGTGAAGGACTTTTTTACCAATGAACATCAGTAAAACGAAAGTTGAGACCTTGACAAAGCTTAAAGCGGAAGTAAAACAATTCGTGCTCTTAATTGATGTTGATAACTTTCATCGAAGTTACCAGCCTCTAGTACAAATACTAAAGCCTTACAGAGGTAAAGGCCTTAGAAGAGAAAGTGTGACTAAAGTTTTAATTGAGGTGCAATCTGAAATTGAAATGGATGATTACAGAGAAGATGTATTAGACGAAATGAACAAAAGGTTGGAAGGTTTTGCTTCTACAAAGAAGAACGTTGGATGGTTTTAACCAATCCCTCGGTGAGTGTTTGTTTTAGACGACCTGGATTATCTAATCAAGAGGGAAGTGAATAAACTTAAAGTGAAGAGAAAGTGAGTTCAATTGAAAAGTTACTGAGTGGCGTAAGGGAAGACTTAAAGAACGAATTTTTGAAAGTGAAGAATAAGGTAGAGGAAAAGTCAGATGTTGAAATATATTCCAACCTATCTGAACTGACTCCTCCGCGGAATACCCCTATCTATTTGACTCTTAATTTCACTCGAAAAGGTTCAGAAAGTGAGGGAGTTTCTTTAAGCCTAAGCTTCCAAAATTACAATCCAGAAGTTGAAAGATTTATTGTTTACGACGATCGTCTATTTATATCCATGGATTTAAGTTTTGAGCAAGGGGCCTTTATATCAAACCCGAAAATCAATACTCTTGACTTAAGAAGTTCTAATCTCGAGAAGAGCTTAATTGATGAAATCAAACGGTCTACTATTTTCGTGAATGATCAAATTGAGATAATAGTTAACATTTTGAATGACCCACGTTATTGGTAATAGCCGGAGCTGCGTTTGATTGGTCAAGGTGAGAATTACACCTTTTGGGGTTAATTTAAATCTAAACTGAGTGTAGGACTTTTCTTACGCTTTTTTATTTTCTGCTGTCCAAGTGGAAAAAGCATTAGCTTAATCATTTAATGCAACAATCAATGTCGAGTAGAAAGCTATCACAGGATGAAAGATGGCTTCTTGAAATGTTAGTTCAAAAAGCTACCGTGAAATTTCCATCAAATTGGAGTGACAATTTGTTGGTCAAACCTTTGAGTGATGAAGGTATGGGAAGTTTATTATTGTTCCCTGAAAGAGTCGCAGTTGATGATGACCGTTTATTTGGAGAACAAATAAGTGAATATCAATTTACAGACGAGGACGGAATAGAAGTAATTGCTTCTTTAAATATGGATGATGAAGGCAAGTTGTTTGAGCTAGATATTTGGAAGACAGACTTTTCTCCTTTGATCAGTATTCCAAAAACGCTAGAATAATTTGAATTTAATACCCTTCATAGGAAAGTTAGACTTTTTAGATACCCTTAAGTTTTCCAAACTTTATCAAGGCAAATACGAAGGACGGACCAGAGAGCTGTTGGGTACAACCAGGCAATTGTAACATGCTTCGGGTACTCCTCTGGCGGCTAAGCACGGAAAGCAATTAGGGGGAACATTATCGAATTGACCGGGCACAAAATTGGTGCAATCCACCAAATCACCGCCGAAACCAAGTCTTACAGGCAGGTCACCCTCCGTGACAAAGGTACCGCTGGTATCCATTTTGGCTACTTCGAAGAAGCCCAGGGCTTTTACATCAGGGTCCGATACGCTACTAAAGTTTCCCGGAATAGGAGCTGGTGGAATTTCGAAAATACTACCTACACGATTGGACACGTCATTGACTCTTTGCCAATAATCAAGCGCTTCTCGGGAAAATGAAGATTGAATGATCCCAAAGCCACGCAAGCGTTGAAAAGAATTATCCAATGGGACTACAGCAGTCTGCTGTTTTTCAATCGTAGTAGTATTTACCAGATCTCCGTCAAAAAGTAGCACCTCCGGCGATAAGTATTCATCATAGATGTAGCAATTGCGAGGTGAATAGAATGGAAAACTGCTGGCAGGAAGTGACATCTCTTGCTGAATGTATACCTGCTCTATGTCCCATTTCATAAAGATGGATTCATCATTGGTATCCAGCCGTGAATCGGTAAAAATCTTCACCACATACCGTTGAAATTCTACGCCTATGTCGCTGATCACGGCAATTCGATCAAATTCAAAATAAGAAGAGTCCTGAGCCCCTGCGGTAGGCATCCGTTGAAAGCTGGAGAGATAAGTTTCATCATTCATCGTCACACGAGCCCGATACGCAGTTCCTGGTACTCCAACAAGAGGAGTGACGGGTAGGTATTTTTTTTCTTCCATAGAATAGACATAGGGATACACCTGTTCGTTATCATCCTCGACGACTACTGAGGCACTCGTAACTGATATGCCTGCGGTGGTATTTAAGTCAGACCATTGAACGGTAATCGCCTGGTCATGAGGATGAGAGTTAGTCAACTTACCATAAATCACCAATTGTCTTTCATCGTTTGCCCCGTCAAATTCAATGATACTCACACACCTAGTGATGAGCATGGTAAGAAGGATTAGGAGAGCTCCTCGCATGTGTCTTGTAAGGTTTGTCATGTATTTGATTTTAAAAACGTCAGGCCATTTCGAATGTTTACGATTTAAAAGAGATATGATGGTTTTTTCTACGTATTATTCGGGAAGAAGAACTTAACTAGTACATCATCTAATCCAGATACGAAGGCTTAGTCAACGTGCTGTTGGGCTTACTCAAACAATTGTAACATACCTCTGGAACTCCTCTATCGCCTAGACAAGGAAAACAATTAGCGGGAATACTGTTGAATTGACTCGTTGCGAAATTGCTGCAATTCACCGTATTGCCACCAAACGCGAAAATGACAGGAAAATCAGCCCTGGTTATTTCGGTGCCACTGGTGTCCATTTTCGCCACTTCGAAGAAGCCCAGGACCTTTTCATTGGGGTTCGAGACAAGACTAATGTTCCCTGGAATGGGCGCCGGAGGAATCTCAAAAATATTGCCCGTCCGATTAGAGACATCATTGACCTTTCTCCAATATTCCATTGCTTCTCGTGAGATGGAAGATTGGATGATGCCAATGCCACGTAAGGTACTCAAGGAATTTTCCAGAGGAATTTCGAGGGTCTTTTGTCCCTGGATGAAAAGGGTATTGACCAAGTCACCGTCAAAAAGCAAGATCTCTTGTCCCGAATATCTTTCAATATTGTAGCAGTTTCGTGGAGAATAGAAGGGAAAATTACTCCCGGGCAGTAACATTTCTTGCTGCAGGTCTACCCGTTCCACATCCCATTTCATATAAATGGAAGAATCGCTGGCATCAAGTCGGGAATCTGTGTAGACCCTAAGCACAAATCTCTCAAACAATACACCGATATTGCTAATGGCCCGAACCCGGTCAATTTCAAAATAGGAAGAGTCCTGTGCGCCAATCGTGGGCATGCGTTGAAAACTGGAGATATAAGTTTCGTCGTTGACTGTTACACGAGCCCGGTAGGCGGTCCCCGGAATGCCTACAAGAGGGTTTACTGGGAGGTATTTTTCTGTTGCTACGGAATAGACATAAGGAAACACATGATCGTTTTCATCTTCGACGACTACCGTAGCATCAGCAATCGAAAGATCCGCCGTGGTATTCAGGTCCGACCATTGGACAGTGATTCCCTGGTCATAATTTTGTGCATTCGTCAACTTGCCGTAGATCACTAATTCTCTCTCACTGCTAGCTACATCAAAATCTATGATACTCACACACTTCGTGATGAAGAAGACGATAAAGATGAGCACAACTCCTTTTATGTGTCTTGAAATGTTTCTCATGTATTTGATGATAAAATCGCCAGGTTCTTTCGAATGTTTATGATTTAAAAGAGATATGATGGTCTTATCCGCGTGCTATTTGGAACGAGACTGCAATTCAAACAATAGTCTGGTACACCCAGATCCGCAAGGCAGGAGAAGCAACCGTATGGGACGGTAAGTAATAACCCAATTGGAAAAGAACAATTAGGAACTTCTCTGCTTCGTCCAAAGCGAATCGGAAGATCTCCTTGTAACACATAAGTGCCGGTCGTATCCACTTTGGTTACTTCAAAAAAGCCCAAAGGGACCTGGTCAGGGTCGCTCAGGTTGCTGAAATTCCCTGGGACAGGCGCAGGGGGAACTTCAAAAATGCTCCCGTCACGAATGGCGACCTGATTTACTTTTTCCCAGTAGATCATGGCTTCTCTGGTTATCGAAGATTGGATGATGCCATATCCCCGAATATTGATGAAGTTATTGTCCATCAGGACATTAGCAAGCTCTTGCTCTTGCAGGAAAGTTTTGTTGATTCGTTCACCATTAAACAGGTTCATGTCTTCATTGGCGTAACCTTCATGAATGTAACAAACACTCGGTGAGAAGAAAGGGAATTTAGAGACAGGGAGGGTTACCTCTGCGAGAATAAAGACTTGTTCTACGTCCCAACGCATAAAGATGTCTTCATCGCTGGCATCAAGTCTGGAGTCCGTTAATATTTTTACCCGGTATTGATCCAACTCTGCTCCCGTATCAGTAATGAGTAATTCTTTTTCGACACGGTAGTAGGCCGTATCCTGAGTGCCCACAGTAGGCATGCGTTGTGGAGAAGACTGGTAAATTTGGTCATTTACAGTAATGCGTGCCCGATAAGTTGTTCCTGGGACCCCTATGAATGAGTTGACGGGTAAATATTTCCCGGATTCCGCGGAAAAAGCATATGGATATTGCTGGTCATTTTCGTCCAGTACAACAACGCTAGCGTCTTCGATGGCCAGATCGGCAGAAGTATTCAAGTCCGACCATTTAACGGTAATTCCCTGATCATACGCTTGTGAATTGGTGAGTTTTCCGTAGATGACCAATTCACGATTCTTGTCAGACCCCTCAAATTCGATGATACTCACGCACCCGGCCAATAAGAAGGGTAAAAGCAAGAATAGTGTTTGATGAATAAGCCGTCTGGAAGTTGCCATGTGTTCGTGGGGTAAGAGTGAGTGCTATCGCATATTCAATTCAAAACAAGTAAGAAGGTCTTTCACGTGTGCTATTGGGGAGTAGCGTACAATTGGTACAATAAGTGGGAACACCAATATCATACACACATTGGATGCAACCGGCGGGAATATTTTCAAACAAAGTGATCGGATAATCACAATTAGGAACATCTATCCCTCTACCTATTCGTACCGGTAGGTCACCCTGAAGTACATAAGTTCCTGTAGTATCCATTTTAGCCACTTCGAAGAAACCCAGCGGTGGATTTTTCGGGTCACTGATGTTTTTGAAATTTCCAATGATCGGTGCCGGGGGCACTTCAAAGATGCTGCCCACTCTGTTCGCTATTTGATCCACTTTTTGATAATACGCCATCGATTCCCGAGTGATAGAGGACTGAAAGATCCCGTATCCTCTCCGGTTAATAAAAGTTCGGTCCAGGGGAATGATCGCTAGTTCTTGTTCCTGAATGGAGGTAGTTCTGATCTCATCTCCATTGTATAAAAGCAGTTTTTCATTGATGAAACCCTCAAAGAGATAGCAGACATTGGGGGAGTAATTAGGGAATTTTGCAACCGGCAAAACCACTTCGGAGAGAATGGTGATTTGTTCCACGTCCCATTTCAAATAAAGTGTGTCCTCTGTCTGGTCGAATTGGGAGTCGGTCAGAATCTTAAGTCGATATTGCTCAAACTCAATTCCTCCATCAGAAATGAGGGTATCCTTATCAAATCTGAAATAGGCGGTATCCACTGAACCATACATTGGCATGCGCTGTGCAGTAGATTCATAGGTTTGTTCACCAATGGAAACACGGGCTTGATAAGCAGTTCCAGGAACACCAATGAAAGGAACCGTAGGAAGGTACTGATCAAATTCGTCTGAAAATAGATAAGGAATTTCCTGTCCCGTTTCGTCAATGACTGAAACAACAGCATTTGTAATGGATCGGCCGACAGTAGTTTCAAGGCTAGATCGTTTTACACTGATTCCCTGATGATAATTCTGCGAGTTGGTGAGCTTTCCATAGATCACAAGCTGTTCCTCTTTGTCAGATGTATCAAAATCAATGATGCTGACACATCCGATCATTCCAAGGCCAGCCAGACCTAAAAGCAAGAAAAGTGACCCTATGTTTCTTGAAACTGGCACAAGGTCAACGATCAGGATATGTGATTTGTGTAGTCATGTCAAAAAAAGAAATTGGGTCTTTTTCGTGTACTGTTCGGAAAATCGGTACAATTCCAACAGTAGTCCGGGACTCTAAAAAAGCGAAGGCATTCGAAGCAATTGATCGGGACTGTGACAAACTGACTTGGCAAAAAGTCACAGTTCGGATACTCCATGCCCATGCCCAGTCCGATTGGGTGATCATCTTCAATCACCGAGGTGCCAATGGTATCCATCTTAGCCACTTCGAAAAAGCCTAATGGGGCATCGTTCGGATCATTGAGGTTTTGGAAATTTCCGGGAATCGGTGCGGGTGGCACTTCAAATATGCTTCCCGAACGGTCGGCAACATCGGTGATCCGTTGCCAATAGTTGGCAGCTTCCTGTGTGATGGAAGATTGAATGACCCCATAGCCGCGGACATTGATAAAAGAATTGTCAAATGGTACGTCAGCCACTTCTTGTTCAGGGATCACATTGGATTTCACGAGACTGCCATTGAACAGGACCAACTCATCACTTGCAGCACCATCAAATATGTAACAGGCCCTCGGCGAATAAAAAGGGAAACTGCTCGTCGGTAGTGGCACCTCTTCCAGGATGTAGACCTGATCTACATTCCATCGTAGGAATAGTTCTTCTTCCGTGTCGGGTAGATTGGTCTTAACCAGGATTTTAAGGCGCCACTGTTCCGTAGCACCCGCGTTGGTGATTATCTCGTCTCGTTCAAATCGGAAATAGGCAGAGTCTACGGCATTGGTCAAAGGCATGACCTGCGGACTGGATTCATACACCTGGCCGTCTACCGTCACCCTTGCGCGATAGGCATGACCCGGCGTGCCGGCATAGCTTGCTACAGGGACATATCGATCTGCTTCCGCGGAATATTCATAGTCAAAAGACGCTCCGGTATTGTCATCGAAAACCACTACCTCGGCATCGGTATAAGAAAGTCCTGCTCGTGTATTCAGATTGGACCTTTTGACGGTGATGCCCTGATCATAATTACTAGCATTCGTCAGTTTACCAAAAATCACGACTCGTTCCTGATTACCAGCATTATCCAATTCGATGATGTTGACGCATCCAACTACGATCAGGCTTGCAACAACAAGGAGAGCAATCTTAGGGCCTATGTTTTTGGGAATGATCAATGTTTCAAAGGTTTAGAATAGATAGGAAGGTCTTCTTCGTGTACTATTGGGTAGGCTGGTGCAATTCCAGCAATAACTAGGAACCCCAAGGTCTTCCAGGCAGGGGAAGCAGTTCAGGGGTACTCTCAAGAACATGGTTGTTGGGAAACCACAGAAAGGGAATTCTGGTGCCCGTCCTATGGCCACAGGTATGTCACCTTTCAAGACGAAAGTGCCTGAAGTATCTACTTTGGCCACTTCAAAGAAGCCCAATGGTGCGTTTGCGGGATTTTCAATGTCCTGGAAATTTCCCAGTACGGGTGCGGGAGGAACTTCAAAAATGCTGCCCTCACGATCAGAAACGTCAATGACATTTTTCCAATAGTTGGCCGCTTCTCTGGTAATGGAAGACTGAATGATGCCATAGCCCCGAATATTGATAAAGGAATTATCAAAGGGTATATCGGCCACTTCCAGCTCCTGGATCAAGCTTGTTTTAAGGACATCCCCATTGAACAGGTTCACCCGGTCATTCGCAAAATTCTCTTCATAGACATAGCACACACCCGGAGAATAGAATGGGAAGCTACTGGTCGGAAGTACGACCTCTTCCAGGATGTATACTTGTTCTACATCCCACCGCATGAATATCGGTTCATCCGTTTCGGGTATTTGCGAATCAGTGAAGACTTTCAATCGATATTTTACCGCCGAGCCCGCTTCTGTGATGATTTCTTCTCTTTCAAATCGGTAATAAGAGGTGTCCTGCGCTCCGTAGAGAGGCATGCGTTGCGATGTGGATTCAAAAACCTGATCGTCAATGCTCACCCGGGCCCGATAGGAATGACCGGGTACACCTGCAAAAGGAACTACCGGTATAAATCGGTCACTTTCCTGATCGTATTGATAGTTATAAGACTGATTGGTGGTTTCGTCAGTTACCACGACCAGGGCCTCCTGAAAGCTCAAACCGACTTGTGTCTCAAGATCGGATCGCTTGACGGTAAACCCCTGGTCGAAGCTTGTTGAATTCGTAACCTTCCCGAAAATAACGATTTGTTCTTGAGAGTTTGAGGTATCGAATTCGAGGATACTGACACAAGCGGTCATACTGATCGAGAGGACGACCAGAAAGTACAGCGTTCTCAGCCGAAGTGATAACAGGACTCCCAAGCGCTTCATCTCAAATCAAAACTTGATGTTGTAAGTCACTGCCGGAAGAGCATTGCCAAGCACAGCGAATTTGTGTGCCTTGGGAAGTCCGTTGGTGCCTTCAGGGCGTACAAAAAAGACGGAGTACGCATTATTTCTACCCAATACATTGTAGATGGAGAAGGTCATACTTTCCTCGTACCTTTTAGGCTTCTTACGCTCGAACTTCCAGATATTGTCGGCGACAGTAATGGCCAGGTCGAGACGAACATAGTCTGGGATGCGAAACTCGTTTCGATCAGAAAAGTGAGGAACCGCTTGCTGATCTACTTGATAAGCCGTGATGATGGCATTAGTTGGGATGCCCGAAGTGAAATTAAAATTGGCATCAAAGGAGCTCTTTTGACCCATTTTTAGTTTGGAAACAACCGCTAAATTATGAGGTCGATCAAAATTGGTAGGATACCACTCACCACGATTAATGGTTAACTCAGGATTGGCATTGTCAATTTTGACCATGGTCCTCGAGTAGGTATAAGACACCCATCCGGACCATTTACCATAATTCCTTTTGATCTGCACTTCCGAGCCGTAAGCCCTGCCTTGACCTGATAAGAGGTCTGTTTCCAGGTGGTTATTGAGGATCAGATTGGCAAAGTCTTTATACTCCAGCAGGTTCTCACTGTCCTTGTAGAACAGATCAAATGAGAATTCCCACTGATTGTCATTCAGGTTTTGGAAATAGCCAATAGAGAAATTGTCAGAGATCTGTGGCGGGATGTACCGGTTGCTGGGTTGCCATAAGTCTACAGGACTCTGTGCCGTCGTATTAGAAACGGTATGAATGTATTGATTCATCCGGTTGTAACTCATTTTGATCGAGCTCTGAGGAGAAAGCTGGAATTTCAGTGCAGCCCTGGGCTCAAAGCCATCGTAAGTTTTGATCAGATCACCTGTTGAAAACTGAAGTGTGTCCGTCAGGGTAGGGATGGAAGGCGCATTCGGATCGCTGTATTGGAATACGGTGTAGGGTCCGTAATTCTGAAATAGCGTGTAGCGCAAACCGAGTGATAAGGTGATTCGATCGGTAAACTCAATTTCATCGTTGATGTAGAGACTATATTCTCGACCTCTTTCTTTTTCCACTGTTTCTGGAACAATTCCTGATTCTGGTGTTTGGGGCCGTGAAGATTCAGGCTTAATTCTGTATTGTACGTATTGAGCACCCACGTTAAACGTGTGTTGATCCAGTGCGGCAGGCGTGACAATGAAATTTTGACGCGCCTGGAAGTATTCCACGCCATTTTTCACAGAAGCGGCATCTATGCCTTCTGGATCGAACCTGGAACTATTGTAAAATCCTTGTGAGACTGATGTTTCTGTTTTCAGACTTGGGTTGAGCACCCCGTCATATTTTGCTGCGAATAAGTCGGTACCCCAATCAAACCCGAATTGATCCGAGAAACGGAAAAAGTCCCTGCTTCGGTAATAAGACAATTGAACATTGTGCTCATTGTTGAATTTGTGATTGATGATTGCGTTGAGGTCTGAGAAACTCGCATCGCTGTTTTTGACGTCCAGATTTTGAACAGTTCTAAGCACCCAATCCGAATAAGATGCTCGTCCACCTAATACAAAGGTTGTCTTATCGTTGATAGGGCCGTCGATGACCATGCGGCTGGAGATGATCCCTATGCCACCATCAAATTTTAGTTTTTCATCATTCCCTTCCTTCATGTTTACCTGCAGTACCGAGGAGATTCGGCCTCCAAATTGTGCAGGGATAAATCCTTTATAAAGCGAGAAATCTTCTACCACTCCCGGGTTGAATGCACTGAAAAAACCGAGCACATGTGAAGCGTTGAAAATCATCCCATCATTGAGCAAAATCAGGTTTTGGTCCGTTTTCCCTCCTCGTACGTTGAACCCTCCGGCTCCTTCACCAACGGTAGAGACACCAGGAAGCAGTTGCAAACTCTTCACCACATCGACTTCCCCAAGAAATGCCGGTAGGCGCTCAATCTCCTCAATGGACATGCGACTTACTCCGGCGGTTACACCAGTTACATTTTCATCGGTATTGCCACTGATCGTTACTTCATCCAGGTTGATGGTGTTGTCTTGCATTTCGATAACGACACTTCCATCTTTGAAGATCTCTACGACTTTGATCAGGCGTTTCAATCCAATCCTGTGAAAAACCAGGGTGTATGGCCCCGGAGGAAATTTAAATTCAAATCTGCCGTCAGCCGTGGTAGAAGCTGCCTTGTTAGCTCCATTGACCAGTACAACGACACTTTCCAACGGTTCCCCGCTGACATCTACAATTTGACCTTTCAGTGTCACGCTTTCTGGCGCGTATGGACTGGGTCTACCGATTCGTATCAGTTTGCTTTGAGCAGCTACATCTAACAGTCCGAAGATGGTCAGGCTCAATAGAAATAGTTTTAGGTTACCTCTCACGTTAGCTTTCTCTTCAATTGGCTTGATTAATAACAACGTTATTTGTTGAAACTACTAAGAAATATCGCTTGTATTGCTAAGTTATTTCACAAATGGTCCCTACAATCGATTGTAATTTCAACGACAAATCAAATTCTCTGGAAATATCAAAACCAAAGGTTCAGTTGTGACGTCTTTTTACATAATATGATATTCTTGTGATACTACAATACGTTAATTTGTCGCAAGAGGTCAAACCAAATACTACTATGAGAAAACTTAACCTTAAATCTTTACTTTTTGCCGCACTGGCGTTGTTTGTTTTTGCGTGCGGATCGTCCAAGACTGTCGCTAGCAGAGGAGCAAGATCGATCAACGAAGAAGCTAAAATCAATAATACGGTAGAAGTATCGGATAATGATAAGGCCCTTTCCCTGGCCAACTACTTGCGACGAATTCCCGGGATCCAGGTGACTGGAGATGGCGGGAGCGCCCGAGTGATTGTGAGAGGAATGGCACAAAGCAATGAGATGCCACTGTTTATTTTGGACGGCAGAAGAATCGGCAACGACTTTGCTGCGGTGAATGCAGCCATTGATCCAGTAGACATCAAGCGCGTGCAAGTGTTGAAGGACGCCAGTTCTACTTCATTTTACGGCCTGCAAGGGGCAGGAGGAGTGATCAAAATCACTTCAAAGAAGAAAAATTAATCATTGAATGATCTGGTAGGCTGGTCCATCATTGGTCGTAATGACCAAAACTTCTTCATCCAGCCATGCCATTCGGTTATATGTTTTATTAAAGGGCATCCTTAGGGTGCCCTTCTCTTTTGTTAGCGTCCCAGCATTAAAGGTGTAAAGCGAATAAGCCATGCCGGTGTACCGCCCCTGATTTACATTGTAATCCAACCGGTTTCCAACGGTATGGATCAAGATTCCTTCTTCTTTTAGTTCAATGGCAAAATCATTGATCGGGCCTGTTTGCTCAGGTAATTGATGTTTAGCATAAGTACCATTTCCTTCATTCAAAAACAAAGCTGAGCCCAATTCAACTACTTGCTGGATGCGCATGGTTTTTGGATTTGCAGCCGGGAAAAGCGTTTCGATGGAACGGACTTTGGCAAAATCCTGATAGCTCAGAAATCGTTTTTTCAATTCAGGGACCTGACCGGATAATTCGTCTCGGGAATGAAAAGGGATGTGCGCTCCCTGATAGAAATGGAATAGGATGGGTTCCAACTGGCCATTCCGATCAAAATCGGATAGATAAAGCGTAACAGGTTCCTGCGTGGAGGCTTTGAGTTTACTGTTGAGTCCAAGGTTTCCGGCAAGTAGGTCCTCTTTTCCATCTTGATTGACATCAGCCACTGTGATGCTGTTCCACCAGCCTGCCGTATTGGGAATTGATTCTCGGATAAACCCATCGGAAGTATTTTTCAATATGGTCACTGGCATCCAATGCCCGGCAACCGCCAAATCTTTTTGGTCATCCTGATCTGAATCGAATGCACCTACACTGGTGATCATACCAAGTTTACCATTGTTGGGTAGCTGGTCGTTAGCAATTGAAAACTTTCCGGAACCATTGTTCAATAGTAAGAAACTGGCTGGTTCCAATCCGTATATGCCAGGGATCGAGAGTGAACCAATGAACAGGTCCATGTCACCATCATTATCCAGGTCTTCGGCCATAACACAACTGCCATTAGAAGCTACTTGCTGAGGGAAGGCCTGATAATCGCGCTGAAAATTTCCCTGACCATCGTTGAGGTAGAGTCGATGCTGGTAAAGCAATTGATTTTGTCGGGCTTCATTGCCGCCACTGATCACGATCAGGTCCAGGTCTTGATCACCATCCGCATCAAATAGCTCAGCGGCCACGTCTTCAAATTGTTGGTCAATGTTCAATCCGATGTTTTTCGATTGGAAGTCTTTTCCTTTTTTAAGTAAAAGTGCTCCGGGTTGATTACGGGCGCCACCCAAATAAAGGTCAATAGTCCCGTCACCGTTCACATCTCCGACGGCCAGAGCTGGTCCCCATTTTGATAAGCGATAGGGCATCAAAGACTCATAGTCAAGGTCATCGTAATTGTTTTCAAGGTGCGTGAACGGCAAAGATCGAATTTCAATATCACTAGCAGGGCCTGCTGTGCTCGTCTGAACTGGATCATAGGACAATACGTTGACGTCATCCATTTTCAGGCCTTGAAATACCTGAGATGCTGAGCCTCCCCAATATACTTTGACGCTATCCGGATTTTGGCTGACGCCAAATATCAATGTTGACTCAGATGAAGATTGAAAACCGCGACTCAGGTAGACTTCTTTGTGCTGTACATTTCCTGCAGTATGGACTTCTACAGAGGCGCCGATACCATGGATGTTTCCGGGTTTACCCTCAAGTTTTAGCTGTAATCCTAATCGGTTATCCAGGTTATTGTTGCGATAGACAAATGCGGGCTCATTGGTGTTGTTTACGATCAGATCCAGGTCGCCATCACCGTCTAAATCCCCATATGCTGCTCCATGAGAATAGGACGTTTGATCTAGGTTCCATTCTGTACTGACATTGTCATAGCCCGAACTATCACTTTGCTTGAACACAAAGTTGGAGAGCTTCATGGTAGGCATCCTCTTGATTAGCTCCTCATTCTGTGCTTTCCCTTCTAGTCGGGCGTATTCCGAGAACTGCAGGTTGCTGGCAAAGTTGATGTAGTCCAGGTCATTGGGTCTTTTGTAAATGCCATTGGAGACGAAGAGCTCGTTTTTAGTATCCAGATCATAATCAGCAATCAGTACGGACCAGCTCCAATCAGTGGCGTAGGTATTGTTGAGCAGGGCAAGATCCTTGAATAAGCCACCTTCATTGATCTGCATCGTATTGCGTGAGTATTGGTGGTGGTAGCCATTTTCGATCTTGATGGCATAAACTTCATCGGAATCTTCACCTCCGGATTGTTTCATTATTGAAGGATCTTCCGGAAGCATGTCCAGGGTGAAGATGTCCATTTGTCCATCTCCGTTGATATCAGCAATGTCGTTACCCATCGAAAAGCGGGACATGTGTGGAATCCGACTGGCGCCTTCTTCTTTGAAAGTCCCGTCCTGTTGGTTGATGTAGAGGTAGTCATTTTCATGAAAGTCATTGGAGACATAGATGTCCGGCCAGTAATCCCCATTCACATCCGAAATCCCGATGCCCAGTCCATAACCGAGTAAGCTGGAATAAATACCCGCATCTTGTGTCACATCCTCAAAACCTGCTTTTCCTGTTTCGTTCAACAAGTTCTTGTACAGTCGATCTCCGGACCGGTTGTCCTGATTGATGCGTTCTTTGGCGGAACTATAAGACCGATTGGTGTGTACCGCATGGTTGAGTAGGTACATGTCCAGGTCCCCGTCCAGGTCGTAATCAAAAAAGGCCGCATGCGTGGAAAAGCCTGAGAAAGCCAACCCCATTTCAGCCGCAGATTCTTTGAATTTCAGGTTACCCTGATTGATGTAGAGCAGGTTTTGGCCCTCCGGGATGGTTTTGTAATTGCTGACCTGACTGATGTAGATATCGAGTAAGCCATCACCATTTACATCACCCAGTGCTACACCGTTTGACCAGGTTTCTTTTTCTGATTCAAAAACCTGATCGGAGATATTTTTGAATTGGAAATTTCCTTGATTGAGGTAGACCTGGTTGGCAGTTTGATTGGCGGTGAAAATGACTTCCGGAAGTCCATCATTGTTCAGGTCACCGATGGCTGCACCCCCGCCATTGTAGAAATATAGGTATTCGATGATGTCCAGCTGTTCATCACTCAGATCATTTCGAAAATCGATCCCGGTTTCCCTGGCATCCATTAAGGAAAATTGCCTTGGGGCTTCAGGCTCGGGACTACAGGCACCCAGCCAGATCATTAAGGGTAAAAATCGCTTCAAGGATTGATTTTATAAGTCAGTAAAGCATCGTCGTTTCTGGCGATCATCAGCAGCTTGTCGTTACCCGCATTCACGAATTGAAGGTCTCGGATCTCACCGGTTACCAATAGGCCGGAAGCAGCTCTTGGCAGAACTGAAAAGGACTGATCTCTGCGGTTGTACTTCAATACGGTGCCGTAGCTGGCATCATACTGACCTGCCTGTGGTTTGGCATCGTACAGGTTGCCACCCAAAACGATCTCGGGAACATCATCGCCATCCAGGTCTTGCACCGCTGAGGCAAATACCGGTGAAAATTGTACTTCTTCTGGTAATTGACTGGCAGTAAAGGTGCCATCTCCCTGATTCCAGAAAATGGCTGAAGCCAGATAATTCACTTCCAGCTTGATGGCATCAGCAATTTGCGCTTCGGTAAAAATGTCGTTGATGGTTTGGTCCACGTACGACTCGTATTTCAGGTATTTCTTCTTCAATTGTGGGATCTGTGCGACCAACTCATGCTTCAAGGTAAAGGGTTTGATCTGCCCATCGATGGTGCGGCAGAAAATGTGATCCACCGATCCGTTTTGATCATAATCATTGATGTAGAGCTGCAATGGGCTCTCGGTGGATGCTTCAAAACGAGAGTTGAGGCCATGATTCCCAGCGATGAGGTCCAGGTCTCCATCCTGATCCAGGTCGGCAACATTCAGGTGGTTCCACCAACCCATATAGTTAGCCAATCCTGCTTCTGTTGTCGCTCTTACCAGCTTTCCGCCATCATTGCGAAACAATTCCACGGTCATCCATTCACCGACGATTACCAGGTCCATGTCCTTGTCCTGATCCACGTCAACCCATTGTGCTTCAGTGATCATGCCCAGATCAATCAATGCCGGAGCAACCTCACGAGTGATGTCTTTCAGGCTGCCACTGCCATCATTTTCATAAAGCAATCCATTGGTAGGCACGCCATAAAGGAAAGGTCGGGCCCGACTTCCAACAAATAGATCCACATCACCATCCTGATCCCAGTCGGTGGAAACTACGGTGGAAGTACTCAAGGTATTGGCGCGTAAAATGGGATCATCTTTTTTGGTGAAATTCCCCTTACCATCATTCATGTACAATCGATCTCTGAGTTCAGGCGCACCGAGTGAAAATTCATTACCACCACTGGCCACAAACAGGTCCAGGTCTCCGTCCTGATCCATGTCTACCAACTGGGCAGCCATGTCTTCGGAAGCCATATCTTCAGTCAACGCTGATTGACGGGTTGCGCGGAAAGTGCCGTCCTTTCTTTGAAGTAGTATCGCTCCGGCAGCACCTTTTGCACCTCCAATGAAGACATCTTCCAGACCATCGCCATTTACATCTCCGGTGGCAAGTTTTGGGCCTTCCTGCGAAATCATGTGGAAGACCAGTCGATCCCGATCAAAATCCACGAACGTGTTTTCTTCATGTGAATAATTCACACGCGTTTCTTGTGCGAGCAAAGCACGACTTGGTTTCGTTACGTCTGGTTCCTGCATTGATTCGCCCTCGCCCTCTGATAAAACCAAAGATTGATCTGCAGCCACATTTTTCATGACGGTGATTTTGCCAGAAGGCCAGGTAACTTTCAATTCTTGAGCCTGTATATGAGTGCCTAGTCCGAAGTTCAGCCGAGGGTCAACAGTTGATTGAAAGCCACGGATCGGCATCATTTCCTGGTACATGGAGGCACCATCAGCTGTCTTTACCCAAACCTTAGCACCAATGGCAAAAGGATTAGCTCTTTCTCCTTTCAGCGTGACTTTTAGGTAATGATGTTCGTTCAGTTCATTACTGAAGTTTTCATAGATTTTCGAAGGAGCATTCACATTGTTGACCACCAGGTCAAGGTCTCCGTCATTGTCCAGGTCCACATAGGCAGAACCATTGGAATGTGTAGGTTCGCTGAATCCCCAGGCTGCTGTCTGATCGCTAAAGGATAGGTTGCCTTCGTTGCGCATCGCATAGTTTGGGATTGGCGTGATCGGAATAGGATCGACCAATGCTTTGTAGTCCACACCTTCGCGGGTGATGGCTTTCTTTTTAAACTCATCATCAGAGATGAAATTGAGGTAATCCAGATCGGTAATGTCCTGGTAGATGCCATTGGCCACAAAAAGGTCCTTGCGACCATCATTGTCCATGTCAAACATCAAAGCAGCCCAGCTCCAATCGGTCGCTTCTACACCGGACAGTCGGCCAATTTCGCTAAATGTGCCATCGCCATTGTTGAGGTGAAGCATGTTCCGGTTGAACTGCTTGTGGTAGTTATTCTGGATCTTGTAGATGAATTTGTCCCAGCTTTCAAACGTGGTGACTTTCTTGATCCGCTCGTCCGGTTTAGGCAGCATGTCAGTCACAAAGATGTCCGGGTAACCGTCGTTGTTGAAGTCGGCCATGTCAGCACCCATGGAAGCGGCACTGATGGATGGCATTTGATTGACCAGGTCCTCCCGGAAAGTACCGTCGCCATTGTTGAGATAGAGGTAGTCGCGCTCAAAGAAATCATTGCTTACGAAGATGTCCTGCCAGCCATCCTGATCTACATCGCCCACGGTCACCCCGAGGCCAAAGCCAATGACGCTGCCATAGATGCCGGCTTCTTCGCTGATGTCCGTGAACTTGTTGCCGTCATTCCGAAAGAATTTATCACCCCCTACATCGTCACGCACCGGGCGCATGTCCTGCATCAGATTGAAGCTTCCAATCGCCTGATAAGAGTTGTTCAGCAGGTAGGCATCCAGGTCGCCATCCTTGTCATAATCAAAAAAAGCAGCATGGGTGGAATAGCCACGATCGGCCAGGCCATAAGCTGCTGCTTGTTCCGAGAATCGACCATTCCCTTCGTTGATGAAGAGTTCATTTTGTTTGTTATCGCCTTTGATGTCTCCGGAATTACAGACATAGATGTCCAGTAATCCATCTCCGTTCACATCGACCATGCTCACACCAGTACTCCAGGATCGGGTACCTGCGACACCTGCTGATTCGGTGATGTCCTCAAACTGCATGTTGCCTTTGTTGCGGAACAATCGATTTGGGATCAGGTTTCCGGTCACGTAGATGTCTAACAGGCCGTCCTGATCGATATCTCCGGTTGCGACACCACCACCATTATAGTAGTTTCGATACGTGTAAATGTTGAAATCAGCATCGAACTGCAACTGATTCGTGAAATCGAATCCTGAGCTAGCCGGATCCAGTGCCTGAAAAAGGGGAGGCGTCTGCTTTTCTAAGGGCGCCTGACAGGCCACTAGCAAAGCGAGCGTGAGTACGGTAAAAATTCTCATAAGTCTTCGAGCATCTCTCTTTTTTGCTTCTCGAGTTTGTTGGTCACCAGTAGGTCATCATAACGGGCGTAAACGGTCGATGTGTCCTTTCGGAAAACAATCAGTCGTTTATTGGCATCAACCATAACCCAGGAATCCTGCTTGTCTTCCCGTTCCATTTTGATGAACTTTTTGCCGTACCATTTTTCATACATACGGATGACATCTGGCAGCAGGCTGTCTCCGGAAGTTTCCTTGGCCCATGGTGACCAGTTTTGGTAGGTGAATTCCACCGGCATTTCATAGATCTTGTTATCTATGAAATTGGGATAAAAGCGCATGAACGAGGGCATGCTTAATTCTTCGTTGATTTGATACTCAGCCGAAAGATTACCTGGGCCATTATCAAGGATGTACTGCTTATTGAGTTGCCAACAATGAACATAAAAATCTTTGCGCGGCATTCCTAGAGAGATTCCCAAAAACAGGCTGTCTTTGCGAATTCCTCTGCCCATTTCCTCGGCAACCAGCTTTTCATAAGCACTGCGATTGTCACATGCGGCAAACGCTGAAATTAACAATCCAAATACAACTACTTTCTTCAACAACTTATTCATAACTAAAGCACGAAATTCCTGAATTATTTCTCACCACCAAAATTCGTTTGGAGTCCTTCAACGCAATGATGCGTCGCACTTCTCCGGTCACAAAAAAACCACTGGCCTCATGTCGTTGCGACTGCCATTGATTTGTAGGTGTGCCCAGAGAAACGTTTCCATAACTTGCCTTGTAAATTCCCCATTCGGGTTTTGATTTTGTAAAGTTACCTCCAGTGATCAGGTCAGTGCGTCCATCCGCATTCAAATCGAGTGGCAACAAACCATAAATTGGAGCAATTTGATGATTGTCAGGTAAAGCTTCCCGGATAAAACTGGTGCCTTGTTGGCTGATGAATGCACTGGATTGGAGCGTTTCCACTTTCAGCTTGACGGCATTGGCCATTTGTTCTGGCGTGAACAACTCTTCCATGGTTTTACTTTTGTAATCCTCTGCTCTCGAAAAGCGCTTGCGCAATCCTGGCAACTGCTTGGTGAGGTTGGCCAGCAGGTGGATCGGATACGCCTTGTCTCCTTCATATTGGCAGGTGATCTGCTCCACGGAGCCATTCCGGTCAAAGTCGTTGATGAAGAGTTGAAGGGGCTTATCCACCGAAGCGCGATAACGAGTGTTTTCACCAATGTTACCGGCGATGAGGTCCTGGTAGCCGTCTTGATTCAGGTCTGCCACTTCGAGGGTGTTCCAAAGACCATTGCTGCCTGCCAAATTCAGGGCTTTAGATTGCAAGGTAAATTTCCCGGATTCATTGGTCAGGACTTTCACGCCCATCCATTTCCCAACCAGCACTATGTCCTGATCACCATCATTTTCCAGGTCGAACCATTGGCCATCGGTGGCCATGCCTATTTTTTGTAAAGCTGGGGCAGTGCTAGCCGTTATGTCCTTGAAGTTGCCAGAACCATCATTTTGCAATAGATAAGAATTGGGAGGAACGCCATATAAGAATGGCTTTAATCGAGTGCCTACTAACAGGTCAGCGTCACCGTCGCCATCAAAGTCGGCGGCACTAACGAAGGAAGAGCTCTCCCGAATTCCAGGAAAACTGGATGCTTTTTTAATGAACCTTCCATTGCCATCATTAAAGTAAATACGATCCATCAACCATTTTGAGCCTACCCCAAATTCATTTCCTCCACTTGCCACGTAGAGGTCCAAATCACCATCCTGGTCTGCATCAAAGAACAAGGCATCCACGTCTTCAGCATCCTGGTCGTCGGTGAAGGTTTGGCTTTTTGAGAAGCTTCCATCTTTTTCTTGCAGGTAAAGTCCACCGGCAAACCCTTTGGCTCCACCGAGATACAAATCTGTTAAGCCGTCCCCATTGACGTCACCCTGAGCCACGCCGGGGCCTTCATTGCTGTGCATTTCAAACAACAGACGGTCCCTGTTGAAATCCTCAAAATCATTTTCGATGTGCTGGAAGCCAACCGGGGTTTTAATTTCAGTCATCAATGGATCTACCGTGAACGGATTGCCTAAAGTGGGCGTAAGGGGTGGCTGTACTCTTTTCAAGAGCTGATCTACCGCAATATTCGTTTCGGTACTGGTCGCACCATTAGGCCAGGAGATTTTCAGTTCTCCGACTTGCTGTGCGGTGCCAACTCCAAAATGCATTCTGGGATCTACAGAGGATAGATAGCCTTTGACCGGAACCAGTTCCTGATACATGAGTTGATTGTTAATCCTGATCTCCACTTGTGCCCCCACGGCAATACTGGAATCCGGTAAACGAAGGTCCAGCATCAGGTAGTGATTACCATTGCTCTCTGAGGTGTTTTCAAACAAAAAGCTGTCATCATTGATGTTGTTGACCACCAGGTCCAGGTCTCCATCATTGTCCAGATCGCTGTAAACGGCCCCGTTGGAAAAAGTGGAATCACTCAAACCGAGTTCAATGGCCCTATTATTGAAATCCATTCCTCCCGAATTTTCAAAGAGGTAATTGGGTAGAGGGACTGAGGGGATTTGGTCGATCAGCTTGGTCAGTACCAGGCTGTCTTTGCGGTACTTTGCCACCAACTCCCGGTTGTTGGAGTAGAAATTGATATAATCCAGATCCGTCAGGTCTTTAGCGATGCCATTGGCTACAAAAATGTCCTTGAAACCGTCATTGTTATAATCGAAAATCAGTGCTCCCCAACTCCAGTCTGTGGCGTGTGCTCCGGTCAGTCGGCTGATTTCACTAAAAGAGACCGAACCCGATACGGGATTAGGTCCGTTGTTCAATTGAAAGGCATTACGGGTAAACTGCTCGTAATAGCCATTCTTTAAGTTAGATTGATACTTGTCCCAATCTTCAAAGAGCGTTTTGGTCTTGTAGCGCTGCTCTGATTCCGGGAGCATTTCCGTGACGTAGATCTCGGGATAACCGTCGTTATTCAGGTCAGCTATATCGGCACCCATGGAACCCATACTGGTTTCCGAGATCAAGGCTTCCAAAGATTCCTCGAACGTGCCATTACCCTGATTGATGTAGACATAGTCCTTCTCAAAAAAGTCATTAGACACAAAGATGTCCTGCCAGCCGTCCCGATCCAGGTCAGCGATCGTCACACCCAGACCAAACCCAATGAAGCTGCTGTAGATGCCGGATTCCAGCGTCACATTCGTGAAGTAGCCACCATCATTTCGGTACAGCTTATTACCCCCGAGTGTGTCAGTTTCCAATCGTTGGTCTTGCCGCAAGTCATAAACGCCTACTGATCTGAGTGAATTGTTCAATAAGTAGAAGTCCTGATCTCCGTCTTTGTCATAGTCAAAAAAGGCAGCATGCAGTGATAAACCCTCATCGGCAATGCCATACTTTTTGGACTCTTCCGTGAAGGTCAGATCGCCCTGATTGATGAATAATTCATTATGTCGATTTTCGCCTCCTTTAGGACCAGCCTTACATACATAGATGTCCAGCAAACCATCGCCATTCACATCCGCCATGCTGACACCCGTGGACCAGATGTTGGGGCTGCCTACGCCAGCTTCCTGGGTAATGTCTTTGAATTTTAAATTGCCAAGATTGAGAAAAAGCTTATTGTCGACCTGATTGCCACAGAAATACAAATCCTGAAGTCCGTCATTGTTAATGTCTCCTACCGCTACTCCAGCACCATTGTAGAAATTACGGTACGTGTAAGTGTTGAGGCGTTCATTGTACTCCAATTGATTTCTGAAATCAATGCCTGATTCCGTTGGAGATATCTTACGGAATACCGTCGCTGATTCAGTCGGTTTCTGACAGCTCATAAGCCCGACCAAAACAGTAAAAAGGGCCAGTACTTGGGTGTTAATGTATCGTGGGGTCACTCGCTCCAGGGATGAATCACTCAAAATGACCCGAAAAGTTAATTGAATTCAGGCGGGTGACCATGACTCAGAAGGAAACTTTGTCATTACTTTTGATTGCAATCGATTGGAGGATTTTTATAGAGGCTTGATTGCTATGCAAGTGCGAGAGTCAGGCATTGATTATCTTGCATTCAACCAAACAATTAAGACTGTGCAACAACTGCTAAGCACTAAGTATCACACCATTCGTCTGGCCCTGTGCCTATTCCCTCTTATTTCGATCATCGGTTGTAACGACGAAGGGGAGGAGGAGATCCTTTATAGGTTGCTAGAAGAAGAGGTGGTTTTAGGATCTCAGGGGGATGTGAATGACTTTGCCGCTCAGAAAATAACTCACTTACGGGGGAGCCTGACCCTTCAATCGAGGAACGGTGATCCCTCGCCAATTACTGATATCAGCGGACTGACAAGACTTACAACGATTGAAGGTTCGCTGACCATTAGCGGTACAAGTATTACGCAGGTGGATGCATTTTCCAACCTTACCCAATTGGATGGGGAATTGGTCATTAGCTTCAATGAAGCACTTGAAAATTTGGATGGATTTATTGCATTGGGTAATGCTAGCCGTGTTCTTGAAACCATTCGAATCAGAGATAACCCTAAATTGACTGCTATAAACCAGTTCGATAATGTGGTTGAGATTGAAAGCGGACTTTTTATCTGGAACAATGAGTCGCTGGCCGAAGTGGAGTTTAGTGGGTTGATTCGAGCGGATATTGTCGGATTTTCAGAAAATCCACGGTGGAGTGACCTTACAGGGTTTTCCAACTTGCAAAAGGTCACACAATTTCGACTGTCGAATACCATTTTGACCAGCCTGGAGGGATTGGAGTCCCTCAAAGAAGTGGATTATATCTACCTGCAGGAAAATCACCAGATCACTTCGATTGATCAATTTTCAGAGCTTACGGAAGTGCCAATTGCGGTCGATTTTTACGACAATAAGGCATTGGCATCGGTTAATTTTAGCAATCTGAGATCGACAGGTTTCCTTAGAATACACAATACCTGGATGAAAGACCTTTCCGGATTCCCGGCGCTGGAGCGTGTTCAGGATGTGCAGCTTACTGAAAATGATCAATTGCTAGACCTGGAGAAATTAACGGACACTTCTATTGAAGGTTGGTTGTGGTTGTCAGGCTCCCAAATTACTACATTGGAGCTGGTGAAAGATTTAGATCTGTCCGGTGGCTTTGGTATTCAGAATAGTGGGATAACAGACCTGAAAGGCCTTGAGCATATGGAAACAATCGAGGAAATCTATATCCTCGACAATCGACGGTTGACCAGCTTAGATGGATTACAAAACCTGAGTCGTATAGGAGATGAGATTTCTATTAGTCGCAACCCATTATTAGAAAATCTGGAAGGGCTCAATGCCCTGGCAAGGGTAGATAATCATGTAAGAATTTACGGTTGCACCAGCCTAAAGGATTATTGTGCGTTGGAATTATTGGTAGCTGATGGGGTAGCTGTATTTGCTGAAATTGAGCAAAACGCCTACAATCCGACGTTGCAGGATATTAGGAGGGGCGATTGTAAACTGTAATGGACACATAGATTCGTGCTCATTGTGTGGGATTAATGTGAGTCACAGGCTTTGATTATCTTGCATCTAGCCAAACAATTAAGATCGTGTTGAACTTATTAAGAACTTTTAGCCGGACGTCTCGAATCGTACTTTGCATCCTCATGCTCATAACGATCATCAGTTGCAAAGAAGACGAAGAACCCATCTTTAATTTGTTGGAGGACGATGTATACTTGTTTAGCCAAGAGCAGGTCAATGAATTCGTTGCGCGAAAAGTCACCCATTTACGAGGTAGTCTGACCATTTTTGGCGACGATATCTCGGACCTTCGTGGCTTAGGGATCATTTCCTCAATCGAAGGTTCGTTGATGATTGGAAATACGCAGATCAGGAATGTGGACGTTTTTTCCAACCTCACCAGATTGGATGAACGGTTAGAGATATCAAGCAATTATAACCTCGAGAATTTGAATGGATTTAATCAGATCGGGAGCCTTGGTGGTCAATTAAAGTCCGTTCAGGTCTATGATAATCCGAAATTGACGACCATCAATCAATTCAATGAGTTTGCGATCTTTAAGGAAGGGGTAAGTATCTGGAGCAATGAATCATTGACTGATGTGGATTTTAGTGGATTAATTGAAGCTGGGGTAGTATCGATCCAGTCAAATCCTTTGTTGAGTGATTTGAGTGGGTTTTCACAGCTCCGACAAGTTGGGCATCTTAGTGTGGCTAATAGCCCTGTCATCACTACATTAACTGACCTTCACCTGGAACGCGTTGAATCGCTTCAAATCTCCGGACTTTCTAATTTGGCCAACCTGAATGGCCTGGAATCTATTACAGAGGTGGAATTAATATATATAGAGGGCAATCCTTTGATCACCGAGATAGATGAGTTTAGGGAATTAACGGAACTGAGCGGAGAACTGTCCCTCTCAGGGAATACATCACTGACGACTGTTGATTTTAATAGGCTCAATTATGTAGGGCACCTGCATTTAAATGAAACACAGTTGGAAGACTTTTCCGGATTTTCGGCATTGCGTGAGGTCGGTGGAGACCTGAGCCTCTCCTCCAATGATCGCTTGCCTGACCTGGATGATTTGCCCGTAAGTGAGATCCACGGTACACTATCGCTATGGGGTAACGCCCAAATCACCAGCTTAGAACCACTCACCAGTCTGGATGTGATCGGAGGATTGCGCATTCAACGCAGTGCGCTTGCAAACTTCAAAGGATTGGAAAACGTAACCGTATTGAGTGATGTCTCTATTTCTGACAACTTGCAACTGGAAAGCCTGGAGGGGTTGGGAAACCTTAAGGAAGTAGGCTCAAATATTTTTCTAAAAAACAGCCCGCTACTCACAAACCTGGAAGGCTTGAACGCCCTTGAAAAATTAGGTAACACGCTCAGCATATATGACTGCTCTAACCTGACTGACTATTGTGCCCTGGAGCAGTTAGTCGCTGATGGAGTGAAAAATCGCACAACAATAGAGCGCAACGCTTACAATCCAACGCTAGGGGATATTGTGAGAGGCGATTGTCGCCAGTGAAATCAACAAAATCGAAACAATGAGTTTTAAGTCCGTTTTCTCAGTTGGAGAACTCCTTTTACTGGGTATCTCCTTTTTATTTTTTAGCTGTGGTGAAGGAGTAGAGGGGTTCACCAAACAAGGTGATGTGGTCTTGAAAACGCAACAGGAACTAAATGCATTTGCCAGCAACAGATATGCCCGGGTTAACGGAGACCTGCTAATAGGGGCGCTTTTTGAGGAAAGTGATATTACTGATCTGACGGGATTAGGTTCTTTGAATGAAGTAAATGGACACCTCACGATCAGTCAGACAAAAGTCAAAGACCTTCGAGGGTTGACCAATGTACAACGTATTGATAGCGGTTTACTGGTGTTCCGTAATCAGGAATTAACAGCTATTGATGTGTTTTCACAATTGTCCCATTTGGGAAGAATCGCGGTGAACCATAATAATCAGATGACGACCATGGCCGAGTTCGATCGCCTGGAATCCCTTGGAGATGTAGCCATTAATGACAATGATCGATTGACTACTATTAGTGGGTTTGATGGCTTACAAACCGTGGTTAGAGATTTGCACATTACCTCAAACCCGTCGCTGGCCGAAATTCGATTTGAAAACTTGAATGCTGTCGGTCGGGACTTATGGATCATCGAAAATCACTCGCTTTCCAATTTCAAAGGTTTTACAAACCTTAAACGAATCGATCGCTCATTTACACTGAGAAGCAACCACTCGTTAGTCAGCCTGGAAGGACTAAACATCGAGGAGGTAGGGAATAATTTTCACCTTGTTGATCATCCGTCATTGACAGACATAGAACAACTTGGGCACATGAAAATTAGGTCTTTGTTTTTTGGTTCCAACGAGTCAATTACTTCCCTTGATGTGTTTTCGAATATTGAGGAGCTGTTCACCCTTTCAGTATCTGGAAAAAATTTAACAAGCCTGGATTTTCCTGAATTGGTAAGCATAGAGAGTACCCTGATTTTTCAGCAGCTTGGGTCGTTGACTTCTTTGCAGGGGTTCCCAAAACTGCGATCTGTTGGCAATCGAATGTATCTAAATGACAATCCGGTTTTAAAAGAATTCGGGGAGTCATCGCTCCTTTCTATTGCAAGTATTATTATAGAAGACAATCCTGAGTTGATCAATTTGCAAGGCCTGGAATCACTGGCATCGGTTGAGGAAATCTCGTTGCTAGGGCCTGGTATCACGGATTTTTCAGGATTGAGTAACATCGATCGACTTCAGGAGTTGTTCATTCGTAATAATCCTAACTTTAACAGCTTTGCAGGGTTGGATGGGCTGGTTCAGGTTGATAGGATATTTGCCAGCGACAATGTTGCTTTGACTAGCCTGGAGGGCTTAAATGGCCTGGAACAAGTAAACGTTTCTATTGAGCTTTATGGCAATTCCCAACTTAGTGATTTCTGTGCGGTGAGTCCCTTGTTCAGCGACGGGACTTTCACAAGTTTTATCGCAACAGGAAATGCTTATGACCCGTTACCCGAAGATCTTGTCAGCGGTGATTGCAAGCAATAATACCTTCAAAAAGAATAATTTAGTCCAAATCTGAAGTCTCTGCCAATTCCGGGTATCCGGGTACCAAACGGGAAATAAGTCTGGTCTGTCAAATTGGATACACGTACCGAGATCAAGAACCCATGTTGGTTCCATTGGAAGCGGGTATTGGCATTCAAGCCTAGCAAGGTGTAAGCAGGTGCATCCCTTACGGCCCATACCTGATTGGTAAATCCTGTTGGCGCGATGAACCTGGCATAATGACGTGCGTCTATCCCCAGCTGTATTGGCACACTTCCCAACCATGTCTTGTATTTCAATTCCCCCTGTACATGAGCGGGGGGAATGCCGTTAGATCGACTGCCGTTTCCAAAGAAATGGGTATTGGTCAGGTCATCGCCACGCATGACAAGGCCCGTAAGAAGCCCAACAAGGTTATGTTTTTTCTGATCCAGTAATACTTGCAAAAGGTACCACTCCAGCCCGAAAGTGCGCGCCTGATCGATGTTACGGTATTCAAATACATTCCGCTCATCAGCCACCGGAACATCGATGATCCGGTCTTCATAATAGGCCAACCAACTATTGATTTTAAAGGAGGTTGATGCAGTGTTTTTAGAGAGGATCCATTCCAGTTGGTAGCTGGATTCTGGCCGGATGTCGGGATTTCCCCGAAAAGTGCCACGGCCGCCAAACAATTCACCACCCGATTCTTCCGGACGAGGAAACCTGAAATACCTGCCCAATGATACTTGATGATCGATCTTCCAAAGGGTTCCTTTGGCTTCTATGCCTCCGGTAATGGCTGAGGCATATGCCCGTTCCGCATCAAGGTTATTCGTACTGGCAACGTCTGCTCGTAGCACACCGGTCCATTGCACACTTTCATTTCTTGTGCTTGCTTTTATAAAGGCTCCGGCTTGCTGATCGGTTCGCTGTGCCACTTGCGAACGAGTAAATAAATTGTCGATCCGATTATCGTCTGTCCGGTCCTCAACTAATCGTGAAGTGAACAAATCCAATCCGGATTTCAGGTGGTACTTTCCGAAAGATTTTTCCACAAAGCCATTATAGCCGGCACTGTTGCGACGAAAGCTTCGTACTACCTTGATGTTGATGGAATCAAACTGCGCATTGTAGACATCTTGTATTTGGTCGGTCTTCAAGGTCAGGCCCCAGACTTGTTGCGTCAGCTGCCAGCCATTGTTTAATGCCTGTCGGAATTTGACATCTGTCTGATAGGTATAGGTATTGTCCAGTTTGCGTAACTCAAAAGGAAAGTTTTGAAACCCTTGTGGGAACTCCCAGATACCGGAGCTCCATTTTTGTCGCCAGCTAAGCCGGGCCTTTTTTAGCCGGCCAGTCAGTGCAGAAGAGAACTGGTACTCCTGTATCGCCGAGTTAAGCGATCTTTCCTTGTTGGCGAAGAACAGGTCGTTTGTGCGAACGCCATTGCCAGTTATTTCAAAGGCGATTGGATCATTTCCGATTCCCCAACGAAAACCTAGCTGCCGGGCATTGTTGTTGGTGCCAAATTGACTTTGAATAACATTCGGTGATGCTTCAAATGCCTGTCGATCTTCCAGTTCCAGTACACCACCAATTGCGCCACTACCATATGTCGCCTTTTCAATGCCATCAACAATACGGGCAGTGCTTAGGTTAGAGACATTCAGGTCTTGTCCCAGATAGCCCTGTGGATTGAGTCCGGATCTTCGGGCACCATTTTGTTGGATACGCATGCGACTGCCGGTCTGGCCCCTGTAGCTGATGGGAAAGGAAGCTTGCTGTGCCCGCACCACTCCCGGGATCCGATCCAGCAAGTCCATGGTTTGGATAGGAGGCTGAAGCGATGCGTAGGGTAAACTATCGGAAGGAGCGATTCTGGCTGCAATGAGGATTTCCTGAAGTTGAATGGTATCCGCCTCTTGTGCAGAGGCGGAAAATAAGATCAATATTGTACAGGTGAATAGGAGGGTTTTCACCGGGTCAATCTAGGGCATCCGCAGTAAATTGTGCCCATCGAACAACCACATTTCCGCCATTCTCACGCAAGACCATTTGGAATTTATAATAGCTTCCTGCTCTGTCCTGAACCAGATAAACAGGCTGATCTGCCTCTTCAAGGTTCACAATGCGATCTCCGATCACCAGGTCCTGATAGGCAATGGCAAGCGCCGTAGCATCTGGTTTTCCCTCGCCATCCAGATCGGTTGAAGGATCGAAGGTAAACACACCATCTGCGGCCAATATATCGACCATTTCGGTAGTTATTCGTTCGAAAGAGGTGAATCCGGTAGCACCTGTACCAATGCCGGCCCGCTCACTGACGTTTACGGCTTGTACTGAGCCAGTAGTTTGATCATCACCAAAAAGAAAAACCCCGGGTCGGCCGCCGGCGCCAGTTCGTATGGCTTTGATCTGAATGTCCCAATCTATGGCATCCGTATCCAATTGAGCTACCACGCCTGTATCACTTGCACTGAGGTCAAGACCCCCGCCTTCAGGGAAGGTGCCTGGATTGATGTTGAAATTGCCTTCAAAGGTGTCTGAGGTCAGTACAACCGGGCCATCGTCCTCAGAACAACTGGCCAATCCAATGATGGTGATGCTTAATGTGAAAAAAAGGAATTGGTTGAATTTAGTGAAGTGTCTCATGTAGGCTGTATTATGCTTGTAAGTGTACGAATATAGCCGTTTATCTTTTCCGACGGGCGATTTTATGTGCTATATAATCCAGTTGAAACCTTATGTTTTTCTAAACCTACTAAAACATAAAGCGGCTGTCACTCTGAGACAGCCGCTTTTTTGTATCTCAATCTTTTCGCGAGTCCACCTAATTGGTGTAATCTGGAAAGTGGAGCCGGATCAGTCTGGGTGATTGCAGGTGATAACACCAGCAAAGGCTGGGCTTTTGGTAAAATTTACCTTTCGTAGTAAGCCACAATACTGGCTTTGGCCAATGTGTTGTTACCCAAATAATACCCGACAATCGCAGGATTGGTATTGGCATCCAGGCCGAGTTTGTCTGTCTTCAAGGCGAAAACAGTGATCACATATTGGTGAGGGCCATGGCCTTCTGGTGGGCAAGGTCCACCATAGCCGGCAACACCATAATTGGTGATGCTTTGAATAGCTCCGGTTGGTGCCAGGTTCATCTCGACATTTCCGGCATTGGTTACCAACTCATTCGTAGTGGCAGGGATGTCAAACATCACCCAGTGCCACCATCCACTTCCGGTAGGGGCGTCAGGGTCATACATGGTAATGGCAAAGCTTTTTGTGCCTTCTGGCGCATTGTCCCAGGTCAGTTGAGGACTTTGGTTTTTACCTGTGCATCCGAATCCGTTGAATTCTTCAATGGTGGTCGCCTGACCTCCCAGGTCCTTGCTGGACAGGGTGAATGTTTGTGAAAAGCCATAACTGGATATGGCGAATGCTATAAGTACAATAGATAACTTTTTCATGATTCAATTTGCTTCAATTACGAAGCAAAATTGCACTTGAAAGGTGCCCTGCTGTTTTTGATAACAGCCCAAAAAGTGTGGCTGGAAGTTCAAAAGTGGAGGAGTCTTAGGCTTTAAATCCCCCGCCTTTCAGGCACCCCCTTTGCAAAGGGGGAATCATTAGAAATCTGATACTGCTTGGGTGTTACCCCATACTTTTGCTTGAAAGCCTGAATGAAGTTGGACAAGCTTTCATAGCCAGTTTCCAGATAGATATCCGAAGGTCGGCGCAATTCAGATTTGAGAAGGTAGGCCGCGTGCATCAGTCGCTGATCGTGGAACCACTTGATTGGCGATTCCTGATAGTGTTTTTCAAAAGCACGTTTGAAGGTGGATACACTCATGTTGGAAAGGAAAGCCAGTTGATTGAGGGTGAGTTTGTTGTGCTTGTTGGCTTCTACAACCTTCACAAAATCGAAAGATCGCTGGTCATTGTGATTGAGCAGGCTACTCAATAAGCTTGTACCATCCCGGGCGATCAGATACAGCATCAGTTCTTCAAATTTGACGGCAAGTAACTTACGCTGGATTGAGCGATCCAAAGTCATCAGGTCTCGCAGGCTTAGGACGAAGGTTCGAATGAATGGATCATACGCAAGTGGGGTAGTTGATTCCTCTGGCCCGGACTCAGATAAGTCGATCTCATGTCTTTTGATGAAATCCAATACGGCCTGTTGAGAAAAGAACAGGAGCAGACTACTGTATTTGGCTTTTTCCGAGGAAAATTTCTCCGTCATAAGCACATTGCCAGCCCGCATGATCAGAAATTTTGTGTTGTTGATTGCTACGGGGTTATGGTCCGCAATGATTTCTTTCTCCCCTTCCTGAAGAAAACTAATGGTATGCCTGGAAAGGATGACTTCTTGTCGTGAAGACTCTTTGTCTGCGTGATAGTCGTAGATCAACACATGGTCATCTCCTGTGTAAGGTAAAAGCTGATTCGGTAATGTATGACTTTCCATGTGCGATCAATACATGGTGTTGGGGTTCTTGGAAGCGGCAGGTATTTGCTGGATGGAATCCCAGTGCTCACAGATCTTACCCCGGTGGTCGAAGCGGAAAAAATCCATGGTCACATACTGATCATTGCCAGGCCAGGTTTGGTGGGTATGCAAGGCCACCAAATCGCCTTCGGCGATGCAACGCACAAATTCAATGGATTTCTCCGGGTATTCTTGTTGCATCCGTTCGAAGTAGCTGATGAAACCGGCTAGCCCATCGGCTACATCAGGATTGTGCTGGATGTATTCATCGCCGACATACATTTCTATGGCTTTCCTGGGATTGCCCTCATAGGCCATTTTGTAGAAGGCGATGGCATTGGCTTTGTTTTCTGCGAGTGTCATTTTGGCAATTTTAAATCTTTTTGTGTTCGATCAATTCCAATGTCAATTTGTTAAATTCTTGACCCCATTCTAAGGTGTTCTTACTGGCATAAACTTGGCCAACCCAAAGCTATTTTTTTAATGCGAAATTCTGTTTCCAAATGATTGGAAAGCACCTCTGTAAATGTCTGATGACCTAACCCAACTTCATATCCATGAATGAAAGCAACTATGGTTTCTTTGTTGATTGGATGGATATACATAGCCATCCTTGTAATGAAGAGCGTTAGTGTTTCTTTTAAATCCATGAGATCACCTTGAAAATAAGTCATAATTTTTTAAGCTTCGGATTTAATTTTTCTTAAAATCCCCCAACACCCTTTGTTCATTAAAGGGGGAATCAGGCATCAAACCCGAAGCTTCCTAATCAATGAGAAGGCAGCACAGATAAATTTAAAAAAGCACCCTCTTACAAAGGTGCTTCTTCCATCAAAAATGTCAGCTGGTTCAGATGTTGCGTTCAGGCCGCTTTTCTCTCTAGCTGCGCCACTCTTTTTTCCTTGGCCCCGGAGATCTGTCCGGTTTCTGCATAAATTTTCGCATCATTCAAAACCGTATCCAGGGTTTTGCTCATTTTGTTTTTCATCATGCCGCGCATCAAAGCACCCATGAGGCCTTTGCTTTCAAATTCCGCCTTCATCACGAGTTTAGACTGATATTCACTAACCGCAACTACCGTCCATTCATTGGCAGCTCTGGTTACAAATCCTGGCATACCATCATTGACTTCATAAGCCAGTACCATTTGGTCTTGATCGTATTTGGTCAACGTTTCCTTGATCTTGCTGAATCCTTTTACATTGACATTGCAAGCGCGCTCGCTGCAGGTTGCTCCTTCAAACATGGAAGTACCTGAGCCTTCGGAATGATCCACATTGGACGACCATTTATATACCTCTTCGAATCCCGGACCTACCATTTCCCAAAGTTCTGAGGCAGGTACGTTGATGACGATCTCTTTCTCTAATTCAAATCCTTTTTGTGCCATAGCAATAAAGTTTACGGTCAATAAAAAAATTAATGTTCCAATTATCCTTTGCATGAGATTTATGATTTATCTGCTACAAAGGTCATTTGCCAGTAAACGGAAAGATTTCTGAAAAAGGCCTTCTAGTTTCTGATTTGGCCTATTCTGTAATTGGAAGGAGATACTGCGTATTTTTCATGGAAGTTGGCCGAGAAAGTGGTGATGTCCTGAAAGCCGGATTCATAGGCGATGGTCGTGATTGGATCCTGATCACTGATCAGTCGGGCAGCGGCATGTTCCAGGCGCTTGTTTTTGATATAGCGTGCAGGAGTTTCATTGAATTCCTTTTTGAACTCCCGCTTGAAGGTGGACAGGCTCATATTACAAATGAAGGCAAGCTGTTCCAGACTCAGGGTGTTAAAAAGGTTTTGCTCGATGGTTTGCCGGAATTTGACATTGACTGGTGTAAAGATCTCAGAGAGGAGCTTGCGAATGTTAGCATGATTTTCCGATTTCAGGAGAATCATCATGAGTTCCTTGAGTTTCAGGATGCCCAGTTGCTCGTCCATGACTTCCGGTTCTTCAAAGTAGATCATCAGGTTGCTCATGTACTGTTCCAGCAACTGATTGCCAATGAGTTTCTTGGGTCTTGGGAGTTTGTCTTCGATCAAAAACGAAGGGACTTCATCTTTGTAGATTACTTTCAGCAAGTCCGGGTACAGAAAAATAGCAATGGCCTCGCACTCCTCAGAGCCAGAATTGGGCATGTACCGCTGCACATAGTTGTTGCAATTTTTGATCACCGCTTCCTTTTCTCCAAGCCGGTGGATCCCGCGCGAGTCGAAGCTCAGCATGGTACCTTCTACCATATAGAAAAAACAGGCAAACTCCTGAATGGTACCTTGCATGTCCATAGGCGTTTTGAAACGCGCTTTTTGAAACAAAGGCATGCCTTTGAATTCAATGACCTTACTTTCGAGAATCATGCAACAATGCTACACGATAAAAAGGATCAGGAGTTTCTGGAAAAGTTCAAAATTGTATTTCTAACTCCAAGTTTTGGATCATTAAGAGGATGTTGTGGAGTTTAGCGTCATCCCAGAAATAGGTCAGGAATCACATCGTGTCTATTACGAGTCGATCTTGAGATTCAGACATTAGCTATCTATGCTTGATTTAGAAGATTTTTTTTATCCTTGCCATTATACCCCAATGCCATCAAGCTAAGGTCACTCCCTGGGGAGTCTTTGCTCGAAAAGATATGTTCATACCGATTTTCAAAGATTCCATCCATGGAATGACTTCTTAACATAGGAATTTCGGCCTAGCTTGATGGCCTTGGGGAGTGCCAGATCAATCCCTCCCAAAATCCACCAATCGCATTTCCAGGTCACTAGGCTGACTGTAAAACTGAGTTGTGAGTTGTACCAGTCCTACATCCCGCGCATAGAGGTTGTTATTGAAGCGGGTACCATGCGGGTAGTCGAGTTCCAGAGATTCAATCGTACCCTGGAAGTTGATACAATCAAAGACGCCAGCGGGTACCTCGATGGTTTCTACAGCTGTCTTCTGGCGGTAAGTGCCTATGGAAATCGGGGCATCTACCGGACCAAAATTGCGGATGAATTCCTGGCTACTGTCAAAAACGAATATTGGCAGTCTTTCCGGGTAGGTTAGCAAGTGACTAATGGAATCATAGAGGATTTCATGTCGGGGCTGACCCATAAAAGTACCCGCACGTACGAACATGGTGCGACCCTCAATCAAAGTATCAGCTTCGATCCGCAGGGTATCACGCAGTTCCATTGGAGTTTCAGATCCGTCTGGTTGTACTTCGAACCAGTCATAGATCCAGTAATTACCGACTTCCAGTTGAGAATATTCGGAGACGGTGGTGATTAGTCGAGGAACTGGCAAGTCTTGGTCGTTGGTTGAGCAAGCTGCCATGAGGAGCATTGTTAGGGAGCAAAAGATTAGGTGCCTTAGGTTCATTGGTGAGCGTTTCCCAAGTAACGAACAAAATTCACCATCTAGTATTCAGGGCCGCCAAATATATGTTGCAATCGTTTGTATTCGCCGAAAATGACGAAAAATTTAATTTTATACCCATGAAAATTGAGCGTTTGCATCATATTGCTATCATTTGTTCAGATTATGAACAATCGAAGTGGTTTTATACGGAAATACTTGGTTTCCAGACTGATCGGGAAGTGTATCGAAAAGAAAGGGACTCCTATAAATTGGACCTGTCTCTCAATGGGCAATACCTAATAGAACTCTTTTCATTCCCCAATCCACCCCAAAGACCGACCAGACCTGAAGCAACCGGACTAAGACACATTTGTTTTGGAGTAGCCAATATTGAAGCAGCCGTTGATTATTTGTATTCAAAAAGTATCGAGCCCGAGCCCATTCGTGTGGATGAATATACGGGTAAGAAGTTCATCTTTTTCTTCGACCCAGATGACTTGCCCATTGAGATGTATGAGGTTTGATGGATCCAGTAGTTAGTTACTTCCAATCGCTTTCTTGATCCTCGTAATCTGATGCAGGTGATGTCGTTGGTGATAGGAGATAGAATCCAGGGCGCTAGCCAGATCGATCCTGCCAGCCATAGGGTGTTTGAAGACCGCTTTGCTTAAATACTTTTCAGGATAAGTCTCCACAAAAGCAACGGTCTTTTGCCGGCTCTTTTCCCATTGTTTTTTCATCTCATCTAATGAGTAATCACTTTTCGGGTTTGAGACGGGCTTGGGAGCCTTCCAGCGAAGCGAGCTTCTGAGCATCGTTCTTGTGAGTGCCATACGCAGTTTGCCTCCCATTTTAAAGTTCGGCATTTTGTCTCCAGCCTGCATTTTTTTGGTCATGTAAATCACCGTTCCTGCCTCTGCTACGTGGAGATGTGAAAGCACCTGAATGACCGACCAACCATACGATTGATCGTGCAACTGTTCTTCCGACAATCCTTCGATGCTATCAAAAAGAGCTTTGGTTTCACTTTCGAGTTGGGTCAGTTTGGTTTGCAAGGTTCGGTTCATATATCAATGCTTGTGTTGACAAGATAGCACTTCGTGAAAGAACTACAATCGGCATCTGGTGAGTTATCAGAAAATGTTGGTGGAGCTTCGGATATGGTGGTTGAGTTGTTCTAAGTAAGTCAGGGTAAAATGGTCACCGCACCAGATTGAACGTAGCCAATCTGCTCGATTCTCGTATAATTTATAAATGACAATCAACAAAGGCTACCTTAACAACAAACATTCATTCAATCTACCCAATCAAATAATTGGATTGCTGATCTGGATGATTACCGCATATATCTTTTATGCATTCTTTCAGATGTTCCGTGAGGCATTTCGAATATTCACAAACGAAATGGGAGATAAGGCTTTCCTGATTTTAAGCCCGGAGGAACATTATTATCACAACCTTTTTCTTGCGGGCATTTCATCGGCGCTCGGTTATGCTGTTGCACTTAGGTTGATCCTTCAGTCAGTGACTTATACTTCCAACCGGCGAGTTAAGACCTTGTCAAGGCGAGCATTGAATAGCGAAGGTTTTTGGACCTGGTCTTTCCTGTTGTGGTTTGGTAAAGTGGGTAGCCTGATGGGTATTTGGTACCTGTCCTATGCCATGCAATATGAACTTGATGTCCTTCAGGAATTTGGGATCATATTACTGTTGCTTCCAATAGTAATGTTCTATGCTTCCTGGCCTGAAGTACGTCGGATCATTGGTGTGGGAAAAGTAAAATGGTTGCTCAAAATCACGGTTATTTTTCTCGTAATGAGTATTGGCATGACGTTTAAGAATTTCATCCATTTCGAAGAAGTCAATAAGTCTTTCCTTTCCAGGTCCATCGAATATGTTCATGACTTAAAAAGACCTGTCACCCTGAGTCATCAAGATGATTACCTATCCAGGCACCGTATTTTCAATATTTATTTGGTAAGAGATTCGGTAGCAAGCCAAGTGGTCATTTATTTTGGTGATATCGATCATCGTGTGAATATTCAAAATATCCCAGCAGCAATCTCCTTAGAAAAAAGAGCATTGTCAATGTGGGGAGTTGGACGAGTAGTAGCAAATCTGCACATAGACGAGCGTATTCCGATGAAGCAAATAAACCCGATCATCCAAGAACTTAGAAAAGCGGATATAAACAACTTCATTTATTCGACGGGCAGAAAGTTTTCAAGATACCCGGCGGATTATCCGGGGTTCAGGCAGTCAGGAATTCATAAGCTACTTTATCCTAAATATTATCCGGAATTTGAAAGCTTTTTGGACTCAATGGAGCGAGCTGATATGGCAGGGAAGCGGTTTAAACTCGGTGAGTCTTTGATGTATAGGAATGACGTACTAAAACAGTACAATCGAATTGAAATTCAATTAACCCCAGACCGGGTTTTGCTCAACAGTCAGGAAATTGAACCATCAGTACTTAAGGAAAAAGTCTATGGATTTATAAAAAAGTATACGCCTGATTACGTAATTGTCTTCGATGCCGAAGAAGAAATAAGCTATGGGAGATACATCGAATATCTGGACCTGATTTGTTACCAGGTGGATCGATTAAGAAATAAATCTGCGATGGATCGATATGGACGTCTATTGGAGCCTTGGGAAAGAGGACCCGAATATGATTCAGTTCGTAGAGATTATCCGAGATATATATTGGAATGGTCTCCTGAAGAGCAGCGATTGAATCAGTTGATAAAACAAGTTGAATAGGAAAATAGCAAATGATGTAAACCAAACGTTACTAGGTTTTCTTATTGCCTCTGGGGAAAATTATTTATGTGGGTGACAAGCACGTGAGAATTTACGTCCTTAACTAAATCTCCAGTTGCGACATTGATGTTAGATGATATTTAAAGCCACTAAGAATACATTTCTAAGCAAATGCAACCACATCAGGGTTCCAAACCGCTGATAGGGGTTACTTAATCCAGAAAAACTTCTTCTTCGGTAGATAGCCTTTCATCAACTTTACGAACTCCTTTTTACCCTGGCTTTTGGCTACTTTGAGTGGATTATCGGAGCTGAGCCAGGCGTTTTGTTTTGGGTCTGCTCCATGGTCGAGTAAGTACCTGGCGATCTCCAGGCGATCGTATTCGATGCTTTCGATCAGGGCAGTGGTCATTAGTTCGGGATGTTCGTAGTTGGGATCGACACCCGCTTCGATGTGGTATTTGACCAAATCAAAATCGCCGTTCTGGACAGCAACCAGCATTTCTTTCCAATCTCCTCCTGACATGATATTTGATTGAATTCATTTAGAAAAATACATTGATTGGATGGGAATTAAAAAAGTTTGTGAGGACACAAACTTTGGCTAGGGGTGCGGGTAGAAAGCCTTCAAAACAGATTTCTTACTAAATCTCCCTTCACCCTCTTTTGAAAGAGGGCGGCCCACGTAGGGAATATCGGTGTTTTGAAGGCTTCCGTGGCAAGAGAACTTACTCGTTGTGCAAAATCTCAGCAGGGTTGGATTTGGCGGCTCTCAGGGTTTGGGTGCCAACGGTGACCCACGCGATCACAAAAACAATCAAGCCCGCGGCAATGAAGACCACTGCGCCGATGTTAGTGCGGTACGCAAAATTGGAAAGCCACTGATCGATCAGATAATACCCTACCGGAAGTGAGATCAAAGCGGATATGCCCAGCAGCTTGGAGAAGCTGGAAAACAACAAGCCCATGATCCCGGAGATACTCGCACCCAGGACCTTTCGGATGCTGATTTCCTTGCGGCGCTGCTGTGCCGTGTAGGCAGCTAGTGCGAACAGTCCTAAACATGCAATGACAATGGCCAGTACGGCAAAGAAGCCTAGAATGGTGCCCAGCTTGCGGTCTTCATTGAAGTTGGCATTGAACTCCTGATCCATGAACGTGAATTCAAATGGCTGACCTGCATTGTGTTCGTTCCACACTTGCTCGATCCGATCAACCAAGGCGATAGGATTGTCTGAAATGTATTTTAGGGCGATGGAAGTGGTTTCCCCATTCATGAAAAAAATCAGTGGTCGTACCTTTTGCTTGAAGGTGTCAAAGTAGAAATCTTCCACCACACCAACGACCTGCAGTTTGTTTTGGTCTCCTACATATTTGATCTTTTTCCCGACCGGATCATCACCCATTCCAAATATTTCTACAGCCGTCTGGTTCAGGATCACTGCAGCACTGTCACCGGCAAAATTCCGGTCGAAATTCCGCCCGTCAATCACCTTCATGCCAAGCGTGGGGATATACTGATCATCGATTCGCCAGGTCTGCATGTTCACTGCATTTTCTGCCGTATTATCTTCTTCTCGATTGAACGTGTGGTCTGATCGCGTATCTCTTGTAGGAAGAAAATACGAGGTTGTCACATTCGAAATGTCCGGATCTGCTTTCAGGGAGTTAATGAACGCTTCGATACCTGTACCCATGGTGTAGGTATTTTCCAGGATCATCACCTTGTTACGGTCATAACCCAGATTCTTGTTCTGGTTGTAGAGCAATTGCTTGTAGACAATGCTGGTGCCCAGGATCATGATGATCGAGATCGAAAACTGGAATACCACCAGTACATTTCTGAAAATGCTGCTTTTGGCTCCTAAAGCCAATCTGCCCTTGAGTACTTTATTGGGGCTAAAAGAGGAGAGGATAAAGGCAGGATAGATACCAGCGGCCAATCCGATGAGCAAGCTTGCCAACAGTACATAAGGCCAGAGTATCATGTCCCCAAAAAATGGATTGATGATTTCCTTGTCAGTAAAATCATTGAGAAAGGGTAGGCTTAGGTAAACCACACCTACAGCAATGGCGAATCCGAACAAGCTGATCACGATTGATTCCGTCAGGAACTGACCCATCAGGCTTCTTTTCAATGACCCCATGACCTTTCGGATCCCTACTTCTTTGGCTCTGTTGGCAGATCGGGCGGTGGAGAGGTTCATGAAGTTGAACGCTGCCAGCAATAGGATCATGACACCTACAGCGATGAAGATGTAGATGTTATCGATACTGCTGTTGGGCTCAATCTCAAACTGTCGATGAGAATGTAGATGGATACTGGTCATGGGGACCATTTCGTAACGCATGAAACCTCCGCCCGCAGTAAAATCGTCGTAAGAAATACCAGCCATTTGTTGCAGCCTCGGACCGATATAAACCTTTAGCGCTTCTGGTAGTTTCTGATTGAATTCACTGACATTGGTCTGGTCTTCCAGCAGCACATAATTCTTGTAATTGTTAGACAACCAAATCTGGTTCTTGCTGTGCTCCAGCCCTTCCATGGACTTGAATACATGGAAGTGAAAATGCGAATTGTAGGGAATGTCCTTGTATACTCCGTCAATTCGGAAGAGCTGATCGCTTGTAGATCTTATGGTTTGACCTACCGGGTTTTCCTCCCCAAAAAATTTCCTGGCAGCACTTTCGGAAAGAATCATGGATTCCGCTTCAACCAGGGTGTTTTTATCGCCACCATAGATGAATTCCAGTTGGAAAATATCCAATATCTCCGGGTCGGCCCAGGCTACGTCTTCCTGCTCCAGGAATTGATCGCCTTTCTCCAGTAAGATTGGCCCTGCATCTCGTAATCGCCCACTCACGGCCACTTCAGGGAAATCCTTTTTGAGCATGTCTTTCATGGGTGCTGGTGAGGTGGCAAACTTCATGTCCATGTCATTGAAGAAAATATGGCTATTGACACGGTAGATATTTTCGTGATTAGGGAAGTGCTTGTCGTAGTTCAGCTCATCCACGATGAAAATACTGATGAGTAAGCAAGCCACGGCCGCCAGAGCAAGGCCTGAAATGTTGATGATAGAGTAGAATTTCTGCTTGCTGAGATTTCTCAGCGCGAGCAGAAGGTTGTACCTGAGCATGATGATATGATTTGAGTTTTGACTTTTCTTTAATGCAAATGGGCGGATGAAATGGAAGGCCTGAAACCAATAGTTCAGGGTGGCCCGGAACTTGCCGCGAGCTTCTATTTCCATATAATATTGTTGCAGGAGATCGCCCATGATCTCTTCGAGTAAATGGTCTTTGCAGATCCGGTCCAGGAACCAGTCAGCCATTTTTGGAGGAGTCGGTTCCATGGCTTAGATGGTTTTTAGTTCGTATTGTGTCCAAAGGTTAGCTCGAGCATCTCGGGAGATTTCCAGGGCATTTTTGCCAGCAGCAGTTACTTCAAAGATGCGTTTCCTTCTGCCACCACGCTCTTTGGTGGCCCCGGATAGTTTGGAGATCAAAAGCCCCTTTTCTTCCAACCGGCTAAGTGCGGAATGCACAGCACCGATAGTGGCCGTTCTGTTCACTTGCTGCTTCAATTCCCCAACGATGGCCAGTCCATAGGCTTCTTCACCCATGATGCCTACCAGCAGGAGGATCAATTCTTCAAATTCTCCGAGATATGTTCCTTTCATAAGGCTTTTAGGTTTATTACTTCTGCAAACCAGAACTAATGATACGTAAATGTAAATTGTTTGTTCTGCAAAACAGAAGAAATGATGGAATGTTGCTAATTGTTGACTTTAGACTATGATATGAAAAGAGTCTTATTTCGCCAATGTCACAATCGAACTATAAAAGTGATGTCTATTGGTAAGGCTGTCGCTCAAAGTCGTGTAACCAAACTGGATTTTGTTTTCACCTGCTTGCAACAAGTCTATATCTATTTTTAGGACCTGATAGGGAGAGTCGGGTGCTTGTGAAAAGGTTCGATTTTCATTGATCATGTACAGGATTTCTGACACGTCATCTATTGGATGCCTCACGATTTTGAATGGAATGATTAATTGACTGCCGTCTTTGATAGGGCGGTGATAAGCGATGGAATAATCACTGTAAGGAAGTACACTTAGGTAATCCTGCAATAAGCTGTCTGTTTCTATGGGTTCACCAAGCTCTTTTTCAACCACTGCAGGATATTTTTCTCTGCTGATATCCAGCCAAAAGTGTTCCTGATCCTCAAAACTGAAGTTATTCAAAAAGGCGGCGCTCATGTGCTGATAGACCTGACTGTTCGGATCATTCATAGGAATGGCGGTTCGCATCCGGTATTCGTAAGGGGGAATAAAATAAACCTTATGCTGATAATGCCATTGATTAACCGTATCATCATAGATCATGTCCAGCTTTTCGTAAGATCGTGCTTTCGAGTGTGAAAACTCTTGAATTTTCATCGCTTCTTCTAGCAGATATGTTTCCCAGTCTTCAGTAAAGCTACTGTTAGGAAAATCCATGTCATGGTAGACGCAGAAACTAAGGTCTGCCCAATAAGCTGATGAAGTATAACAATCACTCAAAAAAGTTTCGTTTCTTTCTTCTTCATGTAAAGGCTGGCTGGGGAACCACACTTTTGCTCCACCGAGGCGGTCATCATAATATCCTTGATGCACTTCATGAGCCGATAGCATGGAATCTACTTGATACTCCCATAAGTGTTGGTAAGCTCTAATGAGGCTGTGGTTGGATTCCTGATCATAGCGGTCTTGCATCTTGTCAAGGCTTGTGTCTACGATGAATTTTAGTGAATCGAAATCCAATTCTTCTGCGCTATCGGTGGCTACAAGCTGCCTAAGCATTCTGGCATGGAGCTCGGTGATATTAAAATGGTACTGTTCGTGCCTCAGTAGATCTTCCGAGCCTCTTTTATGTTTGGTCCAGGATTGGAGGTTGTTCTGCCCCGCATAGATTTCATATGCTCCGGAGGAATCAGGGATGGCATAAACCTTACTGGAAATCCCTGCGTCATAGGCCGTTCCCCAGGGAATGTCTCCATTAAAATCGGACCATACCAATTGATCGGTCGCATCCCATTTTTTGATGATTTCCGTTTTGAGCCAGGATAGGTTCGATAACATCAGGGCAATAATGACAGCAACGGATCCGAAGAAGATTGATTTTTTCGTTTTTACCAGGTTCGCCATTTCAACACAGTTGAGAGGTATCTGATGAATTGTGTAAAGGCTTCAATGAAGAAAGCCAGGAGAAGCATAATCAGGTAGGAAGCAGGGAGGTATTTCAACTCCAGGTTGCCAGTTGGTGAAAGAAAATTTCTAATAATTAGAAAGAGATAGACCCAGGTGGCAGTGATGGTGAATTGTATAAAACCACTCCAAAAAGGATTTCTCCTTCCATGCTCTTTTTGGTAAAAAATGTGATTAATGATATTGCTGGACAACAAAAGTAAAAAGCCAATAATGGCAAGCAGCCATTCAGCAATTATGCCCTCAAACATTGTTCTGCTTAGCCCTAACATCAGAATGAATAATGCCGCTGTACTGAGTGAGGACCAAATTTCTCTGGAAGAGAAGGTTCTGAAGTAGGCGATTTTGCGGTGGTTACTTCGATGATTTTTTGTAGGTTCAGCTTCAGGAGTTGCTGTAATGAGTGATTCAGGGCCCACATCATGAAGCTGCAACAGTAGTTCTCTAGCTGCTTCTACGGCGCCAGGTTGGTAGTCTGAGGGATTATGGAGAATGGAGAGAAGCTCTTCTTTGTTCCTGGATTTGAACTTTTCTATGAATAGTTCCTTCATAGGGAGTCATTTTGTATTGCCGAAGTTAATCAACAGGGCTGAATAAAAGTTTATGGGTGCAAACTCCTTTACTTCAACCTCACTCCATCCTTTTCCAGTACGACAAGCTTCTTCTTGTACAAGGTCCCCAAAGAGCGTTTAAAGTTCTTTTTGCTCATTTCCAGCTGGAATTGGATGTCTTCAGGGTCACTTTTGTCGTGGAGGGGTAGATAGCCATCATTGGCTTTTAGTTCGTCCAATATTTTTTGAGCACCTTCTTCGAGATTATCCATGCCCGTCTTGCGTAGGCTTACATCGATTTTGCCGTCTTCTCGTACTTGTTTGATGAAGCCTTTGATCGGGTCTCCAAACATCACATCCTGAAAGATCTCATTGCGATACAACATTCCCCGGTACCGGTGATTGATCACGACTTCTATGCCGATCTCTGTACCCTCGCCGATGATCAGGTCCACTTCCTGACCTTCTTCCAGGGCGTTGGTTGCTTTGTCAAATACCTTGTGAAGCTTGGCCGTGGCCACCAGTCTTTGAGTCACTTCGTCGAGTCGTAAGTAAACAATGTAGGACTTGCCAACCCTCATTTTGTCTTTCTGCTCACGAAAAGGAACGAGTAAGTCTTTTTCCAGTCCCCAATCCAGAAAGGCGCCTACACCAGAGACATCTTTCACCCTTAGGCAAGCGAACTCTCCCAGTTGAATGAAGGGTCTTAGCGTAGTAGCGATGGGCCGGTCTTCCGAATCCATGTAGACAAAAACATCCAGCGTCTTACCAATTTTTGCATTGGCCGGCACATACTTATTAGGGAGTAATACCTCATTTCCGGATTCATCGCCAAGAAATAAGCCCACCGAGGTGTCTCTGAGAACTTCCAACTGATTGTAAGTGCCGATTTTCATACCGCAAAACTAGAGAATTGAGGAGTTATTCTTTTTGCAAAGAAGATAAAGGGGGGTGGAGAAAAGGTTTTGCCTGAAAACGATTACTTCAAATCATTTACCCCTTAATCTCCTAAAGGGGCGTATGTTTTCCCCTAGAGGGGCTAGGGGTCTTTTTGAAGTCACTTCAAAATCTTTTCCAGCGAAAGGACGAATTTTTCCGACCAGAATAAAAAATCACCGCCTCAATGAGTAAATCCTTCGTGGCAAACGAATATGCTATAGGAGACTATCAGATAGTCCATTGAAAGTTGTAAATTCTAACTATGCAATCTTCTGTTGTAAGTAAAGACGTAATCAAAGCCCTCCAGTCAGGAATGGACTGGGCTTTTAAGATTGTGTTCGAAGCTTACAATGCCCGGATATTTGGACTAGCACTGAAAATGGGATTGAGCCGGGAGGACGCTGAAGGTGTATTGCAGGAAGTATTCATTGCCATTTGGGACCAACGCAAGTCGATCCAGACAGATTTGTCCTTCAATGCCCTTGTTTTTACCATCGCTCGAAGAAAAGTTATCGCGACTATTCGAAAAAATAGTTCTCGAACAGATCATGAATCAGATGTACGGCAGATGACCGCTGTTTCCTCCACGGAGACAGAAGACTATGTCATTTTCAAAGAAATGATCTCCGAAGCGCGCGAGCAAATTGAAAAATTGCCCAAAAGGCAGCAGCAAATTTTCATGCTCAGTAAAGAAAATGGCCTAAGTAACGATGAAATCGCTGCTCGCTTGGGACTGTCGAAAAGGACGGTGGAAAATCAACTCTTCCGGGCGACCAAAGAGCTGCGGGAGTCACTGCAGTTGAAATCAAAAAAGAATTAATTCCCGATCAATATGAGTAAAGACGATTCGGGAAACCAATACACTAGTACCAATAACGTGAAAGTGAACGAAGAAACGATCAAAGCTTATTTGTCAGGCAAACTTGCAGAAGGAGAGATGCCAGCGGTTGAAGCATACCTTGCTTCGGAAACCGGGGAGCGACAGTTGAGCCAAATGATGGAGCAAGCCTGGGAGGAAGAGGACGTAGTTTCAGATCGAGAAGTGTTTGAACGTGTTGAGAGCAATCTTCAGGATCATATCAAGCAGACCAAACAAGAAGAAGTTTTCAGATGGACCCGATTGCGCGCCACAATGGGAATTGCAGCAAGTATCGTCTTGTTGCTTGCCTTTGGCGTGCAATTTCTACTGCTGGAAGATTCGTCGAAGGAAGCAGTGGCTAAGGTGCCCATGATGATCAAAGAAACAACGAAAGGCCTGAAGTCCACGGTGCATCTGCGTGATGGATCGAAGGTCATGTTGAATTCCGAAAGTAAAATTTCTTACCCACAATATTTTACCGATTCCAGCCGGGTGATCCATCTGGAAGGAGAAGCCTTTTTCGAAGTGGCGAAGGACAAGTCACGCCCCTTCACCGTCATTGCCAATGGCGTTTCCACCACGGCATTGGGCACGTCATTCAATATCAATGGCAGAGGAAATCAATGCAAGGTTTCCCTGGCTACCGGTAAGGTGGCAGTACATCAAGTCAATGAACAAGAAAATTATTTCCTAAAACCCGGCCAGGCAGTTCAGTTCGACCTGGAGGCAAGAACGGTCAGCCGAAGTGAGTACACCGGGTTTGAGGATTTTTTATGGACTAAAGGCATCATCGCCTTTAATGATGATCATTTTGAACGCGTGATAGAGAAGCTCTCCCGATGGTACAATGTTGATTTCAGCATTGAAAACACAGGGGTTGTCAAGCAATATACCGGCCGGTTCGACAACAAAAGCCTGGAAACCATACTGGAGAACATGTCTTTCACACTCGGTTTTGACTACTTCATTCATGAGAAGAAAGTCAAGATCATTTTTGAAAATTGAGGCCAGCTCCTCCTAAAATTCTAACCTATGAAAAATATGTACAAGTTGATGATCTCGAAGATGAGCTGTCTCATCCTCATCGGGATGCTATTTTCAAGCCAATTATCCATAGCGGGTGCTGCACAAAGCATCTGGGATGTCACGCTGGATTTGGAATTGAATGACGAACCATTGACCAAAGCGTTCGAAGAAATAGAGGCCAAGACTGATTTTACTTTTAATTATTCTAAGTCCGATGTAAAGGCCATAAAATTGACCAATAAGTACAAGGATGTTTCCCTGGGCCAGATCTTAACTGATTTCTCTAAAAAAGGGAAGTTAAAATTTCGCCAGATCGGGCAGCACATCAATGTCAATAAACTTCCAGAAGTAACCAATTCTACACCGATAGAAGTGGTAGAAATGGCTCCTATTCAGGTGAAAGTAACGGATGAAAGTGGAGAGCCTTTGATCGGTGTGACTGTGGTCATTCGAGGAACGAGTAGCGGTGCCGTAAGTGATTTCAATGGCATAGCGCGTATTGATGCCGAGCAAGGAGCCGTATTGGTGGTCAGTTATGTAGGTTTCCAGTCGCAAAACATTACCGTGGGTGCGGCCACTTCGTATGAGGTCGTACTGGTGGAAGACCTCAATCAATTGGAGAGCATCACCGTAACAGGTAGTAGGAATGAGAATCGATCTGTGACAGATACGCCTGTTCCGATCGACGTGATTGATATGGAAGAAATCGTAGCTCCCGGTGGGCAAATCTCCATCACGGAAATTCTGAATGTGGTAGCACCTTCTTTCACATCACAGACCCAAACCGTATCAGACGGTACAGACCACCTGGATCCTGCTTCATTGCGTGGATTAGGACCTGATCAGGTCTTGGTGCTGATCAATGGTAAGCGCCGACATGTCAGTTCCTTGTTGAACGTGAACGGAACTGTGGGTAGAGGTAGCGTGGGTACGGACATGAATTCTTTGCCTACAGCGGCGATCAAAAGAATTGAAGTATTGCGTGATGGTGCTGCTGCTCAATATGGATCAGACGCGATAGCGGGAGTCATTAACATTATTTTGAAAGACGCCACGGATCAGCTGGACCTTACGGTAACTACCGGAGCGAATTTTAGTTCGAATAGCAACCAATTTGACGGAGGAGTTGATGGAGAAAAGATCCAGATTGATGCCAATTACGGCATTCCACTTGGAGACGGCTTTATCAACTTTACAGGATCACTCGGCACCCGGACTCCTGCTTTGAGAAACAGAGATTATCAGGGAGATATTTTTCAGGGATTTCATGGAGCGGAGCGACTATTTGCGGCTTCAGGTGGGACAGTAGCTGATATGACATTGGCTGATTATCAATCGGCCGCAAGTGGTTTGAGTTATCTGGGGGCTGATGTGCTTACTGAGATTGCCGGTTTGGATGTGGCCAATGCAGATGATGTAACGCGGTTGCGTGAATTGTTGGGTACGGATGTAGATGAAGCGGAGCTTGCTGCCCGTGGCCTGACCCGAGAAGATTTCAGATTCAAAATTGGTACAGCGCAGTTGCGTGAAGGAAAAGCCTTTGCGAACATGTCGCTTCCCATTGGTGACAATGGAACAGAATTCTATGCTTTCGGGGGAATCGGCTATCGCCAGGGATTGGCTTCAGGGTTTTATCGTAGACCAGCACAGGGAGATGGACGAGCCAATACTCCGGCGTTCCCGAATGGGTTCTTACCAGGTATTCAATCGGATGTGTTAGATCAGTCTGTGTCCGTCGGGATCAAGAGTAAAATCAATGATTGGAAAGTCGACTTTTCCAATACGTTTGGCAGCAACACTTTTGATATTACCGTCGTGAATTCCAGCAATGGAACCCTGGGGGTTGCGACACCAAGAGACTTTAGGGCTGGGGGATTTGGCTTCAGTCAGAATACTACAAATCTGGACGTTTCTAAATACCATGATAGCATCCTTGAAGGATTCAATGTGGCTTTCGGGGCAGAGTATCGGGTAGAAAACTTCCAGGTTACTGCCGGAGAGGAAGCTTCCTGGGCGAACTACGATGTGAATGGCAACATCATCAATGCCGCCACAGATGATGCTTTGTTGGTGAGAAATAATTTTACCGGAGCGACTCTAGGTGGTGGCTCACAAGTTTATCGTGGCTTTACTCCTCAGAATGAAGTCAATCAATTTCGGAACAGTATCGCTGGCTACTTCGATTTTGAAGCAGATGTTACCGAAGCCTTGATCTTATCTTTCGCCACGCGTTTCGAATCTTATTCTGATTTCGGAGAGACGTTCAATTACAAAATTGCAGGTCGATATCAATTCTCAGAAAACCTGGCGATCAGAGGTGCTCAATCCACAGGTTTTAGAGCCCCTTCCTTGCATCAGAAGTTCTTCAGCCGAAGCAGCACAGTCTTTGTGAATGGAGAGCCGAACGAAATCGGAACTTTTTCGAATGACAGCAGGGCCGCACAATTGCTCGGGATTCCAAATTTGAAGGAGGAAACTTCTACCAGTTCCAGTGTCGGTTTGGTGGCTTCTTTACCTGGCGCAGGGCTCACGTTGACCGTGGATGCTTATCAGATTGATATCGAAGATCGCATCGTAATCTCAGGGAGCTTCAGTGCAGGTGATGACCCTGAGTTACAGCAGATTTTTGAGGCAGCAGGTTCTACCTCAGCGCAGTTCCTGACCAATGCGATTGATACCAAGTCACAAGGACTGGACATTACACTGTCGCAGGTATCGGAATTTGGGAACGCAACATTGAAAAATGATTTTGCAGCCACTTTCTCGAAAACAGAGCAAGTAGGAGACATCAATACGACACCTTTATTGGCTGGGCAAGAGAGCACTTTCTTTGGGGCGAGAGATCGGTTATTTCTGGAAAGAGCGCAGCCCAGGACCAAAGTTTCCCTGACCAACATCTATACGATGAATAAAGTGACTGGCTTGCTGAGAAACGTTTATTACGGATCGGTAATTGATCCTGATTCTCATGCCGATGATGCTTTAGTCGAGTATGGTGGAAAATTGGTTACGGACCTTTCTTTCCGATATGGTTTTTCCGATGTGTTGAGTGCAACGATCGGGGTGAACAATCTATTTGATATTTATCCTGACGAGAATCGGGAAGCCAGTACTTCCGGGGATCAATTTGTGTATTCCAGAAGAACCTCACAGTTTGGGTACACGGGTAGATTCATGTTCCTGAAAGTAAACTTTACTTTGAAGTGAGAGCCAGGTGAATAAATAAGAAAAGGCACTTCAGGGTGCCTTTTTGTTTTTTCAGGGGATGATGAACTGAATCAAGCAACAAGCAAAACTCCCTCATTGTACCCCAGACCAAGTAATACTGTTTTATCTCTTCTCGTTTCCCAAAGGAAAGTGATGGTTCTTTGAATAGCGCATTCCCCCGAACAAAATATACCGTAAAGTAGGTATGTGAAACCTATGAAATGATCAATAAATTGCTTTCCTCAATGAGCAAGGAAAATAGGAAAACGATTGGAAATGGGTAATTGGATTATTGAAGAGAATATGAGATAATCCTACCCTGATATTCGGAACTCTAAAATTATTTGTTGATGAAAGATAATTTAGGTTACAAAATAGCTATATGGCTCTCCTTCAGTGTTTTGATCATTGGAAGTATCGTTATTTATTTTTTAATGAAAATGACGGTTGACTATTTCGAAGCTCTTGATAAGGTTTTGAATGCCCCCTTGTTTCTGGGATTAGCGAGTATTTCTCTCGCAATCGCTACTTTCTTAAAAAATCAGAAAGCAGATATAAAAAATAACGTTAAGAAAATTAAGAAACTTTTAGATACTGTCAAACTAGCCAATAAAGACTCAAAGTATATCAGAAAGGAAGGGATCGACTCTCTTCTAAAACCAAATGAAAAGTTTGAAAAGACAACAAAAGAACTTGATCGAGTTGTTAATCATCTCATCAATGCTTGTATGCTGTTCTTTCTAGGGCTGGTCGAATCTCTTACTTTAGATTTACTGATCAATTCAGTAATCAATTAAATCCTCTGGTAGTAATTGAGTTGGTCGTAGGGTGCGGGCTTATGATTTTCGGATTGATCAATTTGATGAGAGGAGTGTTTGGGTTAAGGTCTGAGGTTCAATTGTAGCCACATAAATCGATAACATAAACATGATTTCTAGTTAAGCGACGAGTAAAAAGTCAACTCCCTCTTTGTAGCCTTTCTCCAATAAGTATTGTTTTATCTCTTTTCTTTTCCCGCGATTAGCTACATAGGAAAGAATGAAGAGCGCTCCAGGTTCTGGGATGTCTTTAAAATCAATGCACGGCAATACTAATTGTCGAGGTTTCACATCGATGTATCCTTTGATTTGAATCCCATGGTCTTCCAGGAGGCTACTCCGTCTGCGACTTAGTTTCCCCGCTCCCCAGATCCAGATGTCTTTGCTTGGTGCTTCTTTTGTCAGCCAACTCGCCAGATATTTGGCTTTTACTTGATAAAAGACTGTATCAGAATATCGGGTATCCGTCCGAGTCAATCGTTCGGGATGGTCATTCCATTTCAGTACTGGACTTTCAATTTTCCCCATTTGCACACCCTTTTCCATCCAGCGTAAGATCATTTCATAGTCCTCAGGAAAGTCTCCATCGGTATACCCTCCATGTTTTTCGAATAGGTGTTTTCGGAACATGATCGTTGGATTCACAATGGGGAGCTCTACAAAACGATTTGTGAAAATGTCATTCGCCTGGATTAAGCTATTGCTCCAATCGACGTAATGACGAAATCCCTCATTGGCATCCGCACCGTGATATTCAACCTGTCCACCCACCAGACCAATGATCGGATGCGCATTTAGGAAGTTAACTTGTTTCTCCAGGCGATCTGGAAGCATTTCATCATCGGCATCCATACGTGCAATCAGGGGGGCGCTGGCCAATTCAAAACCGTGATTGGAGGCATGGGCCACTCCTTGTCTTTTTACTGGTTTTAGACGTACCCGATGATCAATGCTTGCGAAACGTGAAGCTATTTTCTCTGATCCATCAGAACTGTTATTGTTGATCAGGATCAGTTCAAAGTCCTGAAAGGTTTGATTTAGGATACTTTCGATGGCCCTTGCTAAAGTTTTTTCAGCATTGAAATAAGGAAGTACAACAGATATTGCTGGTGTGGGTTGCATTCATCTACCTTTGCGCCCTCAAAATAAGGCAGAAATGATCAGTGCAAACAATGTGTCCCTCCAGTTTGGGAAGCGTATCCTATTCGACGAAGTAAATATCAAGTTTACGGAGGGCAATTGCTATGGTATAATCGGGGCCAATGGCGCCGGGAAATCTACTTTCCTGAAGATCCTCGCGGGAGACATCTCTCCCAACCGGGGGAATGTAACCATGGATCCGGGAGAGCGCATGGCAGTTCTTCGTCAGAATCACTTTGAGTTTGATGAAGAGACCGTGCTGAATACCGTACTGAGAGGCCACGAAGAACTTTGGTCCATCATGCAGGAGAAAGATGCCATCTACATGAAGCCCGACTTTTCGGAGGCGGATGGGATCAAAGCTTCGGAACTGGAAGAGAAGTTTGCGGAAATGGACGGCTGGAATGCTGAACCTGAAGCAGCGGCTTTGTTAAGTGGCCTGGGGATCGTAGAGGCTGACCATTATCGTCAATTACAAGAATTGGATGGTACCCAGAAGGTACGTGTGCTTTTGGCGCAAGCTTTGTTTGGAAACCCGGACATCCTGATCCTCGATGAGCCTACCAACGATCTGGATCTGAAAACTATTTCCTGGTTAGAAGATTTCTTACTCGATTTCAAAAACACCGTGATCGTCGTTTCTCACGACAGGCACTTCCTCGATACGGTATGTACGCATATCGTGGACATTGACTTTTCGCAAATCAAAATGTTTACAGGAAACTACAGTTTTTGGTACCAGTCCAGTCAATTGGCATTACAGCAGCGAAGTTCGGCCAATAAGAAAGCTGAAGAAAAGAAAAAGGAACTACAGGAATTCATTGCGCGATTTGCAGCCAATGCCTCTAAATCAAAACAGGCGACCAGTCGAAGAAAGCTGTTGGATAAAATCAATGTTGATGACATTCAGCCATCTTCACGTAGATATCCGGCCATTATCTTCTCCCAAAACCGTCAGGCAGGTGATCAGATCCTGAATGTAGAAGGATTGAGTAAATCAGTGGACGGCAATGCACTTTTCAACAACCTCGACTTTCGGGTGAACAAAGGGGATAAGATTGCCTTTTTGAGCGACAGCAGCTTGGCTACTACAGCCTTATTCCAGATTTTGATGGGTGAGTTACAAGCGGATGGCGGTGAATTCAAGTATGGACAAACTATCACCACAACCTACCTGCCCAATGAGAATGAGGAGTTTTTCGATGTAGATCTCAACCTCATTGATTGGTTGCGTCAATTTGCCGAAGGCGAGGCGGATGATGTGTATATCCGTGGATTCCTGGGCAAAATGTTATTTTCAGGTGAAGAGACTTTCAAGAAAGCCAATGTGCTGTCAGGTGGAGAAAAGGTACGGTGCATGATCAGCCGCATGATGCTCGGTGAAGGAAACTTGTTGATCCTGGATGAACCGACCAATCACCTGGACCTGGAGTCGATCACGGCATTCAACAATGCCTTGAAGGACTTTCCGGGGACTGTTTTATTTACCTCTCACGATCACGAATTCACACAAACCATTGCTAATCGAATCATTGAGATTTTCCCGAATGGGCAGATGGACAAATTGATGGATTATGATGAATATGTAGGTAGCGACAAAGTTGCCACACAACGCGAACAATTATCTGGACAGGGTGCCTAACAACACTAAATCAGAATGAGATAAAAAATAAAAGGGCTGACTACTTGTCAACCCCTTTAATCTCATTAAGAACCAGCTATGGAAAATAGATACTCACTATTTCTGCCTCTAAGATATATCAAATGATATAAAACACAAAAAAATTATATCATTTGATATAAAAAAGTTATTTGATATAAAGAATTGGAAGTGGGGGAAGAGGCTTTTTTCAGGACCGAAAGCCCAAAAAATTTGCTTGCGAATTTAATAACTATTGGCGGTTCGATCAATTTATTTACCCCGCTTCACACCGACTTTTTTCCGTTTCAGTTATTAGAAAGAGCGAATGGTCTTCATTTTTGTGGCTTAGAGCCACAAATAGGGTAAAAAATCATCATTTAATTTTTCCGGCGGCCTTCAGAAAATCCAGTACTTTATTGACCGGAAGTGCTTCTATTTTGTGATTGTCTCTGCCGATCGTGGTTTCTGCTGCGAACAAAGAATTGATGATGGCTTCTTCCGTGGCTTCAATGGTGGCCAGGAACAAATAGGAGATGTCATCGTTTCTCAAAACATCCCAGGTTTCTTTAGTTCCTTCTGTTTCGTACGCTACAAAATTTTCATTTGCCGTCGAAAAGGCCACGACATAATCTCCAGAGCCATTCGATGCGATTCCTCCGGTTTTTGCAAGGCCCAGCATGGCACGTTTGGCCAGTCGTTTCAAGTTGTGTGGCAGTAAGGGCGCGTCGGTGGCCACCACAATCATGCAAGATCCATCTGCACTTTCAAGCCCAGGACCTCCCCAGGGATAGCCTTCCAGATTTTTAGCCATGGAGACTCCATTGACCTCCAGGGTGCCACCAAAATTGGTTTGTACCAATACTCCTACCGTGTAGCCTCCAAAATCTTCAGGAAGCTTTCGCGAGGAAGTGCCAATACCTCCTTTGTATCCAAAACACACCGTTCCGGTACCTGCGCCGACATTACCTTCAGCTACTTTTCCACCAGTTGCGGAATTAATGGCTTCTAATATGTGATTTTCCTTTACATGTCTGCCCCGGATGTCATTCAAATACCCATCATTGGTTTCACCCACTACGGCATTGACCGAACGTACCTCAGTATTTTTCTCCAAGGAGTACGAGATGACCGCATTTATGGCATTGGCCACATTTAGGGTATTGGTCAGAACAATGGGGGTTTCAATGTTTCCCAATTCTTCGACCTGGGAATATCCTGCCAGCTTTCCAAAGCCATTACCGATATAGATGGCGGCTGGTACTTTCTGTTGAAAAACATTACCAGGATGTGGAATGATTGCGGTTGCTCCGGTTTTGATATGAGCTTCTGAATCAAGTGTGGTGTGCCCAACGGCAACTCCTGCCACGTCAGTTATGGCATTGTTGGATCCTGGGGAAAGAATACCGATTTCAATGCCCAGATCACGAGGACGCTGCTGGGCCACAAGCTGATTGACCATGATAAATGAGAGTATAAAAAAGGCTGATTTCTTAATGAGGTTCATGAGGCTAGAATTTTACCGAGTCGATGAATTCGGGTGCTTTTCGAAGTTGGGTCGCCTGTTCAAAAGCATAAGCGATACGAATGAGCTCGCCTTCAGACCAGGCAGTACCGAAGAAAGAAAGACCTACCGGTAGGCCATGGACATATCCAGCTGGTACGGAAATGTTAGGATATCCTGCCCAGGCCGCAGGAGAGGAGCTGCCGCCACCAAAGTTGTCACCATTGATCACATCGATGCACCATGCAGGACCACCTGTAGGTGCAACAATGGCATCCAGATTGTATTTCTTCATCGTGTTGTTGATGCCATTGCGGGCCCTGTTCTGAACAAGTTTCAATGCGTTTAAATATTCTTTTTCGGTAAGGTCGCCACGTGCTTCTGAAGATTGAAGAATTTCCATTTTGAAAAATGGCATGGCTTGAGCTTCGTTGGCCTCATTGTAAGCGATCACATCAGCAAGGGATTTTACTCCTGTAGTAGGAGTAGCACCTTCGAGGTATTTGTTTACGCCATCTTTGAATTCATATTCCAAAATAAGTCCTGAAGGTCCCCACAACTCGTTCATATTATCGATGATTTCATCCAGATCGATCAATTCTGCTCCTTGTGCTTCCATCGCCGCAAGTGCTTTTTCCAGCTCTGCGTCTACTTGTTCATGAAAGCCAAAGCGACTTCTCCAAACGCCAATCTTTTTGCCCTGTAGTCCATTGGCATCCAGATATTTTGTGTAGTCCGTTTCATAATTGCCTTCACTCTCCAGGGATTTACTGTCTTGCTCATCCACTCCTACTAACGCTCCCAGAAAGATGGCTGCGTCCGTTACGGTTCGGCCCATGGGACCCGCAATGTCCTGAGAAAAGGAGATGGGGATCACGCCACTACGACTGACCAGTCCTACGGTAGGTTTAATGCCTACGATGCCATTGGCCGTGCTGGGACAAACAATGGATCCATTGGTTTCGGTGCCAACGGTAACTGCGCAGAGGTTTGCCGATACAGCCGCACCTGATCCTGCACTGGAACCGCAAGGATTTCTATCTAGCACATAAGGATTGCGTGTTTGCCCTCCTCGACTGCTCCAGCCAGAAGAGGAGCGAGTGGACCTGAAGTTAGCCCATTCACTGAGGTTCGTTTTGCCAATGAGCACCGCACCACTTGCGCGAAGTTGCTTTACAAGGAAAGCATCTTCTGCCGCGTAATTGCCATGAAGGGCTGCAGCTCCGGCAGTGGTCATCATTTTATCTGCCGTATTGATGTTGTCCTTGATCATCACAGGTATACCATGCATGGGGCCACGGATATTACCCTCAGCACGTTCGGCATCCATGCTACGGGCAATCTCCAGTGCGTCCGGATTGACTTCAATCACTGAGTTGAGCTGAGGGCCTTCCTCATCGATGGCCTTGATGCGATCCAGGTAGAGTTGAACTATCTGTTCAGAAGAGAGTACCCCACTATCCATTTTCGCCTGCAGCTCAGGGATGGTCATTTCCAATAAGGAGAATGCATTTGGGTCTGAAGTTTCAGTAGTTACTTCAGGCTCTTGTTCCGGCGCGGTGCTGCAACTACTCAACAGAGCGACAAGTATGAAAATGCTACAGAAAAAATTGAGAGACTTGTAGTAGGTCATGGGATTTTTATTAGCTCAATCTCAAATATACTTTCAATGGGTTCAAATAGGCAGGAGTTCTTATCCCAACTGTCGAATAAAGTCGGGGACTAACGAAATGTCAGATAAGTGGTCATATTTGATGCCATCCAGTTGTTCAGCTGTCACCTCCTCGTGCACCCAGGTAACATGAAAAGGAATGTGAATGGCTTCACAGCCTAGTTTACGCATGGGGAGGATGTCCGATCTAAGTGAATTGCCAATCATTACCACTTCATCCGGTAAAATGGAATGAGCGGTTAAGATCTTTTGATAAGAATCCTCATTCTTTTCACTGACGATCTCTATCCATTCGAAATGTTCCGCTAATCCCGATCGGGCGATTTTTGTTTCCTGATCGAAGAGATCTCCTTTTGTAATGATCATCAAGATATAATCTTCTTTCAGGTCTTTCAGTGTTGCTTCTACATTAGGCAATACATCGATGGGGTGGTCCAGCATCCACTTCCCGAGGTTGATGATCTGTTGGATCTCTGAAGCAGTCACAGATCCCTGGGTGATCTCAATAGCCGTTTCGATCATGGATAGGACAAACCCTTTGACCCCATATCCGAAGTGTTTGATATTCTTTATTTCAAATTCGTACAGTTTTTTCTCCAGATCTTCTACAGAAATGTAGTGGGCCAGGTTTGATTTATAGGTCTGATGTGCTTCCTGGAACATCGACTCATGCGCCCATAAGGTGTCGTCTGCGTCAAAAGCAACGTATTGGATTTTTCGATTATTGGTGATCACCATGAGCCTAAATCTAGCAGGTTTTCTACTTATCCGTCGAGATTACCTATTTTTGGTGCATCGGGACGGTGGATTCTTTAATACAATTATTTTCACCAGCTATTTTGTTCCGGTCAAAAACAGAGGAATATGAAAAAAATTACATTATTACTTGCTTTGGCTTTCGTCGGAGTTTGCGGAGTACAAGCACAAGAATTGAAAGCAGGCCTTAAAGTTGGGTTGAACTTCCCCTCCGCGAGTGCCTTTGGTTTGGATGACTTGAATGTAGGCAACGCCAATGATAAGGCATCAGGTTATCTGGTAGGTGCTTATGCAAGCTTTAAATTCACAGCTTTTGCTGTACAGCCTGAAGCACTTTATTCTTTCACCAGATTTACTACAGTTAATAGTGATAACCTGGATCTGACTTATATCAATATTCCGGTAATGGTTAAGTTTTATCCATTGCCTTTGATTCCTTTGAATGTGCAGGCTGGTCCTCAATTTGGATTGCTGGCTGGAACAGTAGGGAGAATTAACGGGGACAATGCTAGTGATACCTTGAAGGATTCTGATTTGAGTATCGCGATTGGGGCTGGTTTCGATGCGCCTTTTGGTCTCGATATCACTGCACGATACATCATAGGAGTATCTGATAATAATGACGTATCTGCCATTTCTGAATCTATCAAGAACACAACATTCCAATTGTCAATTGGATATGCTTTCCTGAAGAAAGGATAAGCGTTAATTAAATAAGAATATCAAGAGCCTGTCCTGGCCCCATCCCGATAACCATCGGGAATCGGGATGTCGGGACAGGCTTTTTTATTTCTATTTGTTGTCAAGCGGCTTGAGAAAACTACGCTCATAGCTGATGATGCAATTCGTTTCTTCCGCATATTGATAGGCAGCGATACAATCAGGATCTTTCATGCTGTCTGTTCGATACTTTTCATAAGTTGCCAAGGAAGGAAAATTGAATAGGGCATATCCAATATTATTGGCGCCTTCATGTGGCAGGAAATAACCCAGATGCTGGCCGCCAAACTTGTTGACGAGCGGTATCCACATTTCGCCATAGGTCTCAAAATCGTTGATCATAGTGGGATCAAGGACATACTTTACAAAGCAGGTAATCATGTCCTGTCAACATAATGTGAGAAGGAAAAGATTCCCATTGGAGGACATTTACTTGTTAAGCTTGGCAAAGCGGGAGGTGAAAAGATAAAACCGTTATCCTTTCATTGGCAAATCCGTTACTTACATGAAGTTTTTTGATACGTTCATGAAGTTGTAGGTGAAATAGTCTGGTAATTAGCGGAACTTGTGAGTGTATTACACAAAACCGCATGTTACCGACCAAATCAACTAATGTAATCAAGCCCTCTTCGGTGTTATCACCAAAAGGTTTTTTGAAAGGCCCTCTTTTGTGTCTCCACAAAAGATTTTATTCCTGCTAAGTCTCTTATTGATAACCAACTTCACCACTGCCCAAACCACCACCCAGAACTACGTCCAGACCCTGACGGCCAGAGATACGATCTCTGGTGCACTGATCCATGAGCAGAACTATCCTCAAATGGTGCAAACGGATGTGGTGTACGTCGATGGACATGAAGAGGCTCATGCCAGTAGATTTGATGCTGGTGAAGTTTCAAAAATTGATAATAGTAATATTGATTTTTTAAATGATTCTCCTGAAGAAATTACTAACAAGCTCAATGAAAATCTTGAACAACATCTCATCAATGAAGAAAAAGAAGCCTCTCATGTAGAGAATATAATCAGAGCAGAGTATGATCCAAAACAGAAGCGTTTTGGTCTTAGAAAAGTATATTCAAATATTCCTAAATCAAGAGTAGTGAACGGAGTACCAACTATTTCAACACATCCTCCAGTTAATGTAATTAAGGATGGTTATCGTTATTACAAAAAGAAAGGTAATTAGGTATGGTTTTATTAAATATTGTTTTGTTTTTGAATGTATCATTATTCAGTTCTGAAAGTGAATGTAGGATTTTAGAATTAAAGGAACCTATTGTCTTAAATTCCAAAAACTTCAAAGAGTTTGACGAAAAACTGGATGATTTTGCTCAAAGTAAAAGAGACTTAGATATTCTTGTTTTTGAAATTCGATCTGGTAAAACTAATAGGCTTATTAGAGTTTATTCTGAAGACGATGGATTGGTGTTATTTAATTCACAACGAAGTAATTCAGAGCACTTGTTAATTGACAATAAATGTCAGGATAAAGTGCAGAAATTAATCTCTACTATAGACTCTAAAAACTATATGGTTACATGTTTGGACTATTCAAGTTCGATCAAACTAACAGTTTTTATGATAAAGAAAAAAGGCAACAACTTTTTTAGTTTAAGTATAAACTCTGATGATTTTCTGTATAGCCAAGATGGAGCAAATCGAGAAGTAATATTTGACGAAATTCAATTACTGAAAGCGATATATGGAATTGCAAACAAGGACAGAGCAACTAATTAACCTTTCTCTATACATTAAGTGGGAAGCCTCCGATTCACTCAGGGGCTTTTTACATGAAATAGGTCTACCTTAGTATTAATCCTAATAAATACCGTACCCTTAACAAATGCACTCTAATAAAGATTTCAGATAAGTAGTTCAACTGGTTCATAAGTAGTTCACTGGCCAAAATGAACCACCTATCAGTCTTTACAGCTGAAAATCTTGTAATCGCTCGGCTACCAAGGCCGAGTGATGTCTATTTCTAGGGATTGCAGCCGGAAAAACCAGCTCGATCATGACTATCTTGGAAATCAGTTGAGTCGGGTCGAAGGCTCGAACTGAGCTATCCTTCCTTTCTCTCCAATCTTTCTAATACTTCCTTTTTCATCAATTCTCTCCTTACATCACTGATGATCCATATGACGGATTTGCTGGTCGGGTGTTTAGTTGCTATTTGATCGCATTTTTCGAGGATAGTTGTTCTCAATGTCAGGTTGCGTTTGCCTTGGCTTCTCAATAACCAGCTAACGGCTTTCTTGACAAAGTTCCGTTCATCTGTGACGTATGGAGTAGCAGCTTCAATGTATTTTAACAACCATTCGTTGCTGGCCTTTTTATTGTGGATGGACAAGGAGGTCATCAACACCAGACCGCATCTCCTGACAAATTCACGATCATCCATGACCCATTGATAAGCAACCTCTTCAGCCAATGGGCTCCTTCGGAACAAGTGCATGCATAGGTTGTCACAGAGGTCCCAGGAATAAACCTGGCTTGCCCAATGGTCCATCAATTCTTTCGTCAATAGTTTAGGTTCGGCCAGAAAGGCGGTGATCAACTTGGCTTCGTGGTGCGGTTCTTCAAATAACTGTACAGCTAATTCATGGTTCTTGCCAATTTGTTTGGCCAGCTTTTGGATGTCCGGACTTTTTACGCCGAAGGCTTCTGATGCAACAATTCCGAAGCGTGCGAATTGGTTGCGGTGGTGCTCTGTCCCCAATGCTCGGAGTGCCTTGATGACTTCTTGGGTTGTCATGCGTATACCTTTTCAAGCTTACCTAAAATCTCGTCAACCGCCGGGCAAATAGTGGAATTTTTCAGGGTCAGGTTCAGGATCTGATGCATGCGCTTACGATTGGTGTGCGGATATTCGCGGCAGGCTTTAGGTCGAACATCATAGACTTCACAGGTGTTGTCATCTAATAGGAAAGGGCATGGGGCCTGAGTCAATACAAAATCACCATCTTCATCTGTTTTCAAATAGCGATCATGAAATTCCGCAGGTCGAATCCCTAATCTTTTAGAGACCCTTGAAATATCTGTGGGTAAAAAAATAGGGCTGGTCGTTTTGCAGCAGTTGGCGCAGGTCAGGCAGTCTGTTGTTTCAAAAACCTCATCGTGCAATTCACTGAACTGATCATCCAGGTCTTTTGGCTTTTTCTTTTTTAGCCGCTTAATGAGTTGCGTATTCCGTGAAAGGTTTTCGTTTGCCATATAACAGCAAAATTACGAACACCAAAAGGGAAAGGACTTATCACAATGGCGATAAGTCCTGATTAACTCACCCTGTTATTTCAAGTATTTGAGTTAGACTGACATGTGATTAATATGACCAGCCTTTCAATGATGAAATCCAATCATTGAGGTCACGAACGACTGGAGTAACGTTTCCGTTCGCGCTGATTTGGTACCCGATGAGCACATGATGAAGGTTGCTAATATCAGATCGAAACGGATATTCCCCTCCGAAAAAACATGAATGCTCGAAAATGTGCAACTCAGATCTATTGCCTAGACGAAAAGAGGAAATTTGATCATTGTCGTTGCCTAGCCATTGATCCTGAAAGTATCGGGTATTTGTCTTTCGAAGTGCTACTAGCTCGTCGACAAAATTTATGTGACGGTAGAAGTTATAAGAAGCTGTTCCCGGATCGAACCAGTCCGTACACTCCATTCGGCCAGAAATAGTACCTTCATCTTTTCGCTCTGAGGCAGCAATGTATTTGAAATACACTTCTTTCCCATTAGCGCTTACCTGCTCTACCACCAACAGACCTCCTTCGTCCTGTTTGTAGAATTCTTGAAAGCTTTTAAGTCCTTCAGAATCACTATGAGCACTCAATACCTGATGCTCATTATTCAATTCATAGACTATAGAATATATATTGGAATTGAATTCATAGTGATGAGTGACTTCATAGATGTCCGAAGGTTGGTCCAGTATTTCACTGTCTTCGCAGGCAGTGAAAATGGTTGTTAATACAATCACAGCCAGCACTTTTATGCTCAGCTTTTGTTTTCTTAATATTCGTTCCATTTTGATAAATGTGTTTTAGGTTATTTATAGTCAACTATTAGCGTTACAAATAATAATAGATGACTTAGGAACGAAATAATGGAAACTGCACGGGATGCGGACTTCCTAATTTCTGAATTGCATACAGTAGTTTCCTAAAACCAGATCTGGACTGCTAAAGCCGTAAACATGTTCCTGCTGATTAATCTGAGACAGAAAACCTGTTCGATTGAAATGGTACTAGGTGATTACTCATGCTGATTAAAGTACTCTTGAATGAAGCTCAAACCGACAACAAATAAAAACCCAACCCGATATCCCGATAGTGATCGGGATTGGGTTGGGATTAAAATATACTTTACGAAGTGTGCTTACAGCGCCGCCTCGTATCTTTTGGTTACTTCTTCCCAGTTGATCACGTTGAAGAATGCTCCGATGTAGTCAGGTCTTCTGTTCTGATAGTTCAGGTAGTAAGCATGCTCCCAAACATCCAGTCCTAGGATAGGAGTTCCTCCGCAACCGATGCCTGGCATCAATGGATTGTCCTGATTAGCTGAAGAACAAACTTCCAGTTTGCCATCTACTACACAAAGCCAAGCCCAGCCTGAGCCGAATCTTGTTGCAGCAGCGTTGCTGAATTGCTCTTTGAAACCATCGAATGATCCGAATGCAGCATTGATTGCGTCAGCTAGTGCACCAGTCGGTTCACCACCGCCATTAGGGCCCATGATGCTCCAGAATAAGGTGTGGTTCCAGTGCCCACCACCATTATTTCTAACACCTGCATGATCAGTGTTTTCTTTCATCAAGGTGTCCAGGTCTTTGCCTTCCATGTCGGTGCCTGCGATGGCCGCGTTGAGTTTCGATACGTAAGCCGCGTGGTGCTTATCGTGGTGAATCTCCATGGTTCTTGCATCTATATGAGGCTCAAGCGCGTCGTTTGCGTATGGAAGAGAGGGTAATTCAAATGCCATAGTTTTAAGTTATTAATTGCTGATATATGAATTGATATGTGAAGTTAAAATACATCCTGAGAATTAATCCTTATTTCTCATTCTTTGGAAAAATCCGGTGATCAATGACTCACACTCTCCTTTCAACACATCCCATCGCACATTGGTTTTCGGATGGATCAATAATTCTTCATGTCGGGAATATCCGCGCTTTTCATCCCGAGCTCCCACGATAAGCTCGCCGATTTGTGACCAGTACAAGGCACCTGCACACATGACACACGGTTCTAAAGTGACGAACATCCGGCAATCAGACAGGTATTTTGCACCGAGATAGTTCTGTGCAGAAGTCAATGCAACCATTTCCGCGTGTGCGGTAACATCCTGAAGCTGCTCTACCTGATTATGAGCCTTGGCAATGATGCGATTATTAGCGACAATGACCACTCCGACGGGTATTTCACCCGTTTCGCTCGCTTTTTCTGCTTCAAGCAGGGCTTGCTTCATGAAATGTTCATCGCTATGGACGCCTAGTGCCATTACTTTTTGATTCGAATGCTATTCATCATGTCCCTCGCCACCGGTTGCCAGGCTTGCCGGTATCGGAAAGGAGCCGAAAAGTTGAATAAGAGTACCCGTTCTTCTCGTATCGTATAGAGAATGTAAGTGTATTTGGCAATGGGTTTTCCCAATCCCCTGTCATCTACCACTTTGGAATTGAACTCAAAAGCAATGAAAGAACGACCATCAATTTCAATTAACTCCTCCTGAATAAAAGCAACTTCGGTATATAAACTGAGGATATTGGCTTTGTAAAAGTCTTTCAAGATCGCGAGATCACCTGTACTCCAAAGGCTATTGGTTTCGTTGATCCCAAGGTCTACCGTGCGGTCATTGTTGGTATACAATGCAATCGGTTCTTTCGTCGAAAGGTACTTTCGGTTGCGTTCACTTTCCACCATCGCTATGAAATCTGATGGGATCATCATGGAGATTTTGTCCGTGATCTTTTCACGCTTGAGCGGTCCTTGTCCCAGCGTGCTAAAACAGATATTGCAAAAGAAAAAGATGCCAATGCACCGAATAAAATTGTAGGTCATCAACTTGCAGGTCTTGCCTCGCGAATTTAGCAGGTTTCTAACAGGAAAAGGACAATTGTGATGAATGCAAAACAGCTCAATGAAAAACTCCTTTCACAAAAGTGGCTCATGGCATTTTACAAGAACACAGGTTGGATAACTTTGCAGCTGATTTTTAAAGTGCCATTGAGTAGATATTATGTTGAGGACACACAATTGCGGTGAGTTAAGGATTTCAGATCAAGGTAAAACGGTGAAGTTATGCGGTTGGGTACAGCTGTTACGTGACAAAGGAGGGATGGTCTGGATTGATCTTCGAGACAAGTATGGGATCACACAATTGATGTTTGATGAAAGTACTTCTGATGCTGCGGCCATTGCTCAGGCAAGAGAAGTAGGGCGTGAGTTCGTATTGCAAGCTGAGGGAGAAGTGATTGAACGCGTGTCGAAGAATGATAAAATCCCTACCGGAGAAATTGAGATCAAGGTAAAAACATTGACCGTGCTCAATCCGTCTATGGTTCCTCCTTTTTTGATCAAGGATGATACCGATGGAGGCGAGGACCTTCGCATGAAGTACCGGTACCTCGATTTGCGAAGGGCGCCGGTAAGAAAGAACCTGGAGTTACGTCACTTGTTGATGAAAAAGACCCGGGAGTATTTGGATAGCCAAAGCTTCACGGAAGTCGAAACGCCTTACCTGATCAAATCTACACCCGAAGGAGCCAGAGATTTTGTGGTGCCTTCCAGAATGAATCCAGGGCAATTTTATGCCTTGCCACAGTCGCCACAGACATTCAAGCAATTGCTGATGGTTTCGGGTTTTGATCGCTATTACCAGATCGTGAAATGCTTCAGAGATGAAGACCTTCGAGCCGACCGTCAACCTGAGTTTACCCAGATAGACTGTGAAATGTCCTTCGTAGAGCGAGATGATGTGCTCAATCTGTTTGAAGGCATGGTCAAGTTCTTCTATAAAGAAATCAAAGGAATCGAATTGTCTGACTTCCCACATATCACCTATGCAGAAGCCATGGAAAAATATGGATCGGACAAACCCGACCTGCGATTTGATATGGCCTTCACGGAACTGAATGAGATCGTTCAATACAAAGGATTCAATGTCTTTGACCAGGCAGAGTTGGTAGTGTCCATTGCTGCGCCAGGTTGTGCTTCTTATACGAGAAAGGAGATCGATGGCTTGACTGATTTTGTGAAAAGGCCTCAGATTGGAGCGAAGGGACTGGTTTATGTCAAATGCAATGAAGATGGGTCTTTCAAGTCTTCTGTAGATAAATTCTACGATCAGGATCAGTTAAAAAATTGGGCAACAGCTTGCGGAGCTAACCCGGGCGATTTGATTCTTGTTCTTGCAGGAGACAAAGATGCCACCCGCAAGCAAATGAATGAATTGCGATTGGAAATGGGTTCAAGGCTTGGTCTGAGAGATAAAGATAAAGTAGCTGTTGCGTGGGTCGTTGACTTTCCATTGTTGGAATGGGATGAAGAAACAGGACGCTATCACGCCATGCACCACCCATTTACTTCTCCGATACCTGCAGACCTGGAAAAGCTGGAAAGTGACCCGGGCAATGTAAATGCCAATGCCTATGATCTGGTGATCAATGGGGTAGAAGTAGGTGGTGGATCGATTCGGATCCATGATAGTAAAGTGCAATCACGCATGTTCAAAGCATTGGGTTTCACAGAGCAAGAGGCCCAGGACCAGTTCGGATTTCTGCTAGGAGCATTCCAATACGGCGCACCTCCTCATGGTGGTATTGCCTTCGGTTTTGACCGATTGTGTGCGCTATTTGGAGGACAGGATAGCATAAGAGATTTTATCGCGTTCCCAAAAAATAATTCTGGTCGTGATTTGATGATTGATTCCCCATCGGATATTGCAGGAGATCAATTAGAAGAGCTGCACATTAGCCTGAAATAATTGCTTTGTAAGTGATTGCCGGTTTTTAGTAAATTTAAGGAGGTAATTTCCGATTTATGACTAAGAAGTTTCTGCTTTATTCAACGCCTTTCATGCTGATTTTCATGGCATTGGCGCTATTTGAGCCCATCATTTACCAAAAAATATTCGCTAGTACGGATATTGATGGACTTAAGGGGAAGGAATTTGAGATCATTGCTCACAAAGGAGCCTCCGGGATCGCACCGGAAAATACGTTAGTTGCTTTTCAGAAGGCGCTTGACCTGGGAGTGGATATGATCGAATTGGATGTTCGTCATACCAAAGATGAGGAGATCGTGGTTTTCCATGATTCTACTTTGGAGCGCACCACCAACGGAAGAGGCCTGGTGGAAGAAAAAACGCTGGCTGAAATCAAGGAACTGGACGCGGGTTCCTGGTTCCACCCGGATTATGAAGGAGAAAAAGTGCCTACCCTGAAAGAGGCACTGGACCTGATTGACGGGAAAAGTAAAGTGCTGATTGAGATCAAACACATGGATCATCCGCATTATCATGATTTTGCGGAGAAACTGATTGAGATCGTAAAAGCAGAGCGAAATGGATTCGAATGGTGCATTTTGCAATCGTACGAGGACCGTTATATTGAGGAAGCGCATGCCTATGATGATCGAATACAGACCAAGAAGCTTTTGATCGGAGAGGATTCGGCACCTCTAATTGCTTTCTATGTCGAAACGAGAGTACACCTGGGTCGTTCCAAACATGAATCTCGCCTCAATGCCTTAAACCCGCATTACGAAACATTGAGTCCAAGAAGGGTATTTCGGATGCATGCACGTGGGTATGAAGTGTATACTTATCCAGTAAATGAGCGAGATGATATGATCAAAATGCTCAACATGGGTGTGGACGGGATCATTACCGATTTTCCCGGAAGGCTGATGAAGCTTCGTAGAGACATAGAAGCGCTTTAGATTATAAAGGAGCTACATCGAGGTTAGACCTTTCTACCTCACTGGCAATGTATCCGAAAGAATCCCAATTTCCACTGGAAAGTACCTGATCAAAAGTTTCAGTGGCTACCGCGACATCTCCATTCAACACGTACCAGTTACCCAGTCCGTAACCAATGGTAGGGTCGAGGCTTTCATCGCGACGAGAAGCCAGTTCCCTGATGCGTTGAGGGGTCACCTCGTTTTTAAATAACATCAAGATATTGTGGTAAGACCGACTTTCCACGATGCGCATGCCAGGATCAATGGTTTCCAACAGGCGATCTGCTTCTTCCATGTTCCCAATTTGAAAATAGGTACGATACAGCCAGGTGGTGGTAGCGACCTTAAGGTCGTCATTGTCACTTACCTCCATGCATTTTTTGTAGGCAGAAATCGCTTTGTCGAAATTTCCCTGGAGATAGTAGGTCAAACCTAAATGATACCAGATATTGAACTTTGTGCTCCTCAGTGGCTTATTCAGTCGGTTGGGTTGCCCGTCAGGTTCTGGTTCATTCGGTGCTTCTCTGGAGAAGAAGACGGCTTGCTCAAGGTCCTGTCTGGCTTGAGCAAATTGACGAACGGTAATGTGTGCTTCTCCTCGATGGCGTAAGAGTTTATAGGAATTAGGGAAAATCCTTAGTCCATCCGTATAGATGTCCACGGCATCGTAGTACAAACCCAGGTAGCCGAGTCTTCGTCCATACCATATGATGGCTTCCAGGCTGTCAGGATTATTTTCGTACAATGCACGCGCTTCTTCGAGCTGACGTTCACGTTTCTGTCTTTCCTGTCCTTCAAAAGATTTGGGGGGCAATCGCTCTCCGGAAAAAGATAAAATAACCCGATTCCTTTCCGAAGAGAGCGTACTTTGCTGTGTGTCAACCGGCGGTTGCCCATCACTGGACTCTGTCTTGATACACCCGCTCAACAGCGAGATCAAAACAAAGGATAGAACGATATGTGGGTGTATACCTCGATTCACCTCAATTACTGATTGTTTTGATAAATATTTTACGAGGGTATAAAAGCTATTGCTTCCAGTTCGGATACCCCGGTGAGACCAATTCACCAGATTCCTCTTTGGCCGCTTTGACCATCTCCCTCACATCTTTTAATAATGCTTTTGCATCAAAAATAATTCCATCTTTGATGGTATACTTAACTCCTCCAACGCGTTTTACTTCATTCTGTTCTGTTAATTTGATGGCACCCGTGCCATAAAGTGATTTTAGATTCTGCAGCGGGTTCTCTTCTACGATTACTAGGTCGGCCAATTTGCCTACTTCGATGGTTCCGATTTGATCATCCATCTTCAAAGCTTCGGCACCCATCAACGTTGCGGCACGGATTACTTCCAAAGGATGAAATCCTGCTTCTCGCAGCAATTCAAGTTCCCGGATATAAGCAAATCCATAAAGTTGATAGATGAATCCGGAATCAGAACCTGTGGTAACACGGCCACCCCTGTTTTTATACTCGTTGATGAAGGTCATCCACAGGTCATAGTTCTCTTTCCAGGCAACTTCCTCTTCTGTCCCCCAATAATGCCAGTAGCTGCCGTGTGATACTTTACTGGGTTTGTAGAATTTCCAGAGCGAAGGTAAGGTGTAATCTTTGTGCCAATCTGCGTTCATAGAGCGCATCAGGTCCCTACTTGCTTCATAAATATTTAAAGTTGGGTCGAGAGTGAAATCCAGCTCTATCAGCCGATCCATTACTTCATTCCATTTTTCGGTGTACGGTTTTGCAGCTTGTTGCCATAACCTCCCAGCCTCGCCAAAGCGATGTTGTTCATTTTGATAGTTGTAATCTAAAGGATAGTCCTGTACCACCCGGTCGGTAAACATGGCTTCAGGCAAACCATACCAATGTTCCATGGAAGTCAGGCCAGCTTCCGCGGAGTGCATCACATTCCACCACCCTACGTTTAGCTGTGCGTGGTGGCAAGCACTTCCGAGGCCTAATTTTTTGTTCTCATCCAAAGCAGCCGTCATGATGTCGGGACGGGCTCCGAAGAATTTGATGCCATCAGCTCCGGCTTCTTTATTTTCACGTACCCATTTTCTGGCCTCTTCTGTGGAATTGATGCCGTCACTTCCTTGCCCAAAGAACGTATAAGCCACAATCCGAGGTGCCGTTATTTTATTTTTAGCACTTTTCTTTTTATGATCCAGCGTCCAGTCTCTTCCATTGCCAGATCCGGGTTCCCGAATGGTGGTTACGCCATGAGCCAGCCATAGTTTGAATACGTACTCGGAAGGTGTACCCTGACTCGCTCCCCCGATGTGTCCATGCATATCCACAAATCCAGGAAGCAGATACATGCCATTTGCATCCACTTCCTTTCCTCCTGATTTTAGTTGAGGTCGGCGATCATCATCGATTTCAACCCCAGGATAGCCAACGATCCTGATTTCGGAAATTTTGTTTTCTTCCACCACCACATCTGCTGGTCCGATCGGAGGGGCCCCATTCCCATTGATGATGGTCACGCCTCGAATGATCATTTGATCGAAAGGCCCTTCACCTTCAGCTCTATCAGGAGCCGGTTTTACGCCATCCTGGGCAATCAAGGAAGTAAAGCAGAATAAAAAGCAGAGGTGGAAAAAGTATTTCATGAACTAGGTTTTTCTAAATGCACTTATATAAAGTGCGGATCTTAACAAAAATATAAAATACTCCGGGTATGCGCCTGAAGGTAGGATTTCCTTACATGATCGGTCAATTTTACTTCAGTTGCTTATTTGTTATTTTTCCGCTCCTTTATTGTCACCCGCAAAAGCTATGAGTACCGCAAAAGGCCAGTTTAAGAAGATTACCACACATAGGCTTCAAGAGATGAAAGCCAAAGGCGAGAAAATTGCCATGCTCACGGCCTATGATTATTCCATGGCAAAAATCATTGACAAAGCAGGCATTGATATCATCCTGGTAGGTGATTCTGCATCCAATGTGATGGCAGGGAATGAAACGACGCTTCCGATCACACTGGACCATATGATCTGGCATGCGACCTCTGTGGTAAAAGCCGTGGATCGTGCTTTGGTAGTGGTTGATGTGCCTTTTGGAAGCTATCAAGGGAATTCTTCCGAAGCGCTTCGGTCTTCCATTAGGATCATGAAGGAATCCGGGGCACATGCCGTGAAAATGGAAGGGGGTATGGAAATTAAGGAAAGTATCGAGCGTGTATTAACCGCCGGTATACCGGTCATGGGCCATCTGGGGCTCACCCCACAATCCATTTACAAATTCGGTACGTATTCCGTACGGGCCAAAGAAGAAGCAGAAGCCAACAAACTGATTGAAGATGCCCAATTATTGCAAGAGATCGGTTGTTTCTCTCTGGTACTTGAAAAGATCCCGGCTACATTGACTAAAAAAGTAGCCGAATCAGTGGATATCCCTGTCATCGGTATAGGGGCAGGTCCGGATGCCGATGGGCAAGTTTTAGTTGTTCATGATATGCTGGGCATTACACAAGACTTTAAACCTAGATTCCTCAGGGCCTATGCTGACTTGAATCAGGTCATCACTGGAGCGGTTGAAAATTACATTCAAGATATAAAAGATCGGACTTTTCCTAACGAGGAGGAGAGTTATTGATCAAAATTCCATTATTTCGCGCTTATTGGGCTAAGCGCTCTTGTTGAACCTTACATTTCATTATTCTTTCATGACGCAGACAGCAAAGATCATTTACACCAAGACGGACGAAGCGCCAGCCTTGGCTACCTATTCTTTTTTGCCCATTATCAAGGCTTTTGCTAAACCTGCAAATGTCACGGTGGAAATTAGTGATATTTCCCTGGCGGGAAGGATCATTGCCAATTTTCCGAATGCCGTAACGGATGCACAGCGTATCCCTGACCACCTTTCGATCTTGGGTGAATTAACTCAGGACGCTGCAACGAACATCATTAAGTTACCGAACATCAGTGCGTCTATTCCACAGATCCATGGAGCGGTAAAAGAATTGCAATCACAAGGTTATGCCTTGCCTGATTACCCTGAAGAGCCTAAGACCGATGAAGAAAAAGCCATTAAGGCGACTTACGATAAGGTGAAGGGTAGCGCTGTAAACCCGGTATTACGAGAAGGGAACTCTGACCGAAGAGCGCCAAGAGCGGTAAAAAACTACGCCAAGAAAAACCCACATTCGATGGGAGCGTGGAGTGTAGACTCCAAATCACACGTGTCTAGCATGTCTGGCGGTGATTTTTACGGAAGTGAAAAATCGTTTACCATTCCTGCTGCCACCTCAGTGGATATCATTTTTGAAGGAGCTTCAGGAGCAGAAGTATTGAAAAAAGGAATTGCGCTTGAGGCTGCTGAGGTAATCGATGCTTCGGTAATGAATTTCGAGGAATTGAAATCCTTCCTGGAAGCGGAAATCGAAGATGCCAAGGCACAAAATGTATTGCTTTCTGTACACATGAAAGCCACTATGATGAAAGTGTCTGATCCGATTATTTTTGGTGCTGCAGTTGCGGTTTACTACAAAGATGTCTTTGAGAAATATGCAGATCTTTTCGCTGAATTGGGTGTAAGCCCCAATAATGGTGTTGGTGACGTTTACGCCAAAATCGCAGGCCATCCTCAGGAAGAAGAAGTAAAAGCAGCAATCGATGCGGTATATAAAACACGGCCTGCCATGGCGATGGTGAATTCTGACAAAGGAATCACCAACCTGCATGTGCCTAGTGATATCATCATTGATGCCTCCATGCCAGCTGCCATCCGAACTTCGGGCCAGATGTGGGGACCTGACGGCAACTTGAAAGACATGAAGGCGATCATCCCGGATCGTTCATATTCTGGCGTTTATCAAGAAACTATCGACTTCTGTAAAAAACACGGAGCCTTTGATCCTACGACGATGGGAAGTGTGCCTAACGTTGGGTTGATGGCCAAGAAAGCAGAAGAATATGGTTCACATGACAAGACCTTCCAAATGAGTGGAGCTGGTGTTGTGAAAGTGGTAGATGCTGCTGGTAATGTTTTGATCGAGCAATCCGTGAGTACTGGAGATATCTTCCGTATGTGCCAGGTGAAAGACGCTCCGGTACAGGACTGGGTGAAGCTGGCTGTGAGCAGAGCAAGAGCTACTGGGTCACCCGCTGTATTCTGGTTGGATAAAAACCGGGCGCATGATGCAGAATTGATCAAGAAAGTAGAGGCTTACTTGCTTAATTACGATACCGATGGACTTGAGATTCACATCAAGTCTCCTGTAGAGGCGACAAAATTCTCTCTGGAGAGAATCAAAGACGGATTGGATACCATTTCTGTAACGGGTAACGTACTGCGAGACTACCTGACTGACCTTTTTCCAATTTTAGAATTAGGGACCAGTGCTAAGATGTTGTCCATCGTTCCGTTGATGAAAGGTGGAGGATTGTTCGAGACAGGAGCCGGCGGTTCCGCGCCTAAGCACGTTCAGCAATTCGAAAAAGAAGGTCACTTACGATGGGATTCACTGGGTGAATTCCTGGCATTGGCAGTTTCTTTCGAGCATTTGGCAAACAGTTCCAATAACGATAAAGCCAAGTTGCTAGGTGAAACATTGGACGCTGCTACGGAGAAATTCCTGGCGGAGAACAAGTCGCCATCCAGAAAGGTAAATGAGCTGGACAACCGAGGTAGTCATTTCTACCTGGCCATGTATTGGGCAGAAGCTCTCGCAGCACAGGACAAGGATGCTGATTTGAAAGCTACTTTCGGACCTGTGGCAGCAGCCTTGACTTCCAATGAAGTGACCATTGTTCAGGAATTGAATGATGCTCAGGGAAGTGCCATGGATATTGGTGGATATTACAATCCGGACGAGGCGTTAGCATCTAAGGCCATGCGTCCAAGTGCTACGCTAAATAATATCATTGATGCTGTAGACTGATCACTAGTCTCAGAAGTAAACATACAAAAGGTCGTTTCGGGTAATGAGACGACCTTTCTTATTTATTGTTGATAGCTATTTGAATTCAGCTTTAATAAAAGTGTGCAAAAAAACGAACGGGCAAGTTTTTCGACATTTCCTAATTTGGCCCATTGATCCCATCATTCTCTGATTCGGTTACGTCGCCGCTAGTTGGTCCTGAAACTACGCCATCGGCCATTGGACAAAAGTTGCTGCGATCGGTTCCTCCGGTATTATTACCAGTGCGTTGCATGCAGACTTCACGTGTATTGGTTTCCAGCCCTTCGGCAAAATCTGGTGTGCAGCTAAATATGGCTATCCCCAATACAAATAGAAATGAGAGTCGTTTGATGTTTTGAAATTGCTTCATATGAATTTTTATGTTTAATAATGTAAGATTAGCTGATTTGTGTGAGGCTTAACAAGGGGCTTTTCGAATTACCCTTATGTTTTTATAGACATTGATATTTCGGATCAAGCAATTTTTCTGGGGAGCCCCTTAACTAAATGTAATTTTCAAGATCAAATATTGAGTTGTCCCACTTGAATAACTTTCTAAAGGACCATCAAAGCAAGAAGCATCGTCTTTCCTCCCACTTTTCCATCGATGAAAAGTGGCAAAAACCTAGGCCAGGATTCATTTTTTCACGCTTTTTGACTCAAAAGAACAGGAACAAAATAAACTCGCCATATTGTCTGTTGACTGAAAATAGTGATTTCTAGGCTCGAACAGAATTTTGTTCTTTTCGCTCTTTATTGAATCAAAAACCTAAAATGAATCAAGGCCATTCCTAGAAGGCAACTCCAATTAATACAAGTAATCCACAGGTTTTTGGATTGATCCGATATTTCTCTAGAAATATTAGAAAGCATAAAAAAAGCCAGCACCTAAGCGCTGGCTCTCCTTTTGTATTCGATTTTAGATTTACAAGTTTGAAAAGGCAATTTCGTCGCCAATCAATTCGTGTGGTTGTTCACCATTTCCTTCTCCTTCGCTTGTACTAGCTTGTCGGAGGAAGGTGCAAACAACTAGATTATCTTTTTTCGGAAGATCAGTTAATTCAGCAGAGAATGACAACTTTTCAGTAGTTTCTCCTAATTCGATTCTCGTGATTTCCACATTAGGATCATTGGCATCGTACCACATAAAGCCATAAGTGACCAATATGGGTTCCTTCATTTCAATGATCTCCCCTTTGAATTCTACTTTTTCTTCCTGCACATCAGGATTATAAGTAGTTACAAAAAGGCTGCTGTAAAAAGTCTCTCCACTTACAACGTCGAGGACTTCTCCAATTCCTTCTCCCAATTCGTTGATTTCTACATCAATCTGATCGGAACAAGCGATAAAAACAAAAACGGCTAGACCTAAAAATAATTTCGCGGTAGTTCTCATGAATAGGTGTTTTAGTTGGAAAAACGCAAATGCACTTCTTTTTTTAATGGCATTAGGTGGGGTTTCCAGTTAGTATAGTAATATACAGTCTTTTGAGCAAAAACCCTACCAATTACACATCACATATTTCTACGGCCTTTTTCAATGAGTCCAGTGGCTTGTCTGATTTGGGAATAAATTCCTGTGCTACAAACCCATCATACCCTGTCGCTACAATCGCTTCCATGATGGCTTTGTAGTTCAATTCCTGGGTATCGTCAATTTCATTTCGGCCTGGAACACCCCCGGTATGATAATGGGCTATGTATGGTTGATTGTCCCTGATGGTTCGGATCACGTCACCTTCCATGATCTGCATGTGATAAATATCGTAGAGCAATTTGAAATGTTCGCTCCCTAATTTTTCAGCCAAAGCCGCTCCCCATGAAGTGTGGTCGCACTGATAATCTTTATGATCAATCTTGGAGTTGAGCAGTTCCATACAGAGTGTGATGCCATGCAGCTTTGCAAGTTTCACCAATGGATCAAGTCCAATGGCGCAATTTTCGAGTCCTTCCTCATCCGAAAGTTCATTTCGATTTCCGGAAAAGCAAATGATCTTGGAGAGTCCTGCTTCTGCAGCCTGAGGGATCACTTCTTTGTATACCTCTTGTAGTTCCTGATGTTTGGATGGATCGTTAAAGCCTTCTGTCAGGGAAAATGTCTCCGGATTACCCATGGCACAGTTGAGTCCGTATTTCTGAACAATTGGCCATTCTTTGGGACCTAATAATTCAATGGAAGTGATTCCAAAGTCCTGCGTTTTCTCGCACATTTCTTCCAGAGGAATATCTGAGTAGCACCATTTACAAACGGAGTGATTGACTTTTCCTGCCAGTAAGGTGTTTTCGGTTTCGGAGGAAAAAGCAAGGTTAGGTAAGAAAGGAAGCAGTGAAGCTCCCGAGATTTTTTTAAGGGCATCTTTCCGATTCATCGGGCAGGTGTTTTTATTAAGGATCAAGTAAAATCTCAATCAATCTAATAGAATATTTTCAAAAGCGTGCAATTGAAATCGATTGCAGTTTCCCTTGAAACAATAGCCCTCCTATTTGGTAACAGAAATTCATTAGCTTGGAGTGACTTCTCAGTAAGATTGTGATAAGAAGTTCCGATATACTGAGAATTGGAAATTCTGTTTCGCACGGATCACAAGGATCGGTGCCAGTGAACGCTACTACTTCTACGAATGAATTTAAATATCAAAGCGCAACAGCAACAGACTTATGATGCCATCGTCGTTGGAACCGGTATCAGTGGGGGCTGGGCTGCAAAAGAGTTAACCGAAAAAGGATTGAAAACCCTGGTGTTGGAAAGAGGACGTCAGGTGGAACACCTGAAAGATTACCCTACCATGAATACGCCACCCTGGGAATTGCCTCATGGGGACCGTGTGTCTGCGGAAGAAGCGCAGCACTACCAAAAACAAATGCGTACTGGTTACACGATCAAAGAGTCGACCAAACACTGGTGGGTAAAAGATACAGAGCATCCTTACACGGAAAAGAAACGATTTGACTGGATCCGAGGCTACCATGTGGGTGGCCGGTCCTTGCTTTGGGGACGACAGAGCTATCGCCTTAGTGAGATGGATTTCGAGGCCAATGCCAGAGATGGGGTCGCTGTGGATTGGCCGATCCGATACAAAGACCTGGCGCCATGGTATGATTATGTAGAGTCTTTCATTGGAGTTAGTGGACAGAATGAAGGATTGCCGCAACTTCCGGATGGTAAATTTCTGCCACCTATGGGCATGACTTGTGTGGAAACACACTTGAAAGACAAGATCGCTGAAAAGTACAACGATCGGATCATGACCATAGGTCGTACTGCGAATTTGACACAAGACCATAACGGTAGATCGAAATGCCATTATCGTAACATGTGCATGAGGGGTTGCCCATTTGGGGGATACTTCAGTTCACAGGCTTCTACACTGCCTGCGGCCATAGCTACCGGAAACATGACACTTCGTCCCAATTCCATCGTAACAGAAGTGATTTACGATTCGGAAACGAGGAAAGCCAAAGGAGTACGTGTACAGGATGCTGAAACGGGTGAGGTTCAAGAGTTCTTCTCTAAAATCGTATTCTTAAATGCGTCTGCTCTCGGATCTACCTGGATTCTCATGAATTCGAAGAATGCGGATCATCCGAATGGTATGGGTAATGCATCTGGCGAACTAGGTCACAACCTCATGGATCACCATTTCCGTGTGGGAGCTTCTGGTACTGTTGATGGTTACGAAGATCAGTATTACAAAGGAAGACGGCCAAATGGTATTTATATACCGAGATTCCGCAACATCAAAGAGAAGCACCCTGACTTTTTGAGGGGATATGGTTACCAGGGACGTGGAAGTCGCGAAGACTGGAAAGCAGGTGTGCGTGAGTTAGGCGTTGGTCCTGAACTGAAAGAACAGATCACTACGCCCGGAGAATGGAGAATGGGATTGATGGGATTCGGCGAGTGCCTTCCTTATCATGAGAACAAAGTAGAACTGAATCCAGAAAAACTAGATAAACATGGCCTGCCTACGTTTACCATGGATTGTGAGTTCAAGGAAAATGAACTCAACATGCGCAAAGACATGAAGCAGCAAGCTGCGGAAATGTTGGAAGTAGCCGGATTCAAGGACATCAATACTTACGATGATATGGGAGGTCCCGGATTAGGGATCCATGAAATGGGAACTGCACGTATGGGAAGAGATCCTAAAACTTCCGTATTGAACAAATGGAATCAATTGCATGAAGTGAAGAATGTTTTCGTCACGGACGGAGCAGCAATGACCTCAGCGGCTTGTCAAAACCCATCGTTGACCTATATGGCAATGACGGCCCGTGCGGCAAATTATGCAGTTGATCAATTGAATAAGAATAACCTGTAAATCACTCAGAAATGGCAATTAACAGAAGAGAAGCGATCAAAAAAGCGACGTATTTCATGGGGGGCACTTTGTCTGCTCCGGCTATTTTAGGTGTGTTGAATGGATGTGCTCCAGATCCCAAGCCGGGATGGACACCCACTTTCTTTGATAATGAGCAAGCGCTGACTATTCAGGAACTTGCGGAAACCATTTATCCAGCCACGGATACCTTAGGAGCCAAAGATTTGGGTGTACCCAGATTCATTGAAGAAATGGTGTCTACGGTTTATGATGAAGAGGCCAGAAACAAGTTCGTGCAGGGCTTAGCGGCTTTCATGGAAGAAGTGGTCGATAAAGAAGGCAAAAGTTTCCGGAAACTGGAAGCTGCCCAGAAGTTAGCTATTGCTAAGGAAAAGAATGATTACATCAATAGTCCTGAAGGGCAAGCGAGTGATGGCCCATTTTTCTGGAGCGTAAAAGAATTAACCCTGTTAGGTTTTTTCACTTCAGAATACGGTGCCACCAGAGTGATGCAATACGAATTGGTACCTGCCGTTTGGGAACCCTGTAAACCCTTGTCTGAAACAGGCACAGGCGTGACCTGGGCTACGAGTTGATAGAATTAAAAGCGTCATTCCGGAATTTTTAGTCGTAAATTTTCGAATGGCTAAAAATATCCGGAATCTCTTTTTTGCGCTTTTACAAAGAGATTATGAATTGTAGCCTGAACTGTTGCCGGCCAGGCAGGATGGCTACTCCTTCCTCACCTTCAGCCCCAATTTTTTTCCAATAGAAGCAGCCACTGTCATCCCATCCTCACTATTATCACGGCTGATGACAAAAACCTCATTTCCATCTTCAATTTTCAAGAACACTTTCCAGGGATAATTTCCGGGCGATTTTTGTTCATGGCCCATTCTTCGCAGGATGATTGCTGTTCCTTTTCCATGCTCCGTACGATGCTGCGCCTTGAAACTGAGTAACCAATAGTAATGATTGAAAGTCGCGGTATTGTGATCATATGCAAATACCCTGCGTGTACTCCAAATGGCATGCACAAAGGTTGATCCTACGACTATAGCAAGGGTGAAAACAAAATTCGGATTTTGTGCCTGATCCATCAGATAGATGATCAATGCAACGATTGATCCGGTGATGAGCAGTCGGGGCAACATGGGAACTACTCTGCCCTGATCTATTTTTATTTGCTTGTTTTCCATCTCAAAAGCGAATGTACCTTAGTTGATCAGTACTCGAAAACTTGAGGATCAGAATGTGTGAAACCTTGATCCATTCGGTATGTTTGACCCTTATTGTCAGGAACAACAAGGAGAAAATTTTGAAATTGCGAAACTTCATGAACAAGAAATGGTTTAGACTAACATGGAAGTAGAAATTCCACTTTTTCCTTTGAACCTGGTTGCTTTTCCGGGGGAGCAGTTGAATCTGCACATTTTTGAGCCTAGATATAAACAACTGTTAAAAGACTGTTTGGAACACCAAATGAGTTTTGGTATCCCTTCTTATGTGCTCAACAAAATTGATTACGGTACAGAGGTAGAGATTGTGGATGTGGTGAAAATGTATGAGGACGGTCGCGCTGACATCAGTGTACAAGCCACTCAGGTATTTCGAGTACAGGAATTTAAAAACCCATGGAAAGACCGGGATTATGCGGGAGGAAGCGTGGAGTATGTGGAAATGGACTTTCATGAAGACATGGAGTTGAAGCTACGAATGCTCGACTTATGTCAGGAGCTTTTTTCCTGGTTGCAGATGGAAGATCGAGTACCCCTTGATCAGGACACTACTGTTTTTACGGTAGCCCATAAAATCGGGCTCAAACTCGAAGAAGAGCTTGAACTGATCAAACTGCCCAGAGAAGTAGATCGGCAGCACTTCATTATCAACCATTTGAAGAACATTTTGCCTGCTTTGGAGCGAGCAGAGCGTGCAAAGGAACGAATTAGGCTCAATGGTCACTTTAAGCACCTTGATCCACTGAAATTCTAACGGGATCAGTTGTATCTTCGAACCGGAATTAATTTTTTATGCCCGAGATATCTGGTTACGGTATTATTCTACTCTTTTTGATCGGCGGATTGGGTTTCATTCTGGCCACGGTTTTCGCTAGTTGGGTGTTGCGACCTAGTAGGCCCAATGCAGAAAAACTAGCTACTTATGAATCTGGAGAAGAGCCTGTTGGCTCAGCCTGGGGAAATTTCAATATCCGGTTTTTTGTCATTGCCCTGGTCTTTCTGCTTTTTGAAGTGGAGTTGGTATTTCTCTTTCCCTGGGCCACGGTTTTTGCGAATGAGGAACTCAATACTACGACTCAGGGGTTATGGGGGAAATTTGCACTGATAGAAACCTTCATCTTTATCGCGATCCTGGCCATTGGGTTGGTCTATGTATGGCGAAGAGGCATGTTGGATTGGGTGAAACCAGAGCCGAAATCATCTGATTATCAATCTAAAATACCAGAAGAAGCTTACCAGCAGATCAACAAAAAATACTAATGGGACTACTGGATCAGGAATTTACCAAAGGGGGGGTGATCGTCACCAAAGTAGATGATGTGATCAACTGGGCAAGACTGTCCAGTATCTGGCCGATGGGCTTTGGTTTGGCTTGTTGTGCGATAGAAATGATGTCCACCATGTCCACAGGCTATGACCTGGACCGCATGGGCGTATTCCCACGATTCTCGCCGAGACAATCTGATGTGATGATCGTTTCCGGAACGGTGACCTTCAAAATGGCGGATCGAGTTCGGAGGTTGTATGAGCAAATGGCTGAGCCACGATATGTCATTTCCATGGGATCATGCTCCAACTGTGGAGGTCCCTATTGGGAGCACGGCTATCATGTCGTAAAAGGGGTAGATCGGATCATTCCTGTAGATGTGTATGTGCCAGGCTGTCCCCCAAGACCGGAGGCTTTGATCGGAGGCATTATGAAATTGCAGGAAAAAATCCGAGGCGAATCCCTGATGAAACCCACTGCCATTCAGAAGTTGTTGGAGGAAGAAAAAACAGAAACAGTCTAGTATGACTCCACAAGCACTAAAATCACTACTAGAAGCCGAAATTTCAGAACTTGTTCTCACAGAGCGTGAACAAAGTACGCCTGTTGCTTTTGTGGTTCCAGTTGATCGGCTGAAAGAGGTCATGATCTTCCTGCACCAGGACTCCCGATGCTATTTTGATATGCTGTCCTGTTTGACGGGTGTTGACCTGGGAAAAGAGGCCAATCAAATGGAGGTAATCTATCACCTTAATTCAATACCTAAAGGAATGAGCATCGCTGTGGTGGTGCAGCTGGAGCGTGAAAACCCGGTGGTAGTGACAGTTTCCGATATTTGGAGGACTGCAGATTGGCATGAACGGGAAACGTATGATTTATTGGGCATTCGATTTGAAGGACATCCCGACTTGCGGCGAATTCTTTTGCCCAATGACTGGGAAGGGCATCCGCTACGGAAAGATTATAAAGAACAGGAATACTACCACGGCATGAAAGTGGAATATTGATAGGAGCAGTTCGGCTTAGGGATCGTTGGCAGTGCGCTGACTAGTGTGGAGAGCCCGGCCGGAGGCAAGCCCCAAAAAGACATAGATTGAAAGAAGTACAATACCAATATCACCCGGATCATCTCCAAAACTCAGAACCGCTGAAATACAGTGCAGAGAACCTGAATAGAGGCGAAATGATCATCAATATGGGCCCTCAGCACCCGTCAACGCATGGTGTGCTACGTCTTGAAATTGTGACGGATGGGGAGATTGTACGAGAGGTCGTGCCGCATCTGGGCTATTTGCACCGGTGCTTTGAGAAGCATGCCGAATCCATGCCATACAATCAGGTGATCCCATTTGTGGATCGCATGGACTACATGGCAGCGATGAACAATGAGCACGCTTATGCCATGGGAGTAGAGCGTATGCTAGGGATCGAAGGAGACATCCCGAAACGCATCGAATACATACGGGTGTTGGTGGCCGAACTCAATCGGATCGCTTCGCACTTTGTGGCCATTGGTACTTATGGGTTGGATATAGGTGCAATGACACCTTTTTTCTGGGTGATGCGTGACCGTGAACACCTGATGCGCTTGCTGGAATGGACCTGTGGTGCAAGGATGCTTTACAATTACATTTGGGTTGGTGGCCTGTTCTATGACCTGCCAGTAGGTTTTGAAGAGAAGTGTACGGAATTCATCAACTACCTGAAGCCCAAATTAGATAACCTTCAGGACTTGCTGATTTCTAATCAGATATTCATCGATCGTACCGCTAATATTGGTGTACTACCCATGGATTTGGCGATCAATTATGGCGTTACTGGACCCATGTTGCGAGCAAGTGGCCTGAAGTATGATTTGCGCCGTGTAGATGGATACAGTGTCTATCCGGAATTGGATTTCGACATCCCGATCGGAACGGGTGAAGTAGGTACTACTGGCGATTGCTGGGACCGAACCTGGGTGCGGATGCAGGAGTGTAGGGAATCGGTGAAGATCATCGAACAGTGCCTGAAACAACTCAAAGGGGATCACAAACGGACCCGGGATTTTGATCCTCGGGCTGTGGTGCCCAAAAAGATCCGTCCGAAAGCACAGGATTTTTATGTGCGTGCAGAGAACCCGAAAGGAGAATTAGGCTTCTTTTTTCGTGCGGATGGACGCTCAGATCAACCATTCCGTTGCAAAGCCCGAGCTTGTAGCTTTGTCAATTTGAGCGTTTTGCCTGAATTGAGTCGAAATGTCATGATCTCTGATCTGGTCGCCATTGTTGGGTCATTGGACCTGGTGATGGGAGAAGTGGATCGTTAAATTCATTTTCCTGGTTTGTGCGCGACTCTGCCTTAGTTACGTGACCTTAGTGACTTTGCTCTGCCGACTATTGTATTGCGGTCGAAACCTTTAAGGCATTTTTAATGCCAAATCCATATCAGACTTAAGTAAATTGTACATCTGAAAACTATGAAAATCTTAACGGCTGAACAGATCCGTGCTGCGGATGCATATACCATTGAAAATGAACCCATTTCTTCTATCGACCTGATGGAACGGGCTTCATTGGCTTTCGTGAATTCTTTTTGCGAGTACTACGATGAATCCTGTGCCGTGACCATCTTTTGTGGTACTGGTAATAATGGTGGAGATGGGCTGGCCATTGGGAGGTTGCTTCATGAAAAGCAATACGAGGTACAAGCATGGGTTGTCGGAAATGAGGAGAAGGCCAGCATGGATTTCAAGCTGAACAAGCTGCGGGTTCAGTATCCTATAAAACAGCTAGAGGAGATTTCTGAGATCCCGAAATTTTCTGAAAATACCATCATCATCGATGCGATGTTTGGCTCAGGGCTCAATCGGTCGTTAGCGGGGTTCCCTGCCCAGCTAGTGACTTTTTTGAATCAGTCCGGAGCTGAGATTGTTGCTGTGGATATTGCTTCTGGGCTATTTTCTGAGCAACCTATGAATGATACGGAGGCCATTCGCCCAACCAGAACCATCAGCTTTCAAGTGCCAAAATTGGCTTTCTTTCAGACGGAATTGGCTATGTATGTGGGAAATTGGGAAATTCTGGACATTGGACTGGATGAAGATTTTATTCAACAACAGCCTTCTTTTTTCCAGCTTACCGGATCAGTTGATATCGAATTATCGATACGATCACCTTTCATGCATAAAGGAGACGCAGGTAGAGTTCAACTCTGGGCCGGAGCCAAAGGAAAAATGGGTGCGGCGATCCTGGCGGCGAAATCCTGTCTTCGAGCGGGGGCAGGGCTGCTATACATGAAATCTCCTGCTAAAGGAACACCTATTCTACAACAGACGGTGTTGGAGGCCATGGTTACAGAAGATGAAGGTGAAACGGAAATCATTTCTTCTACCTATTTGGAAATTGCGGATGTCATTGGGATTGGTCCTGGGATCGGAACGGCTGAAGCCACTCAGCAAGCTGTAACCGAATTACTGACAAATCATGACCATCAAAAGCCCATGGTATTTGATGCAGATGGGTTAAACATACTTGCAAGTAATCCACATCTCCTCGAAAAATTACCCAAAGGGTCGATCCTGACACCACACCCGGGTGAGTTCAAAAGACTGGTCGGTGCCTGGCGTGACGATTACGACAAATTGCAAAAACTTCAAGCATTGTGTCAAAAGTATCAATTGAATGTGGTTTTAAAAGGCGCCTTTTCGATGGTTTGCAATGAGCAGGGAGAGGTGTTTTTCAATCCGACAGGTAATGCGGGTATGGCCACAGCAGGAAGTGGGGATGTGCTTTTTGGATTGGTATGTGGATTGTTGGCTCAGGATAAAAATCCTTTCGATTCATTGAGGAGTGCGGTGTATATCCATGGCCTTGCAGGAGATTTTGCAAAACAAGACCTGGGGATGCGAAGTATGATGGCCTCAGACCTGATTGAGTACTTGCCAGAGGCTATTCAGTATGTGGAGAGTTAACTATTTATAAATCAATACTTTATTGAAATAGTAATATCGTCTTGAATTGCCATTTGTTATAGCAATTAACCATGTTAACCGTTTTTAACGTTCAATTCACCGAAAAATTTTATGATGTTTATCAAACATTGAGAAAAATTTTACGTACTTTGTAATCAATGAAACACCGTCTGTCCATATTGTTACTTGGATTCCTGTTCGCAGGAACCTTTGCCTTTGCGCAAGAGGGTAACAATACGCCTAATCCAGACGAGAATGACATCATCGTTCAGGACTTCCTGGACAAAGCGAATCGCATTGATGTTTATCCAAACCCTGCACAGGAATTCTTGATCGTTCAAATCTCGAACAGCAATGTTCAGGAATTGAAATTCGAAATCAGAAGTTTGTTGGGCCAAAAGATGCTTGTCGTTCCTGAAGATTTAGGTAATGGAAAATACCGATTCCCGGTCAAAGACTTTGCTGTCGGTTATTATTTCATGATTGTGAAAGACAATCAGGGAGTGGTTAACGTAGCCAAAAAATTCCTCAAGGCTAATTAGGCCCAATTCAATTCCTTAATTTCATGCGTTTTCTTATCAATTACTTGATTGGTTTAATGCCTATTACATCTTGACGAAATCGTTCTTTGGATCATTACAATCATAGCACTTACCAAGATCAACAGGTCAAATCGTATTGCTGAGAATTATCGAATGTTAATCTTAAAGATGTAAGGTTGTATTTAGTCGGGTGATCTCTCACCAGAGCGTTGCCATATTCTTTTTCAAAACAGACGAACCAAATAACTTATTAACTCTATCACCAAGGATCATTGAGTTAATATTATCGCCGTTCAGTACTTCTGCATGATGCATTTTAGCTTAACCCTCCTTCAACGCAAGCATCGATGCTTTGGTACTGTCCATGAAACTTTGGACATCTGAGAAATCACTGCTGGATATGGGCGTCCCGATGGTCATTTGAACTTTACCCGGTTTTATGCTCAACGAGTCACTGGGCATGACATGATTGGTGCCTTCCAGGTGAACAGGAACTACGGACAAGCCTGAATTATACGCCAACATAAAGGCTCCCTTTTTAAAAGTCTGAAGCGACCCTGTACGGCTTCTGGTTCCTTCGGGGAATACGAGGACAGACTTTCCTTTTTTGATTAATTCCCCTGCACTGTTCATGCTATTGATAGACTTTTGACGACTACCGCGATCCAGAAAGATCATTTTGGTAGCCATCATGAAAATACCTACAAAAGGAATTTTCTTCACTTCCGCTTTCGCGATGAAATAAAGATTGACAGGTAGTCCGGCAAACAGACATGGAATATCCATGTAAGAAGAATGATTGGCGACATAGATCCTTGGTTGGCTGAAGTCGAGCTCAGATTGCCCTTTAATGGAGAGCTTCAAGCCAGCGATCCACAAGATCACTTTGCCCCATTGATTTCGGGCCATGATCAGTGGAATTTTATGATTCAGGAAAATGAATCTAAGTATTAACGATAAGGGGACCATGAGGCCGGTCCAGATAAAAATGAGTACAATCCTTATTACAGGCATGATCTTCGAAAAGGCTTGTTTGGTAGTATTGAAGCTCTGTAAGCCGCAAAGAAATAGAAAAGTACTGATTTGGCTGCCTCAAATGTTTTTTGGTGGTTTTCAAATGAAAAAGCCCGGACTGTAATAGCCCAGGCTTATTCCTATAGTTAAGTTCTTGCTTAGAACTGAAAAGGTACACGCACCATGGTGTTGTCCCACCCGATGACCATATCAGCACCAGCATCACTCTTTTCAAAGAAGATACCTAATGACTCAACGGTTTCAGCAGTAGCTTGTGTTTTCACGGAAATGCTTGCCACAGAAGTAGATGAGGGATCATTTCTGAAGTTGTAAGAACCCCAGCTATCCAGTTCTGTACTGAAGTGGATTTCCCAGGCATCTTTCTCGATTTTTGCATGAACGCTGTATCTACCTGCTGCCAATTTGGTACCATTCACGGTAACATCTTTGAGCAACAGCAACTCAGTTGCCTCATTCGCTCCGATTCTCCACCAGGTTCCGAATTTTTCCAGGCCACCGAAGATATCTCTTCCTTTTTTCTGTGGTCTTGAGTACAAAACTCGCATAACCGGCTCTCCGGCTTTCTTTTCAGCATCAGTTTCAGCAAAATATCTGAAAGCAGCTCTTGGTGGGTAGTAGGCAGCATCCATGGGACTTCCGTCCGTTTTAGGAAAATCCTGTGAATAAGATGCGCTTACAAAAAGGCACATGATAACTGCGCTTAGTAATAAATTTTTCATAAGTGGGGATTTAATTTCGTAGTGATAATAGGTTTACATTCGAAAATGTTCAAACCTAAAACGTTGACAAAAAGTTCCCGTTGAAAAAAAATGGATAAGAAAGCGGTAATTGAGGATAAACGGAAGCAACCGACAACTATTCGCTGCCGGTAAAGGGAATTATACTTAAATTTTGGGAAGTGTTGATTTATTATGCACAAGACCTACATATGGATCATTGTTTTGTTGTGCTTCGCTGGATGCGAAGGGATTCCTGATACCCGGGCGGAATTTACCGTCACGATCGAGAATCTGTCGGGAACAGAAGCAGCCCCGGAGGTGATACTGTCCAGAGGAGTATTTATGACCCACCGAGGAGGTCATCCTTTGTTTTTCAATTTTTCATTTGAATATGGTCAAGGACTGGAAGAACTCGCCGAAGATGGCATCAATGATACATTGTTTAATAACCTCTCGGTAAGAAGAGACGTGATTGAAACGGGTGTTTTTCCTGATATCCTGCCAGGAGAGTCTGTATCATTCAGTTTTTCTGCTTCCTACGGAGATTCATTCAATCTGGCGAGTATGTTTACCGAATCCAACGATGCTTTCTATGCCTACAATGACGATGGTATAAGCCTTTTTCACCCGGATGGGGAACCCATTTCAGGGGACTTTACGCGGAAAGTATTCCTCTGGGATGCCGGTACAGAGTTGAATGAAGAGCCATATGAAGGCCCTAACCAACCTGCCAGGCAAATGAATTTGAATCAAGGAGAATTCACTGCTTTTGAACGAGTACGGTTGATTGATGATGGATTTTCTTATCCTGCGAAAACGTCAGTTCTTCGGATCACTTTTTCACCTACTACCCGTTGATATGCGCGTAATTCTAATCTTGTTTATGTGGGTAATTTCCTTGAATGTTTTTTCGCAAGGATGTAGTGATGCCGGGTTTTGTACGATGGGAGCGATGAAGCCGGACCAGAGCTTCAGCCGCCAGATTAACTTCAAGTTACGGAGCGTTGAATTTAGCTATTATCGGGGCACGTCTACTTTATCTCCGGTGATCTATTCGGTTACGGCAGATCTTAACTTTGGGATCAACGACCGGCTGGGCTTTCAGGTCAAGGTGCCCTACCAATGGGTGAAAGGAACCCTGGGAAATACGCAAAGTGTCGGAGATATTTCATTTAGCGTGACTCAGAACCTCTATCGTACGGAGCAGATCGATCTAAATTTCACCCTTGGTGGAAAGATTCCCACTAACAATTCCACACATGCCAATGCCAATGGACTAGACCTGCCGATGTATTACCAGACTAGCCTTGGGAGTTATGACGTAATCGCCGGATTTTCGATGCTAACAAAAAAATGGCTGGTGGCTTTTGGATACCAGCAAGCTCTAACTTCGAACGATAATGAGTTCCGATATGGCGAATGGATTCGGTTTCGAGATCAGGAATATGTTCGTAGTTATGACTCTGGCGTTGGTTTACGTCGAGGAATTGACCTGATGCTTCGCACAGAGAGAAGCTGGCGATTTATCAATTATTCCTTCAGTTTGGCAGCGTTGCCCATTTATAGAATTACACCTGACAGGGGATTGCAGATAGCCGCGAATGAAGATCGGGGTGAGGTAAGGACCACAGGTCTTGCATTGTCTGTATTGGCTGGTTTTACCTATCACTTAAGTACCTCGTCGGGTTTCAAAGTACTATATGGTTATAAGCTGTTGGATAGAAAAACAAATCCCGATGGACTAACACGTGATGATGTTTTTACCATGGCATACTTATTGAGGTTTTAAGAAAGTTGCTGATTTTTGCCTAAATGTTTGGATCTGCTATGAATTTGCTCAGGATGATACTGCTGATGGCGGTGGCTTTTGGCATGCTTTGGTTGCAGGGCTGCAGAAGTGATGACGATGATGTGAGTGAAGTCGCTTTTCTTGAATTCAGAGAAATTACGGCTATTCAGGGAACCAATCTGCGTCAGGCCACTGGCTTTCTTGGTTCCGCCGAGGAAAATGCGCTTTTTATTGCACATCGGGAAACCAATCCACAAACCGGATTTCTATCTGAGAAGATCATACGTTATGATTTGGCGACCGGTACAGGGATATTTCGGTATTTTGATCGGGAAGATTATATCACGAAACGCCTGCATATCAGAAACAATGAATTGATCGTGATCGGAGGTAGTTTTCTCAATACCTATTCCATTGATTTAACAGAAAACCTTACGAATGTCATTCACGGACTATCACTGACACGCTTTGGCAGCGCGCTATACAATGATGAGATCTACGTTTGGGGGGGTGACATCAATGCTGAAAATTCGGATAAGGTCTATCGCTGGAATGAAGCGGATCAGGCATTTGATATTGTGGCTACCTTGCCTGGACCTAAGGCCTGGGCAGAAGGAGAAATCATAGATGGCCACCTATACATATTCGGTGGGCGCGATGAGTTTGAGAGTGAGAATATCCAGGATGAGATTTACATTGTGAATCTGGCTACCGGAGCTACCAACATACAGCGGCTTCCGGGACCGATATCAAGAACCTTTACCATCAATAATAATGGTGTAATCTATGTTTCCGGGCAAACCTCAGATAGTGATCCGGCTACTCAGGATTTCAATATCTTCTTTGGAATCTATAACCCAAGTTTGGGCCTCTTCAATGAATTTACGACCAGTCTAAACGATGATGGCTTTCTTGCCGTCAATGCCATGACCAGGATCAATGATAAGGTTTATGTGCTTTATGGGCACGCCCTGGATGATGAGGCATTGATGAGTATAATGGAAGCAGATCTTCCCTGATCATTAAAAGACCAGCGGGATCAATGTCCAACTCATGATGACCAGTAAGACAATGGCCAGTAAATTCAGGATAATGCCGACCTTCACCATTTCAAAAACCTTAATGTAGCCACTGACAAAAACAATGGCATTGGGTGGTGTTGCCATCGGTAACATGAAAGCACAGCTTGAGGCCAAAGTGATAGGGATGGCCAGGTGAAGAAACTCCATACCAAGACCTTGCGCGATACCCGAAACCATTGGTGCAAATACAGCAACGAGCGCCACATTACTCATGAGTTCAGTCATAAACAACATGACAGAGATCAAAAATGGAGAAGTCGTTTGCTGGCTGAATTGCTCTTGCTCCACATATTGACCTATGGCGTCAATAATTCCTGTCTGAGAAAGTCCTTTTGCGAGGGCCAAACCCCCTCCGAATAAGATCAATATGCCCCATTGCAGTTTCTGAGTGTCTTCCCATTTGATTGCAAAGTCGCCTTTCCCAAGGCTGACCGGGACCGTAAATGTCAGTAGTGCACCAATGATTGCAATTTGCGCATTGCCCAGATTAAGATTGAGCAGATCATTGACGTAGGGACGGAAGATCCAGAGCAAAGCCGTCAAGGAAAAACAGATCAGTACAAGATTTTCTTTCTGACTTCTTTTTCCCAATTTATCCAGTTCCGAGGTAAGCACTTCTGATGAAATACCCAGATTACCAAGTCCGTTTTTATAAAATCTGGTGAGCACAAAGTAGGCAACAAACAGCATGACCCCCGCAAAGGGAAAGCCGATACCTGCCCATTTGATGAAATCCATTTCAACACCGTATTCGCTTTCCAGAAAGCCGATAAGCACCACATTTGGAGGCGTGCCGATCACAGTGGCCGTACCACCGATGTTGGCAGCATAAGCAATGCCCAGCATGGTGGCCAGGGCGAAGTTTCTGCTTCCTTTCTCATCAATGACCCGGTCTTTGATCAGGAAATCGATCATGGTCAAGGCGATGGGGAGTATGACCAAAGCAGTAGCTGTATTGCTGATCCACATACTCAGTAAGGCTGTGGCCAGCATGAAGCCCAGGATCACGCCATTGGCACTGCTACCTGTCAACTTGATGATGTTGAGTGCGATGCGTTTGTGAAGGTTGACCTTCTCCATGGCTAATGCCAATATGAACCCTCCGAAGAAAAGAAAGATGATCGGGCTTCCATAATTTACGGCGACATCAGCAAAAGTCATGATGCCCAGCATAGGAAATAAAAACATGGGCAATAAGGCCGTAACAGGAATATCTACTGCTTCGGTAATCCACCAGGAGACCATCCAGGCCGCGACGGAGATTACCTGCGTTGCTTCTTCACTAATGATATGAATGCCCGAAATATTAATCAGTATGAATATGATCGGACCGGCCAACAAACCGATTTTTTTGGAGATGGGATAAGAAGGAGTTCTTGCCATGGGTTAATTTCCTATGGTCATTTAATTCATAAAAGAAAGCAAGTAAACAAAAGGCCATCAATTGACGGCCTTTTTCTTATCTATTTCCTTCACTATTTGGTAGCACGTCGATCAATCAGATCACCGAAGTAAATGGCGTTTAGGAACAGGCGGTTGGTGCCGTACCAGAAAGCACGAAAGTTCGGGTTGAAAGACATGGAAACTATTTTTCCAGCTCCCATTTGGGAGACAATCACTGCTGCTTTGTCTTTAATCCTCTCATAATTTTCCTCACTGACGTAGCCACTCATGAGTGGATCGCTGGTGAACTGTACCGGATAGGCATATGGATTTTCGGTCACTTCGAAGAACGTGTTGCTATTGACGAATATGGGTAGACTCCTGTCTCTATAGCCATACCCCAGCGGATTCGTGATGTCGATATTTGTTTCGAATATGGTACCTCCGGTCACTTGTGCTCCTCTTACATTCGACAGGTTGGAATAATCATCTCTGCCGTCCTTAGGAGTTTTGGAGCGACTAAAATCCAGCTTGATAAATTCCTGGCTATTCAGCCAGTTGTTCGCGCTCTTCATGGCGATGATGTTACCGCCATTTCGAACCCACGTTTTCAACTGTTCTACTTTATTGGAATTAATGTCCGAATAGCCGCCATTGACCAGAATGATGGTATTGTACCGTCCCAGGTCTATGCGATTGAAGATGCGCATAGGTACAAGGCTAAGAGAGATATCAAATCGATTGTCCAACAAATGCCAAACTTCTCCGACATCATATTGACTAGTTCCTCCTTCTACCACAATCGCAATCTCAGGCTTTTCGATGCTCCTGACCGTAGGACTGCCAAGATTTACACCCATGCTGTTACCCGTACTTGAAGCATAAACATTTACAGGAACATCTTTCTGAGTATTCTGAAGTATCGCGAATAAAGCATCTCCATCCATGTCTTGTATTTGAGTAGGAACAATGATCGTTCCTCGATCAAAGGATGCCCCATTCAATTGAAATGGTGTTGTAGCTACTTTGACACGAACTTCAGATTCGAACAGACGATTCAGGAATTTTGGTGCCATATAATCGTCCCAACGAAACAAATAGGCATATTCAGCTCTTTCAATGCTTACTACCGGACGATCATCAATTACATGCAGGTCTCCTTTCGAGACAGATGCGGCTTTTCTGGCGTCAACATAGGTGAATTCCAGGTCAAATGCCAGAGGAAGTGTCCAGGCTGAAACATCATAAAACAGGCTGTCCTGAAATTTTGTGACCTTTTCGAACATGATGTGTGCCAGCCTTGCTTGCGCTTGCTCCGTGGGTACAAAATAACTGGTGCCTGCTTCAAAACTCTGACCATTGGCGCTGGTGTTATTGGTGACAGGATAAACTTCGATCTCGTGACGGGTCATCACATTGGCCAATTCCCTGGCTCTGTTCTGATCACCTTTACTACCAAATAACAGACCTTTTTGACTATTCTTTTTTGCATCGGCAATCGCATCTTTGAAAAACTGTCTTTGATGGGAAAGTAGGTCTTCTCTGAGCGCCACTGCGGCTTTAGCAGTAGATAAAATCGTGGTGAATTGATTTCTGATCGTGAAAGGAAACTTCAATATGCCATTGACACTTTCTTGCGCATGGCCTCTGGAACTGGCCTGCTCAAATAGAATGCCAACTGCGCCATTGATGTCCGGGAAGGTAGAGCCTTTGCCATAGTAGAAGTCATCAAAACTTTCTTGAGAATAGTATAATGATCCAATTTCATCGAATGCAGCTTTATGATACTCCGCGATTCTTTCGGTCAATCGGGTGTTGTTTGCAGGTGTGTTTGGGTTATTCCTTGAAGGGATTCCGGGCTGAAAGAAGAAAGTGGAATTGGTGCCCATCTCGTGATGGTCGGTCAGGATGTTTGGTTTCCAACGATGGAATTGGTCAATACGATTTTTAGATTCCGGTTGTTGTACCGGTAACCAATCTCGGTTCAAATCAAAATGGTAGTGATTGGTTCTGCTGCGTGGCCAGTATTCATTTTGTTCCCGGTTATTAGGGTCAGCGACCAAGTTCTTGGATCGATTGCTGTTGGCCCAGTTGGCGAATCGGTTAAAACCATCAGGATTGAAGCTTGGATCGAGCAGGATGATGGTATTGTCCAATATTTCCTCGATCTCACTCCCTTCGGCCGCTGCATAATAGTAAGCAGCGAGTACGGAAGCATTACCTCCACTGGGTTCATTGCCATGGATACTAAATCCTTGCCATACGACCGCCGGTAGATTCGAGATGTCCACCTGATCCGAAACATTGGGATCGGTTAGTTTTTTGTGTTCTACCCTTAGTTCTTCGAGCCGAGCCTGATTAGCTTCAGACGTGATGGCAAGCAAAAGTTGCGGGCGGTCTTCATGGGTTTTTCCATTTTCGATCAAGGTAACACGTGGCGAAGCTGCGGCCACGGCACGCATGTAATAGACCAATTTGTCATGGGTAATGTGCCATTCACCGATTTCATGACCAATGATGGCGACGGGAGTAGGTATATTTGAATTGTAGGTTCCTTCAGGAAGGTAATAATCGAGTTGGGTTTGCCCCATGGATGATAAGGAGAAAACCAGAAAGAGTATGAACGCGCTTGTTTTTTTCATTGATCAGTTGATTTAACCGAGACCAAAAATAGCAGAAGTACCATGTCAGCTAGACTATTATTACTTTTTCGGTTTAATTTCGTTTTTGATTCGAACCCACTTTGATACGTAACCCCGTACGCACGCATGAATAGGTATGGTTTGATAGGTTTTCCGCTTGAGCACTCTTTTTCGAAGAAGTACTTCGCTAAGAAGTTCAAGAAAATGGGACTAAGCGGTACACATGTCTACGAGTTATTTGAAATTGAATTCCTGAAGAACTTCCCGTCCATTTGGGACAGGTATCCGGATTTGAGAGGAGTGAATGTTACAATTCCTCACAAGATAAATGTCATGAACTTTCTGGATCAGCTTGATAACAGTGCTCACAAAGTGGGGGCCGTAAACGTCATCAAGAAAAAAGGAAATAAGCTCATCGGCTATAATAGTGATTACTACGGATTTAAAAAGTCACTAAAAAATTGGATCAAGGGCCAGAAACCGGAAGCTTTAATTTTAGGTTCAGGGGGTTCGTCACAATCTGTTCAGGTGGCCCTGGATGAATTGGACATTGATTACGACGTGGTTTCTCGAAGAAAGGACAAAGGAGATCTCTTGTATACACAATTCTATAAGGACGAAACATTATTCGAGCAATACAAATTGATCATCAATACCACTCCAATTGGTATGTTTCCTAATGTTGATGATGGTCCTCCGATTCCTTATGAGTCCTTTCATGAAGGGCAATACGTTTATGACCTGATCTATAACCCGGAAAAAACATTTTTGCTATCAGAGGCCGAAAAACGAGGTGCTAAGATCAAAAACGGCGCTGAAATGTTGGAATTTCAGGCAGAACGCGCCTGGGAGATTTGGACAACTCAGGATTAATAACAGATGGAATTTGGACTTACTGCAGCCTATCAGCCGACGGGCGATCAACCACAAGCCATAGTGAGCCTGGTTGAAGGGATCAATAACAATGAGCCGTCTCAGACCCTTTTAGGGGTAACCGGTTCAGGAAAGACCTTCACCATGGCCAACGTGATCAAAGAGGTGAATAAGCCAACTTTGGTACTAAGCCACAACAAGACGCTTGCGGCCCAATTGTACGGTGAGTTCAAGAGCTTTTTCCCTGAAAATGCGGTTGAGTACTTCATTAGTTACTATGATTATTACCAACCGGAGGCTTATATCCCAACGACCAATCTCTACATTGAGAAAGACCTTTCGATCAATGATGAGATCGAGAAACTTCGTCTGAGTGCAACGTCGGCACTGCTATCAGGAAGAAGAGATGTCGTAGTGATCGCATCTGTTTCCTGTATCTATGGTATTGGCAATCCGGAAGAATTTGGGAAGAATGTGATCAAAATTCAGGAAGGAGATGTGATTCCCCGCAATAGATTCCTGTTTGATCTGGTAGATATTTTGTACAGCCGTACAGAAGTGGAATTCAAGCGCGGGAACTTCCGTGTCAAAGGGGATACGGTAGATGTGTTTGTGGCCTATGCGGACTTTGCTTACCGCTTCATTTTTTGGGGCGATGAAATTGAGGCCATCCAGCGTGTAGATCCGATAAGTGGTGCCAAGATCAGCGATGAGCGTATTGTGACCATCTTCCCGGCCAACTTATTTGTGACAGGAAAAGACCTGCTGAATACGGCCATTCATGAAATTCAGGATGATTTGGTATCGCAGGTACAATTCTTTGAGGAAGAACGTCGGTTCATGGAAGCCAAGCGCCTGAAAGAAAGAACGGAGTTTGACCTGGAGATGATCCGGGAAATTGGCTATTGCTCTGGAGTCGAGAATTATTCCAGGTACTTCGATCGTCGTGAGCCAGGTATGCGGCCCTTCTGTTTGCTGGACTACTTCCCGGATGATTTCCTGATGGTGATCGACGAAAGCCACGTGACTATTCCACAGGTTCGTGGCATGTGGGGGGGCGATCGCGCACGCAAAGTCAACCTGGTAGATTTCGGCTTTCGATTGCCTTCTGCCATGGATAACCGACCACTGTCTTTCAATGAATTTGAAGAGATGCTCAATCAGGTCGTATTTGTCAGTGCGACCCCAGGTGACTATGAATTGCGAAAATCGGAGGGGGTAGTTGTGGAACAGCTGATCCGGCCAACAGGATTGCTTGATCCGATCATTGATGTGCGGCCTAGCCTCAATCAGATAGATGATCTGATGAATGAGATCCAGGAGCGCATTGAAATGGAAGATCGCATTTTGGTGACCACCCTGACCAAGCGCATGGCGGAGGAATTGACAAAATACCTGCAACGTGCGAATGTGAAAACCAAATACATCCATTCGGAGGTGGATACATTGGACAGGGTAGAGATCCTACGTGAGCTGCGACTAGGCGTTTTTGATGTGTTGGTGGGCGTTAATCTACTCCGTGAGGGACTTGATCTGCCAGAAGTGTCTTTGGTGGCGATTCTGGATGCAGACAAGGAAGGTTACTTGCGTAACGAGCGTTCTCTCGTGCAAACAATCGGTCGTGCAGCACGAAATGATCGTGGAAAAGTGATCATGTATGCGGACAAGATTACTGGTTCCATGCAGAGTGCGATTGATGAGACCAATCGAAGAAGAGCGATCCAGGAGGAATACAACGCCGAGCATGGTATTATACCGAAGACGGTGAAGAAGGACAAAGAGGCCATTCTCAAACAAACGGGAGTGGCAGACAAGAAAAAAGGTGCTCGTCCTTATGTGATGGAAGAAGAGCATACGTTAGCGGCCGATCCCGTAGTAGCTTACATGGATAAAGATCAGCTCAAGAAAATGGCCGATGAGACTAAGCGGAAAATGGAGAAAGCGGCCAAAGACCTGGACTTTATGGAGGCTGCTAAACTCCGGGATGAGTTCATGGAGATCGAAAAGCTGATCAAAGAGAAGAAGTAGTGGTTTCGGCCATATTTACTTCTACAAATTCCATTCGGCTGGTCTGTTCATTGCCCTGATTATCTTTGAATTGATATTCGTGCACTTCGACCTCACCAAGCGTAATTTTTAAGGATTTTTTGTAAAGCGGTCCATCATAAACAAAGGAATGGAATTCTCCATTTTCCCCGCAAGCATCTACGTCAATTGGAAATTGATCCAGTAGTTCTTTGCTGTAGTTTTTTCCAGCTACATGAAAATCAAATTTGTCTGGATTCGCAGCACAAATGAGCGTCTGAAAACTCAGATCCAGGAATTGATGGGCCAGCTTCAGAGTGTCTTTTTGCCAAAGTGGGTAAATCCCATCAAGACCGTGTTCCGACAATAGTTCATCGCGATACTTTTTCAGGTCTTCCAGAAAAATGTCACCAAACAGGACATGATGGATATCTCGGTCCTTTAGGCTTTGATAGTAGGCTCCAGTGACTTTTTCAAAGCTGGCATTAGAGGTATCCTTGTTCAGCTCCAGGAAATGAACAGGCAAGCCTAATTGGTTTGCCTGTTGTTCAATGAGTGTTTTCTGGATGCCATGGAGGCCTACACGCTGTGTGTCTTTATTGATCAACGTATGAAGTTCAATTACCTCGAACTGCGTGTCTTGCAATATGTGCCACAGTGCCAGCGTGGCATCTTTGCCTCCGCTCCAACTCACACTTATGGGAATCTTCTTACTCAAATGCGCAACCATTGGGCCCAATACCTACCGCGTAAGAAGCCGTTTCGTTTCCTTCAGAATCGTAGAAGATCATATTTCCTGCAGCACTAAAGTCAGGCGCCTGCAGGCCAATCAATTGACCGTTTTCAGGATCAACCGCAAAACCATACAGTGACTGCTCCACGAATCCACTTGCGGGCAATTGGGTGTCACTGACGCTCATGCGATAGACCTCTCCATCGTAGGTGAAGTAAAGGGTATTACCAGCCGAATTGATGTTTAGGTTACCAGCATTGCTAAAGGTGATTTCGGGAAAGTCCAGTTGGAATTCCACTTGATTATTGCTGATTTTACTTAATGAGGAAGGAGTACTTTCTTCAACGATTAGGTTGAATTCGGCATCAAAGGCAAAGGCTCCTGCAGACAAGACCCAAAGTGCACCTTGAGCATCCTGAACAAGGCCGATCGGGTTGTCGCCTACGGTGATTTCACTGGTAACTTCGTCAGTATTCGTGTCAATGATGCTCACGGTGTTGTCAGTTCCAAAGCCGCCGCGATTGGCGACATACAATTGCTCACCTACGAGTAACATTTGATTGGCTCCGGCTCCTGTTTCAATGGTTTTAGTTACCGTGTAAGAATCCAGGTCGATAACTTTTACAGATCCTGAAAACCCATCTCCCCAATCGGAAACGTATCCTTTTGAAATGTTCAGTCCTACAAAGTATCTGGGGCTGGAGATACCATCTTCGATGGTGGCCAAGGAAGTAAAATCTTCTACGTCGATCACTTCAACCTTGCCGGAGTTTTGTACCTGAATGAACCCTTCTCCTTCGAATATGGCCATGGATTGTGTCTGATCACCCAAAGGTCGTCCGTTTACTGCTTGAAAGACATTGTTACTGATCGTCATATTCTCTTCATCGAAATAGGAAAGCGAGGTGTTTGAATTACCAAAACCTCCTTCATTTACGATGAAAAATCCATTGAGCGAATTGTCAATCATTGGTTCATCTTCCGAGCATGAAGCCAGGAAAAGTACGCTCGCACAGATGGTTGTGAAAACTAGTGTTTTGAATCTAAAAATTTGTTGCATGTTGAGAAAGTTTCAAATTAAGTCCGAGATTGATATGAAACCCAGGCATAGGATAGCCCGCCCGGGCAAAATAATGCTGGTCCAGTAGGTTGTTTAATTCTAACCGCACAGACCCGTGTATTTTATTGAGAGTCCCCTCATAGGAAATTCTCATATTGGTAATCCAATAAGGATCAATGGAAAGAAATGGGTTGTTGTCTCCTGTAGTAAATTGTTCACCTACAAAATTCATCTGATACAACACTTCAATATCAGTCCATCGGGTGATCAGAGAAGCCCCACCCTGATGTATGGGCGTATAGATCAACTGCTGATCTAATTCTTGTGTATTGCCAAACTCGTTAATGATTTCGTTGGTAGATCGTGTGTATTGATAGCTACCGTTGACTCTCACTTCCCAAAGTTCACTCCGCAATAAGGTAGATCGAATTTGAACCTGAGCACCTCGCGACCATACTTCCTTGATGTTGTCAGGCGACCAGATGGATGCAGTAATAGGAGCCCAGAGAATCCAATCATTGATGTGACTACTGAATAGTGACAGAGAAACATTGAGACGATCCTGATTTGGTATCATTTCCCAGTCCCCCCCGATTTCCCAGGACCAGCCTCGTTCAGCTCGAAGGTCAGGATTACCCTCTCCACCAGGGCCATTCCAGAAGAGGTCATTGAATGTAGGAACGCGGTACACCCTTGATGCATTGGCATTGATGACCAGATTCGGTTGGAATGCTTTAATCAATACCAGTGAAGGGATGATCGGAGCCCATAGATTACCTACCCGTTCCTGTCGGATGTCAAAGGTGTATTTGAATAAATCAGGTATATTTTGTTGGAGGCTGACATGTGCACTGGTGCGATGACGATTGGCTGATTGCCCTCCTGAAAACCCAGTGGAGGTGACCCACTCATAGCGATGAGAAATTGAGCTTTTAAGATTGACCTGGCCGGAGGAAAAATTTCCCTGTATCTCATTGTGCCAGTTATAAAAGTCGGTTTCTGAAATCAGAAGGGCTCCTGGATCCTCGTATAGGAGTTGATTGGAGATCAGTGCTGTATTGATCTTGAAAGTTTGGTGCTTTTGTTTCTTATCCCAGGAAAGTAAAACACGATCAGACAGGTCTTGTTGCGTGGCTTCCCCTGGAGCAGAAACGGTAGCCGGATTAGGGATTTCCAAATGATTATCCTGATGCCACCACAATAGCTTCAATTGAGAAGACCTGGGCCGATAAATATAACTTGCAAGAAACCCTTGTCGATCAATAGCTGCATGTTCCCATTTTTCTTCAGGGGCTCCTCTTCTTGCAGTATTGTTAAAAATAAAATCATTGTCCGCGTGCTCATCGAACCATGAAAAACTCCAGAAATGATTTTTGGTTGCATACTCTGCTTTGTAATGCTGATATTGCCTTCCAAAACTACCCGCCAGTAGGCTCGCTGTAATTTGGTAACCAGAATCCAGGTTAGGTTGGTTGTTGAGATGAAGCGTGCCTCCAATGGCTCCGCTGCCAAAAGTGCCTGCGGATCCTCCAAATTGGATGGCGACATTATCCAAAAGACCAGACGTAATTTGACTCAGGTCGGTCGTGCCATTCGAAGGGCTTTCGAGGCTGATCCCATTCCAAAGAACTGCTGTGTGTGAAGAGCCCGTTCCTCGAAAATTTGCTGTAGCAAGACCGGATGCTCCATAGGTTCGTATGCTTCCCGGAGCTTGCCGACTCAGTAACTCTGTGAAGGATACCCCTTCGTTGGTCCGCAATTCTTTGGATGTAAGCCGATGGGTTTGATAACCCAATCCCTGGTCAGGGTAAGTAACTTCCTCGACCAAAATTTCATTCAGCCATATGACCGGGTCTCGATAGACGGAATCACGGTCTTGCGCGATAGTCCAAATGCTCCATAAAAGAGCCCATAAGAAGATAAACTGCTTTTTCAATTCTTCACGATTTGTGTGTTCTATTCCCGGAACACGCCATCCAAACTTGTATTGGCAGGTCTCCTGACTTTCCTTTGTTTTTCAGCCTTCCCAATCTTGCAATCAGTGGCGCGAGGGAGAAAAACACTCCTTTCGGATCGAGGATTTACAGTTGCGGGGACAGTTCCGGATTTTCACCGGATTCCCTTTTAATCCAGGCCAAAAAATCTTTGACCCGGAACCAAAATACGAGGCAAAGCTAGCCAAATATTATTTGGTGTGATTGCAAATTCTGTTTTTTCAGGAATAATGTTTTGATAAATATCTGATAACTATACTGGCTATCAGGCAGTTACTTTTTAGGGGGAGCACGCGGTATGTATACGAGATTAGTTGACTTTGGACTTTTTGTGTTGATTTGGATGGTTCAATTGATAGCCTATCCAAGCTTTAGGTACTTTCAAAAATCCGATCTGTTTGTTTGGCATGAATACTATACCAAGATGATCACGCTGTTTGTTGTGCCGCTCATGTTTGGTCAGCTTGGGTTGCATTTACACGGCATGATCAGGTCAACTTTCGCGTGGACACAGGTATTGGCTTTTTCTATGATCATAGTTGTTTGGCTGATCACCTTTTTAAAAGCAGTTCCTCTACATGCTCAGATTGATTCAGGTGAAAATTTGCAGGCATCGATCGAAAGTTTGATTCGAGTCAATTGGATGCGGACGGTGCTATGGACCCTGGTTTTTTTGATATCCCTCTGGAAGCCCCAAGGAAATCTATGACCAGTCGATTGAAAAATTTTGGCTTTTCTATGTTGCAAATGTGTCCGGTAGCAGGAATTTCAACCAACTGCGCATTGCCATGGAGTCGCTTATAGTCCCGGGCTCCTTTTAGAAAGATATAATCATCTTTTCCCATGACAATCAGGGTAGGAGTAGGGAAGGCAAATCGGTAAAATCGACTAAGCAATCGGAAGAATTCTCCATAAAGGCCGATCCACTTCAGGTACTCTTGTTGTGTTAACTTTTGAGATTGGATTTGATAGATGCGTCGTGCTTTTTGGTTGCGTTTTCTGGGCATGAGCAGGTAGGAAAACATCCGATACATCTGCGAGTAAGTGAGAAATAGATTGAATACCCTTGCCAGCTGGACAAACGTACGGATCATTAAATTCCCTTTGAAAATGCCACCGGCCATCACAATATGCAAGAGGAGTCCTGGGCGTTTCATGGCCAGGTCTTGCAACAATACGCTGCCAAAAGACAGAGTGATGAAATGAGCTTCCTGAATTTTGAGATGATCGATGACTTGAAGAATGTCAGAGGTAATATGTGCGAATTTGTAAGAATCATGTTCAGGTTCCCGGTTTTTGGAAGAACCATGATCCCTGAGATCGATGAGGAGTAAATTAAAATGATGGGCAAGGTCTGACCTTTGATAACCCCAGCTTTTCATAGAGCCACCAGCCCCATGAATGAAAACTACCCATGTTTTGTTCTCTCCGAGTATGTCGGTTTCGTAGTTAAGCATGGATGTTTGCTTACATCATTTTCACAGAAGAAAGACCTCCATCAATGTGCAAAACCTGGCCAGTTATCCATTGTGACTGATCCGATAGCAGGAAGGACGTCATACCTGCAATATCTTTAGGTGTGCCAACACTGGCCAGTGGATGTCTTTTTGCGGAAGCCTCGATTTTTTCAGGAGTGGATAACAGTTTACTAGCTAGTGGCGTGTTAACGATAGAAGGGGCAATACAATTGACTCGGATTTTCGGAGCCAGTTCTGCAGCTAATGACCGGGTCAATCCTTCTACAGCACCTTTGGCCATTGCAATGCTGGTATGAAATCCCATGCCCTGACCTACTGCGACCGTGCTAAAGAAGACTATGGTAGCTTCTTCCGCTTTTTTCAAAAAGGGTAAAACTTGTTGTAGGATTTCGACAGCTCCCAGGACGTTGATGTCCAGATCAGCTTGAAAGTCCACCCTTTTCAATCGGTGAAAGGGCTTCAGATTAATAGAACCAGGACAATAAACGAACCCGTCAATTGCGTCGGTTTTTAATTCAATAGGTTTTGGTTCATTAATATCATAGGAGATAAAATTTACCTTTTTAGTCCAATTGCCCTCCGTTCTTGAAAGGGCAGTCACTTGATGACCTTGTTCCAGAAGGTCATTGGTAAGTTGTAAACCTATTCCGGAGCTCGCCCCTACAATCAAATAATGCTTTCCCATCTATCCGTTTTTATGACTCCAATAACTCCAAGGTGACAGGAAATGTTTAGAAACAAGTGTTGGAGAGGTGGATACGTCTTATTGCTGGTGAAGTGGCAGTTCCACGGTGAAAGTAGAGCCTTGACCAACAGTACTGGCCACGGCGATTTGTCCTTTGTTGATGTTAACAAAGTCATTGACTAATTGTAAGCCCAGTCCAAGTCCGGATTCCCCGGAAGTACCTTTTGTTGATTTGCCCTCATTAAGTTCGAACAAGTGTTGTACTTTATCCTTAGGCATACCAACGCCACTGTCTTGAAACATGATGTGCCCCATATGCGAGCCATTTAGTTCAGCGGTCACCGAAACTGTTCCACCTTTTGGGGTGAACTTGATCGCATTGTTCAGTAGGTTTCTGAAGATAGCAGACGAAGTGTTTTTATCAACGTAGATATCAAAATCTTCGGCCACGTTCACATCGAGTTGGATGTTTTTAGAAGCGGCCATGTCGGTAAAGATGTCTTGTGCATCTGAGAGTAAGGATTTTACGCTGTAAGAGTCCGGCACATAAGGGAAGTGCCCTTGTTGTTGGAGTGCCCAATGCAGCAGGTTGTCCAGCAATTTTACCAATCGGTCAACAGAGTGCTCCATTTTATCCATCATCTCCCGGAGCTGATCCGTTTTCTTATCATCGATGAAATACTTCGTGATGCTGACTAGACCACTCAATACACCTACAGGTCCGCGTAGATCATGAGAAATGATCGAGAAAAACCGATCCTTCGTATTGTTAAGTGAGATGAGCGAGTTTTTCTGCTCTTCCAGTTGTGTATTCAACTTTACCTTGGTCTTATAATAGATAAAGACAATGATCACCAGGCAAATCACGATAAACAAGGTGATGCCACCGATCACCATGATCATTTGATTGCTACGTCGTTGTTGGAGCAAGAGATCAACTTCGCCTTGCTTCTGGCCTACTTCAAACTCTGTCCGCAGATTCGCGATTTCCTGAGTAGTTTCCAGGTTTTGAATACTGTCTCGATAGGCGTAGTGCTGAATCAGATAGTCTGCAGCCAATTCATGTTCGCCAACACTGCGATTCAGTTGAAATAATAGAAAAGAAGCATCTCTAACTTGTTCTTTAAGTCCTTCTTCTTTCGCCAGTTCTAATCCTTTAGTTGTGAATTTGATCGCCTCTATTTCATCTCCTTCTTCCTGGAAAATGTTGCCCAATTGATTGTAATAATCTGCCACACCATATCGGTCTCCAAGAGGTTCGAGCATATCGATGGCTTTGAATAAATCTTTCTTAGCGATCTCATTGTTGCCTTGTTTCCAAAACACCAAAGATCGATTTCCGATCACATAAGCCAACCCCAATGTCATGTCGCTTTCCTGAAGAATGGATTCTGATTCATTGTAATAAGCCATGGCCGAATCATAGTTCTCAATCAGATAGTAATCGTACCCGAAATTGAGGAGGGTAAGTGCAAGTTGATTCGTCTTTCCAAGACTTCTTAAAATTTGGATGGTCTTGGAGCCATATAATAGTGCATTTTCCGAATCACCATTTAACGTGTAGCAGGTCGAAATTTCAGCGTAAATTGTGCCTAAAAGAGAAGTATATTTTTCTTTCTCAGAAGCTACATTGGCTCCATCGAATAATGATGTAAGTGCAAGTCTTAAATTGCCCTGTAGCCTCTGACCAACTCCTAACCTCAAGAATCCCCTAATGATGTACTCTTCGTTTTGAAGTTGTCTTGCAAGTTCCAGAACTTTCTCACTTGAAGAAATCATTTCTTCAGGTGAACTAGTGTTCTCAGATAAAATAAGATGCGATATGAGGGCTTGTTCTTTGTCAAGACTGCCCTCTTCTACTAACTTTCTAACACTGTCGGCCCTGGATTGATTTTGTGATAATCCAACAGTAACTACACTAATAAAAAGATAGAGGCTGACTACAATTCGCATTAGCGATGGTCAACATTTTATATTGATGGAGGTACGACAACAACTTTTGGGTCCAGTCGGATCGGACCTTCACCATCGTTTCTGATATCGTAAACAATGTCGTACTTGAGTGTCACGTCTTCTGGTACGGAAGGAGGAATAAAGGTGATCCACCAGTAATTTCTCCAATATTCAAAATTATTTGCAGCGCCAATCATGTTACGTGAAGCTTCATCGAACTCGATGGCATTGAGTGCTAATAAACCACTGCCTCTGAAGTGACAAATGATCGTATTGGGTTTGACGATTGCCGTAACTTCTTCTTCCGTAACTTCAATGTACCCTTGTCTACGTTCATCCCAGGCATTGTAGAGTAATTTTCTCCCATTATTCCCATTGCCATTTTTAAATTTGTATAGAATACACAAGACATCAGGTTTTTCCCATTCAGACCGGGACACTTCAGGAACCGTAGCTTCCAGATCGGAAACATATTGATCAGCTTGGGCTAATGCTGTATTCAACAGGGCTTGATCATTCTGTTGATCTAATGTGCTTACCTGTGTTGATTCTTGACACGAAACAAATACAGTGAGAACGATCAGGAAGATCGTAGGGATGGATAAATAGCGGTGGTGTTTCATTTCTTTCTTGTGGTTGTGACCTCTAGTATATCTACCATCAAATGATAAATATCCCTCTAAAATACTATCAAATGATGAATTCTAAAAGTATTTGTGGCAATAAGTCACGTGGCGAAAAGGCTACGTTAGATTGTATTAAAGGATGGTTGAATCATTGCAAAAAATGGTCGCAATTAAATGTGAATTGAATACGTGAATGTCTTGAATGAGGAGTGTTATTTTTAATTAATATCTCATAAAATACTGATAATCAAATATATATAATTCAATGGGATCAATCAAAAGGTCATGTTAACCACAGGGTGTTTCTTGCTTAAAGTGGAGGCATTTGTTGCTCACAAGATGAACATTTTTTATGATATTCATTAGCCTTACGGTCATTCAGTAGCAATCTGTGTTTTCGACAAAAGCGCGATTTTCGTCGTTTACCTGACATGCATGTGATGTCAGTAAATATTAAGTTAACTGACTGCATGGTGCTTTGTTATAAAACTCCGCAAAATATCAGATAACCCTTTGAGTGAGCGACGGTATATTATTCTGTGAAGATGTTTCTGAAATGCAGGGTAGTGACACTTAGTTCGTGCTGTTTATTGCATCAATACAGCGTATCATTCCGGATTGATGCTGGAAAATAGTAGTACCTGAGGCTGCTGATAAATGGAATTTAGTTACTCCTCTTCCTGGGCTTTCATCCATCCATCGGGATAAACTTCTCGTCCATCGATTATAAATGCAAAAACCCCGACATACGTGGTGAAGTCCATATTAAGAGTCTAAATTCAACTCAAACCGTATATTCGGACTGTGCAGTGGCCACGATTTATCATTCCTGGGGGAATTAGGAAGGCCATATAGATGCTACCTCAAAGTTTGAAAAAGTCAGGACAATGAATTCAATGTATAAAACTAATCATAAGCTGGTGCCGGCCACAAGCTCCTTGTTAATATTGGTAGCTATAGTGCTTTGCGTAAGTAGGTGCAGTACAAAAGATACGAGGACATTTTCAGAGGTGCCGGACCCCATTCTCATCAATGTAGGTGATGTTGGGGCTAATTCATTGCATTCATATTTTGAGGTTGATGCAATTCCACTCGAAACGTCAGACAACTTACTGGCACAGATCAGTCGGTTAGAAGTGTTTTCAGAGCGCTACTATATTCTGGATGATAAAAAAAAGACTGTAAGTATTTATGGCGATGAAGGCGAATATCTCGGGATTGTCGGGAGCAGAGGCACAGGACCAGGAGAGTACTTAATGCCGACGGACCTTCAGGCAGACAAAGATGGCATTCACGTTTTGGACAATCGAAGCATTTCTTTGATCTCATATGACCATGATGGTCAGTTTTTGTCTGCGATGAGATTTAGAGATCAGTATCCCCAATACTTCAGAAAACTGGGCCTCAATTATGCCACATACGTAGGCTTTAACTCTGACACTCACAACCTGAAGATTTTGGATGCGAATAGTAGTTTAGTCCAGGAGCTATTTCCTTATGATCAAGAGAATTACCCGGTGAGTTTCGCCATGACAGGAGGTTTGAGGGAAGGTCACAACGGGTTGCTGTACAGTAACGTTGCGGATCCGAATATCTACTTTCTCAATGAATCGGGCAATCCATACAAGAAGTATACTTTTGATTTTGGAAGCACAACCTGGCCCGAAGGACGGAAGGAGGATATTGATGCATTTATCGCATCCATGCACGAATTTAAGACCTCATTTCTTTCGGAGCAGTTCTATGAAAATCGGCATGCGCTCGCATTTGGTCATGCGGATCCAAAAGGTGGAGGGTTCGGCATTTACCTTAAGCAGCAGGATATGGTGCTAAAGAAATTTAGTCTGGACGAAACATGGACAAACTATTTGATAGGCCCTATAGGAGTAGATCAAGACGGCTTCTATTTTTATATCAATGCTCCACGAAAGAATGATACGAAAAAAGCGAATGCCTTGAAAGATGAGAATTCCAGGGTTTACCAGGATTTGATAGGAAAGTCTCTGGAGGAGAACAATCCAACGATCATATATCTTAAAATAAAAGAAACCCTGCTATAAGTTCCTGTTCGCTGCCGCTTTCGTCCTGAGGGCTGGCGGAGGTTGTTACATCATGTCCGGCAAGTTAGCTACCCTCGAATTTCTTTGAAAATAACCGTCTTCTAGGAGCTTGTCTTCTTGGGGCGGACGGCTAGCCCTCGAACCGGCGTGTGCCCCAAGTGTAAATACAAGATAAAACTGGTAAAAACCGGCTTAATTGCTCCTCTTTCCGGGCTTCCTTCCATCCGTCGGGATAAACTTCTCGCTGGAATGCATAAAAAAAGCCACGACGAATCGCGGCTTATGGGCTCCTCTTCTTGGGCTCGAACCAAGGACCCTCTGATTAACAGTCAGATGCTCTAACCAGCTGAGCTAAAGAGGAATTTTTATTTGTTTTTCCGGGCTTCTCTCGGAAAAGGATTGCAAATGTATTTGGTCTCTATTGAATCTGCAAAACAAGCTGCTGAATTTTTTTTCAAAGTTTGAGTTTATTCCAATTTACAATCTGTATAAGACAAAATGACATATAAATCCAGTAAATAATTGCAAAACATGCCAAAGTGACAGTTTTATTCTTGTAAATGAAAGGTTTTTGGGGTTGGCACAGAATTCGATCAATGCCTTCCTGAATTTAATGTTCGACTTAAACAAAAAGAATCATGGCATTAGTTAAATATAACCCCTCGAATTATTCACCTGTAACTTTCAGAAGTTTCGTTGATCGTTTTTTCAATGAGGACATTTATAATGGAGGAACAGCTCCTTCTCAATTCGCTCCTAAAGTGGATATAGCCGAAACTGATCAACAGTTCGAAATTGATTTTTATATCCCTGGTGTTAATAAAGATCAGGTGAACATCGACCTCAATGACGGAAGATTGACTGTAAGTGGCGAAAGGAAACTCGAAAAAGAAAATAATGGCAAGAATTATCGTTCGGTAGAAAGTAGCTACGGTTCCTTCACCCGATCGTTCCAATTGCCTGATAATATTGATCAGGAGGCAGTGAGCGCCTCTTTTGAGAATGGCGTTTTGCGTATCACAATCCCAAAAGATGAGAAGAAAATCGCCAAAAGAAGCATTGCGATCAAGTAATAAGTGAGTGATAGATTGAATAGTGAGGAGCGGGATGAGAGTCCCGCTTTTTTCGTTAAATGATGTTAAGCATGAACACCCGGAGGGCTTTCGTACGTTAATCTAATCAACTACGCTCGGGAACACCATCCCGAAGGGGACGTTATAAGGATAAACTCGAAATAAATGAAAACAAGGAATTTAGTATTGGCAATGATCTTTTCCTCAGTAATGGGTGGGGTGATCGCCATTTCAGGATACTCAATTTTTGTAGGAACTGACGGAGGTAAGGATGTCCTACCGGTAAACTACACTTCACCAAATCCGGTGAGCTTTACGAATTACACCGTTGACACAACTGATATTGCAGTATCGGGAGGGTTGAATTTTGTACATGCTGCAAAGCTTTCTACACCTTCCGTGGTACACATCAGGACGACCTATAGTTCGGCAAGGTCCAGAAACGCGGACAATCCGTTTGAGGATTTTTATAGGAGATATTTCGGAGAGCCCGCTCCACGGCAGGATAACCAGCCTTATTCCAGAGGCTCCGGTTCAGGGGTGATCTTCACGGAAGATGGGTATATCGTTACGAATAATCATGTGATTGAAGAAGCCGATGAAATTGAAGTGCTTCTCAATGATAATCGTACTTATATAGCAGATGTAGTAGGCGTAGACCCTACAACGGATTTAGCCGTGATCAAGATCCAGGAACGTGGATTGCCACGAATCTCATGGGGTGATTCAGACAATATTCTGATAGGAGAGTGGGTGTTGGCGGTGGGAAACCCCTACGAATTTCGCTCTACAGTAACTGCAGGTATCGTGAGTGCGAAGGCCAGAAGTATCAACATACTTCGATCAAGAAATCGTGGTTCGAATCTGTCTATTGAAGCTTTCATTCAAACAGATGCAGCAGTAAATCCTGGTAATAGTGGGGGTGCATTGGTCAATCTGAAAGGTGAATTGGTAGGGATTAACACTGCCATTGCTTCGCCTACCGGGACATTTGCAGGATACTCATTTGCAGTTCCCGTGACTTTGGTTCAAAAAGTAGCACGTGATTTGGTGGAATTCGGGACGGTACAACGGGCCTTGCTTGGGGTAAGTATCGTCACGGTAAATGCAGAGTTGTCGGAACAGGAAGACCTGGGAGTATTAAAAGGAATTTATGTGGCTAATGTGCAGGGCAATAGTTCGGCGGAGGATGCCGGAATTGAAGTAGGAGATGTTATTGTAGCGGTGGATGGCCGTGAAGTAAACAGTGTTTCCGAGTTACAGGAGCAAGTGGCACTTAATCGTCCTGGTGATCAGGTGGAAGTGACCTACCTGCGGGATGGTCGACGAAAGACTACCCGAGCTACTTTGAAGAATTCATTTGGCACCGAAGAAGTAGTAGCTGCTAATGTGGATGTATTTTCTACAGAAGGCGCTGTGTTTGTCGAGTTGACAGGTGAAGAGAAGGAAGATTTGGGAATTGAAAATGGCGTCCGATTGGAAACGCTTGGAGATGGAAAATGGAAAGATTCCAATGTCAAAGAAGGATTCGTGATTGTGAAGATCAATCGTGATCCGATAGAAGACCTGGAAGATCTGAAATTGGCGTTAGCACGTTCTTCGAGCGAGGGAATGTTGATAGAAGGATATTATCCTGACGGTGAAAAAGCCTTTTATGGTATAGGTTGGTGACGGTGAAAGTTTTTCATCTTAAGGAGGCCGCTCTTCAATCGAGGAGCGGTTTTTTTATTTGTCATAACATGTATCACCCGCTCGCCTTTGGTTAGCTTTGCGCGAAATTTATAATTGCAACTTTTTTACCCATGAGTGTTGATAACTCTTTCTTAAAAGAACTTGATATTTTGCCTGATAATCAGGGCGCAGCCATTGGAGGTAAATGGCTCAATTCAAGTGGAGCTACCATCGAATCCCGATCACCCGTTGATGGTCAGCTAATCGCAAGTGTTACATTGGCCGATGAGGCTGCTTATGAATCAGTGATTGAGGCAGCACAAAATGCTTTCAAATCATGGAGGTTAGTTCCTGCTCCTAAAAGAGGAGAAATTGTTCGTCAGTTGGGTGAGGCACTCCGAAGGAAGAAAGAACCACTAGGTAAGTTGGTTTCTTATGAAATGGGTAAATCCCTGCAGGAAGGCCTGGGTGAAGTACAGGAAATGATCGATATCTGCGACTTTGCAGTAGGGCTTTCCCGACAGCTTTACGGATTGACGATGCATTCTGAGCGCCCCTCTCACCGAATGTATGAGCAATGGCATCCCTTAGGAATCACGGGGATCATTTCCGCGTTCAACTTCCCGGTAGCCGTATGGTCCTGGAATGCGGCCATCGCCTGGGTATGTGGAGATGTTTGCGTTTGGAAACCATCCGAAAAAGTGCCTCTCTCTGCCATAGCCTGTCAGAATATCGCTCAGGAGGTATTCGAAGCAAATGGTGTTGATGGTGGTATCTGCGGTTTGGTTGTAGGCGATGCCGAAATAGGCAAGCGCATGGCTGATGATGGACGTGTGCCTTTGGTTTCAGCTACAGGATCTACCCGAATGGGAAAAGCTGTTGGCGAAGCAGTAGGTCGCAGATTGGGTAAAACCATCCTCGAATTAGGAGGAAACAATGCGATCATTGTTTCTAAAAATGCGGACCTGGATCTGGTAATCCCCGGTGCAGTTTTTGGAGCCGTAGGAACAGCTGGTCAGCGATGCACTTCGACCAGAAGACTCATCGTCCACAATGATATTTTTGATCAGGTACGTGACCGTTTGGTAAAAGCCTATGCACAACTCAAAATCGGTAGCCCTTTGGATGAGAACATGCATGTTGGCCCACTGATCGATACCGATGCAGTAGCCATGTACGAGCGTGCTTTGAAGAAAATTGAAAATGAAGGTGGTGAGGCCATCATTGAAGGCGAGGTACTTAGTGGCGAAGGTTATGAATCAGGCTGCTATGTGAAACCTGCGATCTACGAAGTACAGAACGAATACGATATTGTGTGTAATGAGACCTTTGCACCAATCCTTTATTTGATCCGATACAATGAGCTGGATGAAGCCATTCACATGCAGAATGATGTGCCTCAAGGGCTTTCTTCGGCGATCATGACCACCAACATGAGGGAAGCAGAACTTTTCCTTTCACATCAAGGATCTGATTGCGGGATAGCTAACGTGAATATTGGTACTTCAGGAGCGGAGATCGGTGGTGCTTTTGGTGGAGAAAAAGAAACCGGTGGAGGAAGAGAATCTGGTTCTGATGCATGGAAGGCTTATATGAGACGCCAGACCAATACCATCAATTATTCTACTGAATTGCCATTGGCACAAGGCATTAAATTCGACTTGTAATTGGAAGGTCTTGCTTTAAAAAAGGCTTTATTAGATCATTGTAAAGAGGTTGTGGACGAAAAATTCCACAACCTCATTGCTTTAGATAAAGCTGCCCAGTCTTCTGCCAATAATGAAACCAAAAGCAGCGCCGGAGATAAATATGAGACCGGTAGGGCCATGATGCACCTGGAGAAGGAGCGACTTGCATCTCAAATGAACGAAGTAGCCAAGCTCAAGAAGCCACTGGAAATGATCAATCCTGATAAGGAGTCTCCATCTGTTGAACTAGGTAGCATCGTACACACAGAAGATAGGAATTATTTCATCTCCGTTTCATTGGGAGAAATCACCGTAGCAGATCAAATTTTTTTCTGCATTTCCCCTGTAACACCTATCGGCACACTCATGCAGGGAAAACAAACTGGAGAAACCTTTCAATTTGCCGGTGAGGCTGTAATTATTCAGCAAGTCATCTAGATTTTATTTTCAGGCGCTTAGGCGATTTTCACTTATTTTTTAGGATGTTTTAGCGAAACTTAGCTGCGACTTGTCGAAGATGCCTTTCGAAATGGCAGAAGATCAATATCTTTAGCTAGATTAGAAGGAAGCATGAAGATTCCAGAACCACCGGAAAATGAAGCCGAACGACTAATTCAACTGCGATCTTACAAGCTATTGGATACGGCAAAAGAGACAGCCTACGATAATTTAACTCGTTTGGCTGCTACGGTATGCGGTGTTAGGATGTCCGCTATTTCTTTTATCGATGAAGATCGGCAATGGTTGAAGTCCTGTTTTGGTGCGGAGATTACGGAACTACCAAGGTCACTTTCTCTTTGTGCGCATACCATTAAATTGCCGGAAGGTGAGCTCCTCGAGGTACCGGATACCCGCAAGGATGAGCGCTTTTTCGATAATCCACTACTACAGCAATATCCGATTTTCTCTTTTTATTGCGGAATTCCCATTCATGACCAATCGGGTTTTGCATTGGGCACTTTGTGTGTGGTAGATGCTTCACCCAGATCGTTGACTGAACAGCAAAAAACGTCCTTGCAGATCATCGCACAACAAATTTCTGATCAGTTGAAATTGCATCGATCTAGGATGCAGGCCCTGCGTAGAGAAGAGCAGCACATGGAATTGCTCAACAAAGTGGACGATGCCATTTATGAATTGGATAGCTGGGGGAATTATTTGTTCGTAAATGCCAAAACCTGTGAGTTACTTGGTCATTCGGAACAAGAGTTGGCAGATAAAGTAGCCTTTGATTTTGTGCATCCCGAGGACCTGGAACAAGTTGATCGCTATCATCAATCCTTATTTGAGTCGAAGGCTACGTCAGGCTACTATGAGATGCGTATTCTACCTAAAGGAAAAGATCCTATCAGGATTGCGCAGAAAGTGTCCCTGGACTATCATGAAGGAAAGTTGGTCAAGATCAGGGCTGTCGCACGGCAGGTTTCGGAAATAAAAGAGTTGAGAAGAGCTCTTCAGGATAGTGAGGATCAATACAAAATACTTTCAGAAAATTCCAGGGATGTTATTGGTGTTCATTCCATAGACGGTACCTATAAGTACATCTCACAGGCTGCTCAGGTAGAAATGGGATACCCACCAGAGGAGATACTGGGGAAAGCTCCTAAAGATTTCATGCATCCGGATGATTGGGATGAATTGAAAGGGCGGCTGAGTCAAATGGTGAATGGAGGTGATGCTTCTTCTAATGTAGAATGCCGGATCAGAAAGTACAACGGGGAATACATCTGGATGGAGATCTACACCCGTGTGATCTTTGATGAAGACGGGGAGATCAATGGCTTTCATAGTTCCGCTCGAGATATTTCGGAAAGAAAACGCACGGAAGGTAAGATCAGTATGCTTATCGAGAATACAACAGATGCGGTCTGGGCGGTAGACAAGGATTTGAGGTTTATTTATTTCAATTCTGTTTTTCAGAACCTTCATGTTCAGCGAACTGGTTTAGAAGTCCGAATAGGAGCGAGAATTCAACCAGAGCGTGTAAACGCTACCTGGGAAGATGAGTTTGCATTTATTTTAAAAGCACTTTCTGGCACCAAGTGCGCGCAGGAGATTACGTTCGAGATTGACGATCAGCTTGTTGTTATGGATAGTTCGGCCATGCCGATTTGGAGTGATGCCGGGGAAGTAACCGGTGTGTCCGTGTTTAGCCGGAATGTAACCCGACAGCACAAAGAGCAGGAGCGAATTTATAATTATCAAGTTGGCCTTCGCTTGCTGAATGATCTGGCGGTAAAGTCGTTACCTACGGCAGACTTACTGGAAGATGCCTTGCAAGCTATCTGCAATTACCTGAATATGCCTGTTGGGATCATCAGCTCGATCAAAGATGATACTTACGAAATCAAGTACCTCGCTGATCAGCAAAGTATCATTAAGACAGACAAAGTAAAAAAGCCCTTGGGAAACACTTACAGTCATTTAGCCTATCAAAGCCGATCCGTGGTGCTTTTTCACCGAGAAAGTGATGCCGAATATGCGGGGCACCCTTGTTGTGAACACCCACAGGAAGTACAATCTTATCTGGGTGCTCCGATCAAAGTGGCGGATGAATACTTTGGTGCGGTGGAGTTTCTATCTCCGAATGGCAGAACCGAGAAGTTTGGCGATCATGAAGGGGAATTCATGAGACTCTTTGCCAACTGGCTCGGGTCCGTAATGACAAAGGAGTCTGCTTACCGATCGCTGGAGCGTGCCAAGGAGAGTGCTGAGGAGGCTTCATTGGCCAAGGCAGATTTCCTGTCAATGATGTCCCACGAGGTAAGAACCCCGTTGAATGGGATCATCGGAACTACCCATCTGTTGCTAAAGAAAGACCCACCCCCAGAGCAATTACAAAAGCTCAATATCCTGAAGAAGTCGAGTGATCATTTGCTGGCGATTGTTACGGATATATTGGACTTTGCAAAAATCGAGGAAGGTAAGATCCTGCTGGAAAATGCTGAATTCAATATGCGGGAATTGCTGGATGCGATCCGGGTCAATTATGAAACGCTTACGGAGGAAAAAGGAATTCAGCTAAAGCTGGAAATCGACGATAAGCTAAAAGCCAATTATTGGGGAGACCAGGTTAGGCTCAATCAGGTCTTTCATAATCTGGTCAATAATGCGATCAAGTTTACGGAAAGAGGAGAGGTTACCATCAGATGTAAGCGACTGGATAAGGTCAATAATTTCGATCATATCCTTTTTGAGATTGAGGATACGGGGATAGGTATTTCAAAAGAAAATCAGGAGGCTATATTTGGTGTCTTTTCACAAGCAGATAAGTCTATCACCCGTCGTTTTGGAGGTTCAGGATTGGGCCTTTCTATCACTCGGAGACTGCTGGAACTGATGGACAGTAAGATTGAAGTAGAGTCTGAGAGAGGGGCCGGCACGGTATTCCGTTTTAAACTGGTGTTGCGGCGTGGTTCCAGCCTTGATATGAAGCAATCGGCTTCCAAAGAAGAGAAAAAAGAAAGCCTGAACGGCAGTGTCCTGATCATAGAAGACAATATTTTCAATCGGGTCATCGCCAAAGACTTTTGTGAGTCCTGGGGACTCAATGTACTGGAAGCTGAAAATGGGAAAGAGGGAATTGCGGTTTTGAAGGAACATCAGGTGGATATCGTCCTGCTGGACATTCAAATGCCCATTATGAATGGTTATGAAACCATAGGTTGGATCCGCGAACAGGAAGCAGCTTATTTTCAGGACCTACCCGTCATCGCATTGACAGCTTCAGCTATGGTAGAGGTGCAGAATAGAGTCTATCAATGTGGGATGAATGACTTTCTTACTAAACCATTTGTGCCAGATGAATTCTACAAGAAAATGGAATTACATCTGTCCATGCGAGAGAAAGCCAATGATGAGATTTCCTTGTCATATCTACAGAATATTTTACAAGATGACAAGGATAAGATGCGACGATTTTTCGATCTGTTCATTGAGTCTGTTACGCATGATTACAAGGCCTATGAGCGGGCACTTACTGACCAGGAAGTCATTGATGTTTATCAGCTAACGAGAAAAAACCGGCCTACCTTAAAATCACTTGGGCTCACAATTCTGGCAAAGCAGGCACAGATCATTGAGCACATGATCGAGAATGATAATCCGAAGAAAATGATCATCAGAGAGGCGAGCAGACATTTGGAAACATTGAAGACGACAGTGAGCCAAATGCGCGTATATCGCGAAAACCTGCAACAGACAGAAGCATAAGAAAAAAGCCCTTCGAGAGAAGGGCTTTTTTCAACCAACCAAAAAAACTCAAAACAACCTAACTAGTATTTCACTACTAATACTTGATGTTAAGCAATAGTGATGCCAAAAATGGTTGGGGCTAAAGTTTTTATCTATTGAGCCACCTTTTAAAAGCTCCTGAACGTTCTACGCTGACTACTACTTCCATGGAATTAGGCGGTGCGGGCTCCAGGTCGATCTTAACGCGGCTCTTGCTGTAAGCCACCATGCTTTTGATGGCACGGTAAGAGATGATATATTTTCTATTGATACGATAGAAGTCCTTAGGATTTAAGGTGCCTTCCAGATCTCCCAAATTGGTATTTAGAATATGTTGTTTTCCTGTTTTCTCGACCAGATAAGTGTATCGGTCTTCGCTGAAGAAGTAGGCAACATTCTCTTCCGGGATGCTGATGATCCTTTCACCCAAAGTGACGATGAATCGTTCCTGATAGGTAGGTCTGATTTCTGGTTTTAAGGCATCCAGGAAGTTTTCCAGATCAAATTCCTCTTGTGATTGCTTCCAGCTTTTGAATTTATCGATAGCCGTCGAAAGCTCTTCTTTGTCGATCGGTTTAAGCAGGTAATCAACACTGTTTTCTTTGAATGCTCTGATCGCGTATTGATCAAAAGCAGTGGTAATGATGATGGGAGCCTTGGTCTCTACGTTACTGAAAATGTCGAAACTAAGACCATCACCTAATTGTATATCTGACAAGATCAGGTCTGCATCATTCTTCTGGAACCACTCCACGGCGGAAGCTACACTGTCCAGCTTAGCTGTGATTTGAATTTCCTCGTCTAATTGAATGAGGGTTTGCTCCAGATCTTGAGCAGCTAAAGGCTCGTCTTCGATGATTACTACTTGAAACATACGGTGTTTTTGACAGAGAGGAAGTTATGATATTTTTTTCAATAAAGGAACCTTGGCATAATAAAACTCACCTTCCTGATAAAACTCCGGTTCGGCTTCCGAGAAGAAAGCGAGCCTTTTTACCAGGTTGGATTGCCCGATGCCCATGGATTCGGCACCATCTGGCCGAGGTTGATAGTTGTTTTTGACGACTATGGAATTTTCTTCGTCGTAGATGTCGATTTTAAGCGGCTTGTTCCGACTGGCAGCATTATGTTTGATGGTATTCTCCACCAAAAGTTGCAAGGCTCCTGACGGTAGAGTCCAGTCCCTTCGTGCATTCTCAATGTTGACAGAATAGTCCAGTGCCTCGCCAAAACGTACTTTTTGAAGGTATATATAGTCCTCTGCGAACTTCAATTCATTCTCCAGATGAGAAAGATTGGAATCCTGATGATCCAGCATGTAGCGATAGGTGGAGGACATGTGCTTAATGAACTGCCGCGCATTTTCATTGTTAGGGATCATCGCCCGAAGGGTGTTCAGACAGTTGAATAAAAAGTGGGGGTTGATCTGATTTCTTAATGCGATCAGCTGCGAAGAGATGCGTTCTTTCTCTTTTCGCTCAGCCATGATCTGAAGCTCTTTGTTCTGTACCCGCAGTTGATGCGTTTCAAGAGCTTTTTGGATGACGATTCGCATTTCATCATACGACCAGGGTTTGTGAATGAAGTAATAGATGTTGCCATGATTAATGGCATTGATCACTGTTTCCATGTCCGAAAATCCTGTTACCAGAATGCGTATGGCTTCTGGGAGTATTTCCATGGATTTCATGAGAAATGAGACACCCGTCATCTTGGGCATGCGCTGGTCAGTGAGAATTACAGGTATATCTGGGTTTTCCTGGAGAATTTCCAGGCCTTCTGCTCCCGAACCGGCAATAAGTACTTCAAACTCTCGTCTAAACGCAGACTTGAAGTAGTTTAAGTTACCCACTTCATCATCCACGTAGAGTATCTTGATGAGGTCACTCATTACCCACCGATTCCTCTTTTTCTCACCATGTAAAAGATCAATAATAATCCTACGCCAAAGGTCAGGAATAATTCAATATTCACCAGATATTCAACGTCGTACTTGGGTTCATTCTCTAGCAGCATGATCACCAATCCTAGTGCTATGATGACAAGGCCTCCTACAAAGACCAGAAATCTAAGAGTTTGTAACATTTTCAGTTATTAGAATAAGCGAAAGTAATGAACTTCCTCAACCCCGCAAATTCCAGAAAGAACACCGGATAAAATTTCAAATTGACAAGTACAATACAAAGGGGCTAAATTAAATTCCTGAGATTTCAACATATTTAGGTAACACAGCGTTAATCTTCTAGATTTTTTCAATGTCAAGTTCAAATTAGATGCTTCCTGAGCAAGAAAATATCGGTTTGGCACCAGATGGAGGTCCTTTCTACGCAGAAACAGACCTGACCATCTTATTCAGTGAGCCGTGGAACGCCTTCTCTTCTCTGGCCATTGTGTTGCCTGCGGTCTATTGGGCCTTGAAACTCAAAGGAGACGTTAAGAAATATCCATTCATCTTTTATTGTGTACCACTTCTGATTTTGGGAGGCACAGGAAGTACACTTTTTCATGCTTTTCGGAATTCTGAATACTTATTGTTGATGGATGTGTTGCCTACCGCAATTCTTATGTTTTCAGTTGGAGTATATTTTTGGTTGAAGATCATTCCCAATTGGTGGGGAACAGTCAGTATCGTTATTCCGGGCACTATCCTTCGTTATGCAATGCATGAGCTATTTCCAGAGGAAATGGCAACGAACCTGAGCTATTTTATTGCAGGAACCCTCGTGTTTTTTCCTTTGATCTTTTATCTGGTAAAGACAAAATTTGAAAAGGGGCAGTTTATCATCCTTTCGGTATCTTTTTTGATCTTATCATTGGTGTGTAGAGAAATGGACCTTCGAGTAACAAATATCTTACCGATGGGCTCACACTTTCTTTGGCACATATTTAGTGGTTTTGGAGCATTCTTTCTGGCGGAATACCTCTATTTCATTCGCACAAAGGAATTGTCCAGTAGTGCTGCAAAAGCCTGAACTTTTTAATTTACTGACGTCAAAAATTACATGCGTAGATATATGAAATCCCTATTCACTTTTTTGCTATTGATATGCTCAAGTATTGTGGTAGCGCAAGAGGCCTATCCCGTAGAAAACGGAGAGGTTTTGCTCGATGGATATGATCCGGTAAGTTATTTCCTTGGAGAAGCAAAAAAGGGAAGCTCTGATATTTTAATCGAAATTGATGGACGCCACTTGCTTTTTTCTTCTGAGGAAAACAAAAAGACATACGAGCAATCCCCTGAAAAATTTGAGCCGGCATATGGAGGATGGTGTGCCATTGCGATGGTGGACAAGACGTTTGTAGTTCCTGACTACACCTTATACAAGATCCAGGACGGTGCTTTGATGTTTTTCTCGATCCGGGCATTTTTTAATGGGCTTACAGAGTGGGATAAAGATCCGGATAAGAATAAGTTATTGGCGGACACCAATTACACGGTATTATTTGATTAATAGTAAATGGGACTTGTTCAGAAACTCCAAATTAAGGACCTCCAGCACTTTTTTGTTGTCAATTGCCCGGAGGACTTGACTGAAGCTTTAAAAGAAGAAGGTTTGGAGCAGCAGGTTAGTTTCAATGATTATAAGCAAGGGGGTGTGCTGTTGTTTATTCGACACAAAGCAGAACTTGGCGCCATGATCTCCGGATTTATTCAAGATCCATCTTCAGATAATCACTGGGTGGCATTCCCGAAGCGGAGCTCAAAAATTCCTACGGATATGGGAAGAGATCATGGTTGGGATCAATTTATCTCTGCAAATTGGATAGCCGTTCGTCAGGTATCCATCAATGAGCAGTGGTCCACTTTGAGGTTTCGGCCAAGAGCTGTGGTAAAGGAAGTAAGGAGAGGTACAGACTATCCGGGAATCGATAGCAAGAAAAAGACCGTCACTATTCCTGAGTCACTGGACAGTCGTTTACAGCGGGAAGGCCTGAAAGAAGTATTTGAAGGCCTGAGTTTTACTAAACGCAAAGAAGCAGTGATCAGCATTCTCCAGGCTAAGAAGCCGGAAACACTGGAGCGTAGGATCATTAAGATAATCGAGTCTTTGACTTGATTACTTCGCTGGTTTTTTCTGGCCTGTGCGCTCAATGAAGAATACTAGTCCGAAACCAATGAGTATCAGTAAGAATGCGATAGCAAATGCGCCATTCAGTTCCGGCATTTCCCACGTATAGCCGACTACTTTTTCCTTATCTTCTATCGTGATTGTTTCAGCCGTTTTCCAGGGCCAGATGATTACCAGTGAGCCAGTAACAAATCCTGTCAGCAAAGCAATGGTTTGTGATTTGTAGTGTGCGAAGAGATAGGAAAGTAATCTTGAGAACAGTAGCAAGCCTACAATGCAACCCGCGGCCATTGGAATGATCACTTTGAATTTAAATCCACTAATTGCCTGCAGCACGAGGATGTAATTGCCCATAAGCAACAGGATGTAAGAACCCGAAAGCCCGGGTAAAATCATGCTGCAAACAGCGACCACTCCACATAGAAATACGTACCAGATGGCATCATTAGCATTGGCCGGAGGTAAAAATGCGATGCTGATCGCAATTGCTGTTCCTACGATCAGAGCAACGACAGTTGAGGAGTTCCAGGACTCAATCTGAGATCCTACCGCAACAATCGAAGCGATGATCAATCCAAAGAAAAAAGCCAGCGTTAATGTCTCGTAATTGAGGAAAAGGAATTCCAGCAGCTTGGCCAAACTCAAAATACTGACGGCCACACCACCAAGTACTGACAGCAAGAACCAGAAATCGATCTTTATGATCAATTCCTTGATTTTTCCTTTGAAGAGCAAGCTTACCGCATCCAGATCAAGGCTTTTAAGGGCATTGATGAACCGTTCATAAATGTTGGTAATGAATGCGATGGTGCCTCCAGAGACACCTGGGATCACGTTGGCAGCTCCCATTGCCAGGCCCTTCAAGAACCAGCTCAGGTAAGGTTGCATATATTGATGAGGGCTTAAGCGTTATCCAGGAAGTGACTAAAAGTATCTCCTCTTAGACCCAAGCGAATGGTTTCCAAAGGTATTACTTCATTTGGCGCAATATTACCCAGGTTGACATTGGATCCGACTAATTTGATAAACCAGACTTGTTGTGCTTTCTGAGGGGCTTCCCAAATGATCTTATCTGAAGGTATCTGAGTCAGGATCTCTTCTACTAGTCCTTGTCGGACTTCTCCAGAATCCCTGAATAAACCAACATTACCAGCTTCTCGAGATTCGCCGATCACCTTCCATGCACCAGCCTCGAGTTCTGTTCGCATTTGCTCGATCCACTTGTATGGAGGTATGATCTTTGCGGCATCTTTAGAGCCAACTTCACTCAATACCGTGACTTGACCAGAGAGTTGGCTGATGTATTCGCATTTGTCGTCGTGGTTCATTTCGATAGAACCATCACTTACTTCCGCATATTCCACACCGAACTTGTCCAGCACTTTTCTGTAATCGTCCAATTGATTGCGAATGACAAAAGCTTCAAATAATGTTCCGCCGAAATAGAAAGGAATGCCAGCGTCTTTCAATAGCGCAATCTTTTCTTTTAGTTTGGGTGTCACATAAGATGTTGCCCATCCAAATTTGATGATGTCGACAAATTCACCGCAGGTCTCAATCATGTCTTCCATTTCACGAAGTGAAAGGCCTTTGTCCATGACCATGGTAAAACCAGTATTGCGAGGTTTTGAGGTCCTGTCAGGTAGTTGCGATAGGTCGTAATTCATAGGTTTTCAAAAACGAAGCCCCAAAAATCAATAATTATGGTTAAAAAGAAACCCTTAGCGTTCGTTTTTTCGATACTGCTCGATTATTCTGAACAGTGCTGTCTGGGTTTGGGGATTTTGAAAAAAATCAAAAAGCAACGTGTGGCCCTCAAAATCAAGGATTAGCGCGATTTCCAGTTTACTAAATGCTTCTTTGTATCGATTCGCAGATACGAGATAAACAACACTCCGATACAGCAGTTCGGTGTTGTCTGGAAGTTCGTTGAGCCCACCTTCTACGATTGCGTAGGCATTTTCATAGTCTCCCTGTTCGTAATATACCTCGGACCAGTCCAGCCAGGTCTGAGGATCGGAGGGATCCAGCTCACTCGCTTCAATGTAAGCATCTATTGCAGAGACGATGTTACCTGTGCTATTTTCCGCATATGCCAGTGACTTCCAATACAAGGCATTTTCAGGTTCCAGCTTGGTGGCTTTGGTCAGGAAATGAACTGACTCATAAAATTTCTTTTGAATGGACAAAACAACTCCCAGCCCAAACCAGGCCTCATGGTAGAGTTGATCGAGCTTTACGGCTTTTTGGTAATACTTCACTGCCAGGTCAAATGTCTCCATTTTTTCATAGCATGCCCCAGTATGACAATAAATCTCAGCACTTGCTCCTTCTATTTCCTGGGTGCGATTGTAAGCGTTCAAGGCCTCGTTGAAACGGCCCGCATTCATGAAGGCATTTCCCAGATTGAAATGAGCACTGCTAAAACCGTCTTCAATGGCAATGGCGAATTCATAAGCCTCTATGGCCTTATCGATTTCGCCGATCTTGTTAAAAACAATCCCCAGATTGTACCAGGCAAACTCCGAATAAGGATCTCGATCGATGAATTCCTGATAATATTTTATGCTGTGCTCTAATTCGCCATTTAGGTCCAGACAGTAGGCCAGCTCATAAAGAACACCTTCATTCGTTACATTGTGTTCCAGGGCTTCTTTGTAGCTTTCTATTGCTTTCGCATAATCCTGAAGTCCCTGATAACTAAGGCCAATGTTGTACAATACCTCGTCTTTTTCCTCTGCGGAAATCAAGGCGATCCTGAATTTCTCAATGGCTGCTTCATATTTGGAAAGCAAGGCCATGATCGTTCCTAGCTGCAGCAATAGGTCGGGATCATTAGGTTGAAAGATCAGGGTGTTTTCCAGAATTTCAATCGCTTGGTCAGGCTCATTTAGCTTAATGAGTACGTCGGCTCTTTCAGCTACCAGATCTGTGCTGTAAGGGTATTGTTCCAAAGCAATTTTAGTTGCCTTGGCTGCCATTTTCAATTTATCGTGCTCCTGATAGTATGCTATGATCTCCAGAAAAGCATCTTCGTTGAAATAGTAGCTCTGTTTGTTTTTAAGGAGTGCTTCAAATTTTTTGATTAACTCCCTCTGTTCCTTTTTTTTATAGTCTTCCTGCATGGAAAATTCTGGTGGATACGTTACAAACGTTTAAATCAATTTACTGTTTTTTTAAAATTTTCGCTTGTTGATAACAGTAATTTTATCCACAGTTCTAAGCCAGTGAATGATTCAATAAGATTGATTTTACCGCTTTTTTATAATGTTTAGTGGTCATGCCTGCTTTCAATCCTGCCAATTGCTTTGGGGTGTGTAGGTCAGACCCTAGCATGTTAACGATATTCATGTCAATGAAGTTTCTTGCCAGCTTTTGAGGTCCTTTCCCGTAGATACCAGCCAGTGAACCACTGGTGACTTGCATGAGTATTCCCTGGTCATGCCAATCCCTAGCCAGGGAGGGTTGTTCAAATAAATATTGATAACGCTCAGGATGTGCTAACACAGGGTGATAGCCTGCGGTTTTTAACTCGAAGATTACTTCTTCAAAAATCTGAGGTTTTGCCAGAAAAGAAGTTTCTACCAAAATGTGATGCTTGCCAAATGTATTTAATTGGTGACCTGATTTTACTTTTTCCAGTAAACTGGAATCAATGAAGTACTCTCCGGCTGCGATCAACTTAAAGTCCAGTGATCTTTTTTCAATTTCACGAGCAACCTCTTCGCCCAGTGACAACACCTCGCTTTCCTTGTTGGGATAGAATTCCTCGTAGAAATGAGGCGTGGTGACACACCCTTTAAATCCCAACTGCATGAGTCCTTGAATGGCCTCCATACTCTCCTCCATCGATTTCACACCGTCATCGATTCCTGGTAGCAGGTGCGAGTGAATATCAATCGGTAAGGACTGATCAGGTTTTTTCTGAAAGAACATTAGAATAAGGAGCTAATGATCGAGGCAATTTTGCCTTTGGGTTTAGCGCTTTCTTCATAATAGCCGTAACCATATCCGCCATAGCCATATCCGCCGTACCCATAGTTACCATACCCGTAACCATACCCATACCCGCTTTTAACGCCATTGAAGATCACAGTGAGGGAGGAAAACTTATTCACTCTGACCAGATCAGTGATCGTTCTGGTGAATGCTCGTCTGGAATACTGTGATTTCACGACGTAGAATTGCAGGTCCGTTTTTTTCATCACAAGGATCGCGTCTGTAACCAGTCCAACGGGTGGGGTATCGAAAATTATGAAATCAAACTCTTCTTTGAGGCGTTGTAAAAACTCATCGAATTTGTCACTAAGCACCAACTCCGAAGGGTTGGGAGGTGTGGGGCCTGCAGGAAAGTAAAAAAGGTTTTCTACAGCTGTTGTCTCGATGCAATCTTCGAACTTACTTTTTCCGATTAGATAAGTACTCGAACCGTAAGGTCTTGCTTCTTGTTCGAAAGCCATATGCACCTTCGGTTTACGGAGGTCAAGATCAATGATGCAGACTTTTTTATTCGTTGAGGCGATGATAGCGCCAAGGTTTACCGCGACGAATGTCTTCCCCTCTCCACTGATTGTTGACGTGATGGTCACGGTCTTAGCTTCTTTGTCGACATTTAGGAAATCCATATTGGTACGGATGGTCCTCAAAGATTCACTGAGTGCAGATTTAGAGCCTTTATTGACGATCAATTTAGTCAATGGGAGTTTTTCTTTAGTATAGAAGGGGACCGTGCCCAATATGGGTACAGGGATTAATTTTTCAAGCTCTTTCGCACTCGTGATGTGATTGTTTAGTAAGTATCTGATCACCAGGAAAAGCATAGAGATGGTAATAGAAATGACGAAACCGGCTCCTAGGATAAGTAATTTTTGAGGTTTGATTGGTGTAGCGGGTGATGAAGCAGGACTTAATAGCGTTCCATTGGTGACGGTACCCGCTTTAGTTAATTCTAGTTCCATTTTGCTTTGCCTCAGCCCCATGAGGAAGTTTTCCTGCATGTTAAAAAGGCTCCGGATTTTGTTGTATTCCCTACCCATGGACGGTAGCTGAGAAAAGCTGTCCTCTAACCTGAGACGTTTCACACTCAGTTCTAAAAACGCATCATCGAGTCCTTTTTTAAATTGATCCAGAGATTGCAGTAAAGTTTTTCTTTGTATGGAAATACGGTGATCGATCTGCTCAATCACATAGGTGTTTTCATTGTAGGAAGATAGTTTTTCTGACCGGTTCGTGATTTCTTCTTGATATGCTTTCACGGCAGACTGTAAGAAACCCGGGAATTGTTCGAGTGTATATGCATCTATTCTTATACTCTCGTCACTAATGAGATTAGTGATCAACTGATCCAATGCCTCTTTTTTGGATTCTATGTTTAACTGCTGTGAGTCCAGTAAGCTAATTTCCTGAAGTGTGCGTGCAAGATCCCCTTCCAGACTGAGTGTTTTATTCTCAATGATGATTTCTTCAAAGTAATTTTCGTATTCCTGAATCTGGTTTTCAGTTTCTGCGATTTGTTCATCCAGAAATGCAATCTTCTGGTCAATAGTCTTATTTTTCTGGTCTTTTGTGTACTCCAGGTAGAGGGTGTCCATCGCGGTGAGAAATGCCCTGGCTTTGACACGATTGAAGTCTTTTAGGCTGATCCTTATGGTTTGTGCTGAAAAATTTTCAGGCTGAACAGTGCTGTTCGCTTGCAGATATTTGATCAGCGCGTTATCGCTATTGATGATAAAAAAATAGGTATCACCGATAAGACTCTGGTCGTAAAATTTGGATTTTTCGACCAGCAAATTCAGGTCTTCCGTAACAATATCTTGTCCAAACCTGCCTTTGATGATGCTTTCCCCATCTTTTGAAAGCTTAATTTCAAATTCTGCGTCACTAATTAACGTAATGTCTAAGGGACGATCGTAGAAGCTGGCATTTTTGACTTTATGAGAAATAATGAAAGGCGAATTACCAAACCGCTCATCAGAAAGGTACCGACCATAGTAATGATAGCTCACATCATAATCAATGGCCTCTACAACCTTACGCAAGAAGAGGTTAGATCGAAGAATTTCTATTTCACCAGAAATTCCCTTATCCTGCTGTAACTGTCCATTGGTGACGAGTCCGAGGGTATTGGCTTCACTTTCGAAATCCAGTTTAATGACTGAAGATGATTCGTAGAGGGGCTTGGTGTACCTAACAATGAGGTAGGCTCCGGTGATTCCCAGTACTACAAACAGAATGATCCAAATGATGCTTCTCCTCAGCGTAAAAAGCATCTTGCCCAGATCGAACGAGTCTACTGGATTGGAGCTATCTGCTGAAGTCGATATCGGATGATTGGGTTCCAAATCTGAAATTAAAGGGTCCTTATTAAAACGACTAAGGCGACGACACTTGTTGAAGCCTGAAAAACAGGTGAAAGGTCACGCAACACTTCAAAGAATGGCCTCCTCCATGGCTCAACATAGATGATGTCTCCGGGTTCTATTGGAATAACCGATTGCCTCATGCCATCTACGGTATTGAGATCTATTTCAAACACAGTAGGACTAGATAGTGGTCCTCGAACGATTCTTACATTGTGAACTTTGGCCCCAAACTCCACACCCCCGGATAATGCAAGTATTTCAACGAGGGTCATATTCTGATTAACCAATGGGATCACTTGTCCTCCAGGGGCTCCAAGTACAATGACGCGTTTGTTTTCAAATGCCAACTTTACAAAGACATCTTTGTAAAAGTGATTATAGAGCTCTTCCAATTTGGTTTCTGCTTCATCGATCGTCATACCTTTCAAATCGACCTTTCCGATCATTGGTAACTTGGTCTGTCCGTCTATCTGTACCAGGTAGTTGAACGTGAGGAGATTTTGATTATTTAATGGAACATCTCGCATCAATTCGAAATCAGGATCTATGATCCTTTCACCATCATTGGTGAATACATCGATTGTCAGGAGATCGTCCTCTTGAATAACATAATTACGTTCGGCCATGTCTACAGATTTCTGAAGAGCGCTTGCTCCTTCATCCAGTCTGAACATGATATCCTGCTTGTATACATTGCAGGAACTCAGAAGTAAAAGAAAAATAACGCAAAAATGTGGCGGGAATTTGCTGTTCATTGACGCACTTAAATCCTTGTAAAGTTAAAGTTAAAGTTCCAATTCAACTACTTAGGAGCTGATATAATCATTTTACTACAATGGACGAGATTACTTCTTGATAAGCAATGATCACCTTTTTTTCATCATAGTTACTTTCCATGTAGATGCGGCTGTTTTTCGCTAACTGTAATTTCTCTTGATTTTCTAAGACCAGGTACTTTCGAATGGCATCAGCTAGTTGCTTGCCGGACTTTACTTCACACAAATATCCATTGAAACCATCTGAAACCACATGCCTGCAACCGGGGACATCTGTTGCAATCAGAGGGCGGCTCATCGCTCCCGCTTCTATTAATGTTCTGGGGGCTCCCTCCCGGTAAGAAGGAAGAACAACCACATCTGCTTCAACGATCATGGTTTTGACATCATCTGTCGTGCCTTTGTAATGAATGAATCCTTTTTCTTGCCAGTGATCAAGGTCTTCCTGTTTTACTGATCGTTTGTCTAGCTGATCCCATTTCCCGAGCATCCAAAACTGAGTAGCTGGAAATTCTTGTTTAATGATTTGAGCCGCTTCTGCGTACTCATAGGCCCCTTTTTCAATTATGAGACGTCCGATCATCAGAAAAACAGGTGCCTTTCCGGGTAGCTTTGGTGCCGCTGAAAAAGATTTAAGATCGATTCCTGAACCATTGAGCAATCCCACATTGTTTTCCGGAACTGGCACTTTGCTCAGAAATAGTTCCATGTCCTCAGGGTTCTGGAAAAACACATGGGACGCTTTTCTTACGGAAACATTGTAGAGGAAGATGGCAATTTTTGAAACCAGATTGTTCCAAACAAAAGTGGTTCCCAACCCACTGATATTGCAAATGACTGGCGTATTGAGTAGACGACCTGCGATAGAACCATATACATTGGGCTTGATGGTGTATGTGAGAAGTACGTCCAATTTTTCATCTTTGATGATCCTTCTGATTCGCCATAGCAGCAGAAGGTCACTAAATGGATTGACGCCACTTCCACTCATGGGTAAATCCCTGAATCTGCAGCCCATAGCTTCAAGTCTTTCAACGTATTCATCCCGTGGGGCAATGGCCACAACATCGTGCCCTTCATTAATGAAATGTCGGATAATGCTACTTCTGAAGTTGTAGATGTTCCAGGCTTTATTGATGATAATGCCGATAGTCATATTGAGAATTGATATTGCGTTTTCAACATCGAGCGCTTAGTGTTATCAAAAAATTGACAGAAACATAGCAGTTTTGCAAACTGGGCTGAAAAACTTGCCGTTTGCCATGGGAAAGATGATTGACACGAAAATAGAGAATGATACTGGTATTTTGGTAACCGTGGCGCCAAAGCAGGAGTCTGACTTGAAAATCAAGGAGTTTCTTGATGAGTTGGAGTTCCTGGCACAAACGCTGAACATCGACACCAAAAAACGTTTTGCTCAAAAACTACAATTCCCGGATACCCGAACTTTTGTAGGCAAGGGCAAATTGCAAGAAATTAAAGAGTACATCACGGTTGAAAAGATCGATGTGATCATTTTTGATGATGACCTGTCTCCTTCACAACTGAGGAACCTTGAAAAAGAACTCAAGGTAAAAATCTATGATCGGAGTTTGTTGATCCTGGATATTTTCCTGAAGCGTGCCAAGACTTCCCAGGCCAAGACGCAAGTAGAGTTGGCCAGATTTCAATATTTGCTTCCAAGGTTGACCCGGATGTGGACCCACCTTGAGCGACAAAGAGGGGGAACGGGTACTCGGGGTGGAGCCGGAGAGAAAGAAATTGAGACGGATAGAAGAATCATTCGGGACCGCATCACTTTGCTCCGTAAGCAGTTGGATAAAGTAGAGAAGCAAGCCGAGACGAGAAGAAAGTCCAGGAGCAATATTGTACGCGTAGCGTTGGTGGGTTACACCAATGCCGGAAAATCTAGTTTAATGCGATCCTTGAGTAAGGAGCAAGTGTATGCCAAAGACGAACTTTTTGCGACGGTAGACTCCACTGTGAGAAAGGTAGTGATCAATCAGGTGCCTTTTTTACTTTCCGATACCGTTGGCTTCATCCGAAAATTGCCTCACAATCTCATTGAGTCATTCAAAAGTACACTAGCGGAAGTGCAGGAAGCGGATCTGCTACTGCATGTAGTGGATGTGAGCAATCCTGCCTACGAAGATCACATTCGGGTTGTCGAAGAGACCCTAAATGAGATTGGCGCTTCAGATATTCGGACCATCAAGGTGTTCAACAAAATAGACATGCTTCCCGATGAGGAGGCCGTAGAAAAAGTTAATGCGCACAGTATTCCTTCCATTTTCACTTCCGTAAAAACTAAATTCAACCTGGAAGAATTACGAAAACTGATCTTCGATGAAGTGGCCAAAGCCCACTTTAAGATCTATCCGAATTATGTGATGCCACAGGAGTACTAAGCACCTTACGAGTGCCTCAAGGTGCTTTTCTATGAAACATTCCAAGAAAAATCCCCGTACCCTGAGGTCCTCGAAGGATGAGGTTCACCCCTGCCTGCCGGCAAGGCAGTGCGTAGCACAATCACAACAACCACGAAACCAGTAAATACACCAGATAAATAACCAACAATGTTTTCCAGATCGTTTGTAGCGAATAATCGCCATTACGATCGAAGATCTTGATGATCAAAAAAGAGATGAACCAGGAAACGGCAAGTACAACGATCGTTCCAATGATTGCTGAGAAGAAGGTAAGCTTCAAAAACTCAATGACGAAAATCGCAATGGCGATGATCAGGATTTGAGTTTCGTGAGACTGTACCCGGAAGATGTTTTTGAGGCGATTCAGCAAGGACATTTGATGTTACGATTTATTCTCCACTTATTGGAGCAAATTAAGCAGAACCCACGACGTTTGACCCAGTGTTGGTAAAGTTAAATCGGCGACCATCACTCTTAATGCCGGCCTTTATCGTGATTAGTTTATCAGGATCAATTTTTTTCATAAACTTTTGGTTTTGACGCCCGATTAATCCAATGAACGAGGAGTGTAAAGCACATTAGAAAATAAGGAGCTTATGTTTCCAATGGTGTTGGAACTTGCTTTCACACAGGACATTTGTTTAGGTGTCAGTTTTTTCATAGCAATTGTTATTTAAGACAATCTAATGAAAAAATAGCTCTTAAGGTTTTTGGGAGAGGGAAAAGTGGCCTCACCAGGACTCGAACCTGGATCTAAAGTTTAGGAAACTTCTATTCTATCCCTTGAACTATGAGGCCAATTGGGGTGGCAAAACTAGAAAAATCGCGCATCTTTTCAACTCATTGAAGTGGTTTCAGTTGCTGTAATTGAGTTTAGGAAGGAAAAAACCAATTGGACAAAGAATATCATACACTTGGCCAAACGCCTTCCGACGCTGTTAATTTAAGGGATATGGATCGTCATTGCGATGGCACCGCAGTGGCGGATCGTCGGCCACCGGTTTACGTGGCAATCTCAATTAAGCTTTCGTAGTACGGATACTGATCAGACTGCCGCGTCGGTCCGATTCATTCTTCGCAGTGACCGGGTCGTAGACGAATCTTAATTTAACATCATCTTGGCGGTCATTAGGTAAGTATAGATCGACATTTCGATCAATTTCTTTGATTATCTAATTTCTAAACTTGATCAAGTCCGAAACAGATCTTTACTCCTCCGACACAGGCATACCGGCCGCTTTCCAGCCGGTAAAACCGACTCCCAGATCATAGATCTTTTTGAACCCCAGTTCACTCAATTTTTTGGCAGCACCTGCACTTCGGCCTCCCGCAGCACAATAAACAACCAGGGGCTTGTCCTTATCCAGCGCCTGCTCCATTTGATACAGGAAATTGTCATCTCGATAATTGATCTTTTTGGCGTTGGGAATGATGCCATCTGACCACTCGCCGGGTGTCCTTACATCGACCAATTGTACCTCGGGATTCTTGAGCAACGCTACCAGTTCATCATTGGTAATGACCTTTGTGACAGAAGGCTGTTGACAAGACAGCATCAGCAGGCCAAGAAGTGGGATCAGAATTTTCATCGACTTAGGGATTGGGTGGAGTGATCATGATATGCGCTCGATGTGTCCCGGGATTCATCAACCAGGGTGCTCCTGCACCAAGTGGCTTTTCTGATAATCCGGTGGTTTCTCCCGTTGCGAACGGAATGTATACCACATATCGTGTGTGAGCATCTCTGATAAAGCCAGTTTCAGGATCTTCATCGCCTGACAGTACCATCAGCGTGCTGTTTTGAGGAAGCGGCAACTTTCCTGATTTCACTTCTTCTTCCCGGGTGTCAAAGATGGTTTTGAAATCCAGACCTTGAGCTTTGAGTTCGCGACCTCTCGCCATGAATGGTTCCAGATCTTTGTGGTAACATGCCACACTGAATTTGGAGGCACTTGGATTGTTGGCCAGGCATACCAGATCTCCACTGCCTTCTCGCAGAAGTACCACTTCTCCATTGACGTTATAACCCAACACAGTGGCATCAGGACGTTGGTCCTGGGGTGCCGCCATGACGGCTTGTGATATCTGTCGGTCTTGATTGGGAATGTCTTGCGCCATCACCAAAAAGGTGCTCAGGCAGCATATCAAAAGGAAAATATTTTTCATGTGATCAGTCTGTACCAGGTTATTCTAAAAGGTTAAAGATAAACAGGACAGATGTTAAAAACGGATCAGCCGTACTTCTTTGTATTGAAATACCGGACTCGATCGCGTTGTGCTTTTGTGATCCCCTGATAAACCAGGACTGGCGTGACCAGCAATGCGGTAAAATTGGCAATGGCCCAGATGTCGGATGTTCTGGTGATGTATTTCCAAACCAAAAGGTACAAGCCGATGGTTCCTCCGATCAAAATGAGCATAGCGATTAGGCCAATGCCTTTACTTTCTTCCGCAAAGATTTCGTTTGGCTCGTAGCTGCTTTTAGTTCCGCAACTTTTGCAGTCCAGGAATAGCTGTTTGCCGTGTTTACGCACAAGCCTGAAGCGATCAGCACTGAAGGACGTGAAGTAGATGTCTTCCTTACATTGTTTACATCGTGCGTACAGTCTCATGTGCCATTTTGATCAAAAACACCAAGATAAATAGATGTGCTCGATTATCCTTCAGGATTTCTTTTTGAAACCATAGGTATTCTGTCCCACAAAACCCTTCGGGAATTCTTCTACTCCCGGAAAGCCCAGTTTGATGTCACGGCCATCGGAAGGAATGTAATTGGTGCCGAATAGGTAGTCCCACAAGCTTAAGGTAATCCCGAAATTCACGCCTGTTCTCCGGTCTTCTGGCAAGTCATACGCATGGTGCCAAATGTGCATTTGGGGATTGTTGAAGATGTATTTTAGAAAACCAATATTCAGCTTGAAATTGGAATGATTCCAATGCCCAACGGCTAATGTGAAAATGTGGATGATGAAGAAGTCACGTAATCCGATCCCGATCAGAGCCAATGGCAAATATTCAAGGGTTCTGTAAACGACATTTTCCATCCAGTGATACCTCAGGTGAGCGGCAAAGCCCATTTGAGCGACAGAGTGATGCACTTTGTGAAACTCCCATAAGAAAGGAACCCGATGTAATAGACGGTGTACCCACCACTGTACAAAGTCACGTACCAGAAAACCAATTAAAAAGTGCGTCCAAACCGGCCAGGACATCACTTCAAATGCTAACAAATTATGGATACCTATTTCTGCCAGACCATCGTTGAAGAAATTGACCACTACATTGGAGGCTGCGTTATAGATCAACAGGGAAAACAGGAAAAAATTGAAGAACATGTAGAAAGTATCCATCCAGAAGTCTTTCCGGAATTTCGGCTGATCTTCTCTCCACGGTCGTGCCCATTCCAGCGCCAGGAAAAACAAAGAAACACCAATAAGCCAGTAGAAATAGTTGTGCCAACTGGGATGCAGGATCTCCTGAAGCAAATAATTAGCATAACCCCGATAGCTATTGACGATGATGTTCCAGTAGTGTTCCATGGGTTATTCCTCTTGCAACTTTATCGAGGCAGAGTTGATGCAATAACGCAACCCACTTGGTTCTGGGCCGTCAGGAAACACATGCCCGAGGTGGCAATCACAGACATTGCACAAGACTTCTACTCGCTGCATGCCATGGCTGAAGTCGGCCTCATAGTTGATCGCATTGTCTGTAACCGGCTCGGTAAAACTTGGCCATCCGGAATGTGATTCGAATTTTAAATTAGAGTCAAAAAGCAATTCGCCGCAGCACCGACAGCCGTATTTTCCTGGTTGGTGCGCTTCACAATATTCCCCGGTAAAAGCCCGTTCTGTTCCTTTTCTACGAGTGATTCGAAATTCTTCTGGCGTAAGAACTTCCGCCCATTCTTCTTCCGTTTTGTTGACCCTGCGAGATGGTGCAGGAACACCATTTTTAATGTAGCTCAATATTTGATTCCAATTCATAGTCACTCACTTTCAAGTAGAATACCTCAAATATGAACGAAAGGTTCAATAACACGAAAAATACGAGCGGGAAGGTAGGGTGTCAGGCAGAAATGCTTGTAGGTAATGTAGTTGACCGGATTTTTTTCAGGGTAACTTGAAAACGGTCGCTGGTGAGGGTGGACTTGTCCAGCATGTCGGTTACATGGCTTTCGAATACTTCCGAAGCAAATTTCTCATTGGCCGAGAGAATGACCAGCATCGGATTGTATGGATACATATTCAGGATTTCCTCAGGAGACATGTCGACAAAAGCAGGGTCGAAAAAAATAATGTCAGGAGAAACTTCGGTAATGTTTTGCACAGATTGCTTGTCATCCACAGTCGAATGAAGTTCAAGGTCAGCACTTCGCATAATCAGTTCTTCCAGAATTTTCTGAAAGAAAAAATTATCGTCTAGGATCATACAAGAGTATTTCTTCATGCCGGTTGTGCAAGGAGTTGAATGCTAAAGTACGGCTGTAGGCCATAATTAGATGTCCTTTTTCGGTGGTTGGGGGCAATACATCGATGATCCGAAAACCAACTTACGATCTGGGTAGATTCCGCGTGATGGAGTTAATGTTTTGTGTATGCGTCCTAGTTTTGCGCAAGCCCCATTAATTTCACGCTGTGATATCAAAGAAAGAACAGATCTTTCTGGCTGCCAGAAAATTATTTCGACATAAAGGTTACGTGGCTAGTTCCATGCAGGACATAGCTGCCGAATTAAACATCAAAGCCGCCAGTCTTTATAACCATATCCAGTCCAAGCATGAAATCCTGCAAAAACTACTTGTGGAAGGAGGGGAATTATTTGCTCGTGGTATGTCCGAAATTAAAGGATCTTCTTTGGCCGCCATGGAAAAGCTGGAACGGTTGATTGCTTTGCATGTAAGAATATCGATAGAACATACAGATCTGATGGCTTTGATGATGGTAGAGTGGCGCCATTTGGAGGAGCCTGCTTTGACACAGTATCGCACGCTGCGCGATGACTATGAAAATGACTTTCGTGAAATTCTGAAGCAAGCCATCGAAGAAGAACAGCTTGAAGGTGTGCATCAGGAGATCGCATTATTTTCCATGCTTACTACCCTTCAGCGATTCTATGCCTGGTATGACAAGCGATCCAATATGAACGCATTGGATCTGGAAAAGCACACCATCAAGTGCCTTCTTGATGGCATAAGAAAGGATTAGAAACGGCAATGTTGAGCCGAACTTCAAGGGTGATCGTTCAAATGGACATGGAGTATTGCGCTTTTAACATATCCTTAGGTCGTTTTTGTGGGTTATACCGCTAAATTCCTTTGCAATCTTAGCTGTACATGCGCACGCTCACTTTTTCCATGCTGTTGACCTTGCTTGCTTTTCATTCGGAAGGGCAATATGCTTTAGCTGGCTTCAGTCTGGAGGACTCTGTCGAGCATTGGTTTGATCAGCAAATTGGGTTGCAGGCACATGAGCTTTTTATTGGTGGTTACGAGTCTCTGGAAGGACGACCGGCGATCGAGGAGGCCACCTGGGGAAACAGCATATGGCTTGTAGGGAATCTATCTTATCGTGGCGCTCAATATCAGGAAGTCTATCTTCTGTATGACCTGGAAAAGGACGCATTGTTGACTAAAAACCACCTGAACAGTGCGATTCTGGATCAGCCCATTCGCCTGAATCAAGAGCAAGTCGATTGGTTTGTCATAGATGGTGAACGTTTTGTTCAGCGAAGTTTTCCTGAGATTAATGCACCTCAGGGATTTTATCATGAACTTCATGCCGTTGGATCATTTGGTTTCTACGCCAAAAGAAAAAAGGTACGAGACCTGGATGTCAATCAAATCAACTTACTATCAGATGATTCCTTTTACCTGTTGGTGAAAGGTAAGACCTATCGTGTAATCAAACCGTCTTCATTTTACCGGCTCTTTCCAACATTGAAAGTGCAATTGAAGCTCGTTTTCAAATCTTTGAGCATTCGGAAGTTTGAGGATGCTTCCATTCGACAACTAAAACAAATGGCCCGTCGTTGTGAGCCAATCCTAAGTCAGCATGAGTAGATACTTTCTATTGATATGGGGTGTGCTGCTCGCAACTCAGATACACGGACAGGAGCTGCCAACTGTGACGATAACGTTTCAGGATACGCCATTAAAGGAAGCGCTCGGCCAATTGGAAAGTCGATCAGGCGTCCGGTTGTTTTGCGAGTTAGGAGAAGTGGATTCATTGACCGTATCTGCCAATTTCAATGAACGTCGTATTGATCAGTTGATAGACGAACTTGTAGTGCCCCTGGGATTTCAGGTGTTAGTTCATGATGATCAGCTTTTCTTGATGCTAGATAACCGGATAATGACGGAATTGCCTTTGGTCAATGCCGCGTTGAATACCGGGAAGTCGACCGAGGCAATTGCGCAAGGTCTCATTTTCTCACAGGATTATGCCGACCAACAGGCCGCCGAGAACCTGGAACAAACGGTCATGGAAATTGGTCAACGCAGCAAGATGGTTTCCGGTGAGCGCTCGACGCTGGTAGGGTATGTCCGCGAAAAAGAAACTGGGGATCCCGTGGCAGACGCGGTGGTTTATGTAGAAAATCCCACCACGGTTGTAAGTACCGATGAAAATGGATTTTACTCCATCAGCTTGCCCAATGGTCGAAATGAACTGAAAATTCAATATGCAGGATTAAAAGTCACTCGACGCAACATTGTCTTGTTTTCAGAGGGTCAACTCAATGTGGACATGCGCGTTGATGTAATCGCTTTGCGTGAGGTGTTGGTAGAATCCGATCGTGATGCCAATTTTAATGCGGTGAAAATGGGCGTCACCAAGATCGATGTGAAAGGCAGTAAAAATGTTCCAATCGTTTTAGGAGAAAGAGATGTGATTAAAGTGGCCACTACCTATGCCGGAGTGCAGACCTTAGGTGAAGGTGCAGCGGGATTTAATGTGCGTGGGGGTAAGTCAGATCAAAACCTGATCCAATTCAATGGCGCCCCGATTTACAATGCCAATCATTTTCTCGGATTCTTTTCCGTCTTCAATTCGGATGTCATCGATCGGTTGGACATTTACAAAGCAAGTGTACCTGCCAAATATGGGGGGCGTTTATCATCTGTATTTGATATTCATGGTAAGCCGGCGCAAAATGAAAAAATCACGGGTCGGGGTGGTGTTTCACCGGTTACTTCCAAGCTGGCGTTAGAAATTCCTGTTATTAAAGGTAAATCTGGCCTGGTTTTAGGTGGTCGCTCTACCTATTCTAATTGGATACTTCGCCAGTCCAGCAATGCCAACTTCAACGAAAATCGCATTTCTTTCCGGGACCTGGTTTTGCAGTACGATCATAAAATTGCTGAAGGTAATGAGTTGAAGATTTCGGCCTACAGCAGTGATGATGAGTTTAGGTTGAATTCGGACACCCTATTTTCTTTTTCCAACCTGGAATATCGCAATCGCTTGGGGAGCATCGCATGGAAGCGAGTAGTAAACGAAAAGTTTGATCTGGACCTGAAGGCTTATGGCTCCTATTATCAATATCAATTGACTTTTGATCAGTCTTTGGAGAATGCATTTATACAAGATTTTGACATTCGTGATCTGGGACTCACTGCGGACGGGACATATTATTGGGATGATCGACATACGATTGTGTTTGGGACTTCTTTCAAGCATTATCAGATCAATCCGGGAAGCCGGGTTCCATTGAATGACGATTCTGAGGTTGCGGAGTTATTTCTGCAACCAACACAAGGTCGGGAGTTTGTCTTACATGCAGAGGATCAGGTAGAGTGGAATGAAAAAATGGCTTTCTCGGTAGGACTGAGGTATACTTTATTCCAGGCCCTGGGCGCCGGGACGGTGAACCAGTACGCAGAGAATGGCCCTAAAAACCGGGTAACAAGACAGGATTCTGTTTCCTTTGGTGAAGGTGAAGTGATCAAAACGAATGGAGGTCTAGAATACCGATTATCTGCACGCTATACACTGTCAGAATCCTCATCACTTAAATTCGGACTCAATCGTTCTCGACAATACATCCATACCCTGACCAATAGTGCCACGTTATCGCCAACGGATACCTGGGCATTGACCGGATTCCACCTCAAACCCCAAATTGCTGATCAGATTTCGTTGGGCTATTTTAGAAATTTTACGGAGCAACGAGTTGAGGCAAGTATTGAAGGATATTACAAGCGACTTCAAAATCTGGTGGACTTCAAAGTAGGTGCGGATTTCTTACTGAATCCTACAATCGAAACAGCAATCCTCCAGGGGCCAGGGAGGTCTTATGGTGTAGAGTTTTCATTGAAGAAGAAAGGGAAACTCAATGGCTGGTTCAATTATACCTTTTCCCGAACACTGTTGCAGCTGAGTAGTGACTTTGCGGAGGAAATCATCAACGAGGGGGAGTATTTTCCTGCAAGCTATGATAAGCCGCATTCCATCAATCTTGTTGCGAATTATAAGGCTACTCGTAGATGGAGTTTCTCTTATAACCTCAATTATTCTACTGGCCGACCAGTCACTGCACCGGTGGGATCTTACGATTTTAAAGGGCAATCCGTCGTGCACTTCAGTGACCGCAATACGTTTAGAATTCCGGACTATCTGCGGATGGATATCGGGATCAATTTGGAAGAGGGCCATTTGCTTAATAGGTTCAGTCATGCCTATTGGTCTTTTTCAATCTACAATGTGTTGGGCCGAGACAATCCCTATTCGGTCTTCTTCGATTCTCGAGAAGGAGAGGTGGAAGCCTTCAAATTGGTGGTTTTTGGAGATCCTATTCCTACTTTATCATTCAACTTCAGGTTCTGATGCGCAAATTCTGGCAACATATCGCCCTCGTTTTTCTACTAGCCTGTGTACAGCCGTTTGAATTCAAATCACAAGAATATGAGCGATTGCTAGTGGTCGATGGCCTGCTTACCAATGAATTGATGCAGCATGAAATCACGCTTGCTTACACAAGGCCTGTCGATCAAAATGTCTTAATTCCCGCTACGGAAGCACGTATTTTGGTTGAAAATGATCGTGGAGAGCAGTTCACTTTTAGTGAAGTCGAATTTGGTCTTTATCGATCCGTAGTGGCTTTTGCCGGAGAAGCTGGCGTGACCTACACCCTACGGATCACTACATCGGAAAATGATGAGTACATTTCGCGTCCTTCGACTTTACTAGAGGCGCCGCCTGTCGATGCTATCACTGCGCGCTATGCAGAATTGCCTTCGGAAGTATTAGAGAGGAACGAGCCGGGCATTCAATTTTTTATGGATGCTGATCCAGGTGCAGATGGTAGTGCCTTTTTTCGGTTTGACTGGAGTGAAACAGCTCAAATTCGAGTGCCTTATCCTTCTAATTGGGAAGTCTTTGGTTCTTGTCCGGATGATTGTAGTTGGCAACTGCGCACTGAACGCGTCAGTATTTGTTACGAAACCAATGAATCAGCGGGGCTCACACTTGGTACCACGGCATTCAATGCCGATGGAAAACTTTCTGAAATACCGCTACGCTTTGTAAGTCTGGAGACCGATCTGTTGCGAAACAAGTATTCCCTGGAGGCAAGCGTTCATGCCATAGATGCTGAAGCATTTGAGTACTATAGTCAACTCAAAGAAGTCAATGAATCAGGAGGTTCTTTGTTCGATAACCAGCAAGGAGCTGTGATTGGGAACATGGTTTCAGTCTCAGATCCGGATGAGCCCGTCCTGGGGTATTTTGAGGTGTCTGGTGTAAGTCGGCGCAGGGAGTTTTTTACCTCTGAAGATTATGGAGAAGAATTCTCGGTTCCACCGTTCCGCTTTGCTTGTCGGGGCGGAGATGTCATCATCGAAACCACGCCGGATAGCATTCGATATTATCTTGGCCTCTTTCCAAGTTATCAGATTGCAAATGTGTCTAATATCCCACCAGAGGCAACGCTCGGTCCCAGATCATGCACCGACTGCTCGTGGTATGCGCCAACCAAAAAACCAGACTTTTGGGAAGATTGAGAACCAAAGTTTACATATTGATCGTGTGCAGCCTTTTGGTTGGTCACTTTGGCGGATTGGCACAAAACATCCAGGAAAGGGTTTACCTACATCCTAATGCACAAGTTTTTGTTGCCGGAGAAACATTACGTTTTTCGGCGTTCACATTGAGCCATCAAACAGGAGAAGTAAGTGCGCTAAGTAAAATTTTATATGTTCAGTTAGTTGGTGAGGAAGGCCCCGTATTTGAACAGAAGCTGCAATTGGAAAAGGGAAGAGGAAGCGGTGAATTTTTTGTGAATTCCTTAATTCCGACAGGAAGATATCAGCTGCTGGCTTATACGCAATGGATGCGAAATTTCAATGATTACTTTCAGTTACCAGTCACCATCATCAATCCTTTTGAAACGGAACTTCCTGAAGTTAGAAAAGACAGTCTTGTCCAAATATCATTTCATCACCCGAACAACTACCTCATCACCGGAATTGAGACACAAGTAGGCTTTCGCATTTTTGCGCCCGCTGGCACTGCCGAGATTCAAAATGGAAAAGTCATTGATTCAGAAGGAACCATCATTCAGAAATTCGAGCCAGATCAGCAGAGTACAGGATATTTCAATTTTGAACCGAAGGCACGGGAGCTTTATCGGGTTTTGCTTGAAGACGAATCTGGTAAGATCAGCTTTCATGAATTCATGCCGGTGGAGGAAGGTGGTTATGATATTCAGGTTGAAAGACAGACTAACGGGTTCGCCTTTATTCCACAAGCAGTCAATCGCCCTGATGAGCAGCTGACCCTCGAAGTTTACTATGCCAATACCTTATGGACTTCACAACAGGTTTTTTTGGATGAGGTGCAGGCATTAAGGAATGATTTGCTTCCTCCTGGCTTGTGTCATTGGGTACTTACCGCATTAGGTAAACCAGTACATATTCGAACGATTATCCCCTCCGTAGAGGCGAACAATAAAAGGAATTACCAGGGCCTCAATCCGATTTATGGCGTACGGGATAGCCTGAACCTTGCGATCGATCTCCCTGCTGGGCAATATAGCCTTTCCATTCATCAACAAATGCCTGAGATTGATGAGGTAACGCTATCTGCTGAACAGAGCAGGTTATACTCCGAATTATCTGATCCTTTAACGAAAAGATTAGCTACTCCTCAGCTATCAGGACCTTCGGAATTGATCACGGCTCTTCAAAATTTCAAATCGCCAAAAGCAATTCCAGATTCGGTCACTAGGCTGCCTGAAGTTCGAGATGAGCTGCTGGCAGCAACCTTGCAAAGTACGAATGGAAGTGCTGTGAATAATGTGTCTGTGAGCTTGTCTTTTCCGGGTGAAGAGCCACAATTCAAGACCGGATTCACAAACGCGGAAGGAAAAGTGCTTTTTCATCACCTTTCCCTGCATCAGAATCAGGTGGCTTATTTGTCCGTGCTGGATCATGCGTCAGGTTGGCAATTTGTTGTTGAAGATAAATTCATGACGGAGTTCCCTTCCTTTGATTATTCATTAAATGGGTTGGACTCATTGGCTGCCATCGAAATTCAGCAACGGAGCATCGATAATCAACTCTTGAACGCCTTTCAGGAGAAGAACGTCTTACATGCTAAATATTCGACCAACTTGTGGCCCCAATACACGCAATGGGATTTTGAGTATGCATTTGATGATTATCAGCGTTTCCCTGATTTTAAAGAATATTTTGTAGAGTACATCATCGGTGCTGGCATTAAAAATGGAGGTATTCAAATCAGAAAAGAACATTTTGGGTCAGGGTTTAACGAGCAACAATTGGTCTTGTTGGATGGTGTGCCCGTGTCTCCAGGCCGGATTTTGGAATTAGATCCATATCTTGTTGAAAGTGTGCGATTGACCATGAATAGGGTGTATTTAGGCCCTTCAGTTTTTGATGGGGTCGTACTGATTGAGACGTATGAAAATGACCTGGCAGGGTATGATCCAATTGCAGCTACAGAACTAAATTATCAAGGTATAGCACAGGGTTCGTCTCCTTTTGATGGTCCGACACTAAGGGCGAAACAACCTGATAGACGCATACATCTCTATTGGGATCCCTTAGTTGATTGGAGTGGCGGTATGTATCCATTACAAAGCATCACATCGGATGTCTCCGGCGTTTTTGAGGTACAAGTAGAGGGCTTTACTACAGCAGGTGAACCAATCTCGATTCGTGAAACTTTTCAGGTAAATCATTAACCTAAAAGTATCGCAAGTAAGACAGGCATGGTGACAAACGCTACGAGCGTTTCGATCGTAATAATGGAGGCCATCAGTGGTTGATCACCGTTCAGATGCCCTGCAAGGATATAGGAGGATATGGCACAAGGGACCGTACAAAATAACGTTCCTACGGCCAGAGAGAGACCATCTAATCCCATGTATTGCAAAAGCAAAAAAGCACAGATGGGCATCAAAACCAATTTGCAAATATTAGCAATGATGATTGGGATCAATGTTTGTCGTTGTTCCAGCGCACGCAATCCTGTCCCGACAGAGATCAATCCAAGCGGAAGTGCGGCGCTGGCAAGTATATCGAATAAGTCGTAAGTGAAAAATGGTAATCCAATGCCTGTCAGGTTCAGGCAGATCCCTATGATGCAAGCTATGACCAAAGGGTTTTGAAAAATACTTTTCAGCACACCTCCGAGAGTCCTTTTGCCATTGGGAACATAATAGGCGAAAGATAAAATGCAGAGGATATTGACCAGAGGTATTACACCTGCTAGCGGGATTACAGCCAGTGCCAGTCCTTCAGAGCCATATAGTGCCGTCGCTGAAGCGAGAACGACATAGGTGTTGGGGCGAATACTACCTTGAAATACTGAGGTAAGGGAGCTGGCCCGGATACGGAAAATGGATCCCAGAGCCAGAGCAAGCATTCCCATGACCACTACACTGCCGCATAAAACCAGATAGAGCTGACTAACAGATGAGGAGGAGAAATCGGCTACAGCTAGTTTTTGGATGATCAGTGCGGGCAATAGTACAAAATAAGTAAGGCGGTCTGCTGATACCCAGAAGTTATCTGATGGAAATTTCCACTTTCGAAAAACAAAACCCATCATGATCAAAGAGAAGATGGGTAATAGCGAATAAATAATGGCAAGCATGGGCAATTTACAGGGCGGTCAAGTTAATCATTCCCCGGATTATCCGGGTTTCTTCCATGCCCATTTGTAAGGGTGTTGTCCAATTGGCGAAATATCCATAATTTGCTGTTTCCAGCTGCAGATAATCAATCCGGAAACATTGTATTAACTGAAAATTAAGAGCCTGCTCATGCTCAAGGTATTTTTTACTCAGAAAGGCCCATTTTTTTTACTCCTACTTACCAGTTTGTTATTGGTAACCTCTTGCAGGAATCACTACGATATGAAATTGCTGGTGTCCATTGAGGACGCACCTTTGATGCGAGAAATCATTGAAGACATCAATAGCCACTCAAAATTTGAGATTGAGGTCGTGCCAAGGGACTCTCTGACGGAAGTAAAGGCCATTGAATCTATCCTTAATGGAGAGTTTTCGATCACCACGGTAGATAACACCCTGGATTATCGACAATCTAAGCGGGACATTCGGACAGTTATTCCATTTTTTCATGAGGTGTTGGTTATTCTATCCAGACATCAGATGTCCCAGGCTAAAATTGATTCGCTCTTGAGGGCAGGAGACTATCTGGTGCTGACCAAAGAGATCGAGGAGCTTCAATTTTTTCAGAAGCTCATTCCAAGGTTTACAGGGGATTCCTCCATCAATTACAGAATAGAAGATCACTATGATCTGGAAAATGATTTGGAAAGGAATGAATTGTTGCTGTTTTTCTCAGGAAAGGAAAACTACGATTTAGGGCGATTGATCCATTCCAAGAAAGCCTATATCTATTCTTTTGATCCGGTAGATTCGAAAGGCAATGGCTCATTTATCGAAGGGTTTTGTCGTGAATACAAAAAGACTACTCCCTATGTATTGTCCAGGGATGCATTCGGAATTGCCCTTGAAAAACCGATCTATACATTTGCGGTGCATGAATTGCTGGTCACGAGACGTGATTTTCCTGCAGATGTCATTTACGACTTGATCGAGACCATTCATCACCATCATATCGTGCCGATTTTTGGTTCGTCCAATAGTTATACGTTTGAAGTAAACCAACAGGACATCAACCTGATTTTTCCCTTTCAACAAGGAACCATAGATTACCTAAATAGAGATCAACCCAAGTTTGTGGAGCGCTATGCAGAGGTGATGGGATTTGTTTTGTCTGCCATGGTGCTACTTATTGGTTTGGTCGCCAGTTTGAGAGCGACGATCAATCAGCGGAAGAAGGATAGGATGGATGAGTACTACAAGGAATTGCTCACCCTGAAGGAGAACATGAGCACTTATGACAGCCAATACCTTTTTGATCGACTCAGAAGACTTCAGAAAAAAGTATTTGAGCTGCTAATTGATGAGAAATTGAGTGCCAACAACGAGTTTGTCATCTTCATGATGCTGTGGGACGAGATTTATCATTCACTCGATCACTCGAAAATCATCAATGACAAAAAACCGTCAGATGTTGATGTTGAAGAGGAATAAGACAACTGAAAAGTAAATAGCGACACAAAGTACATAAACGAATGTGCGCTTGTGGCTCTTGATGCGGTGGGTGGTGTTCATATCGGTTACTTATCGACCTCAAAGAAATGAACAAGTTCTTTAAATGGCAATATTTATTCGATGAATAGTACAAAATTCCCGAAGAAATAATTTTAAATTGATTTTCAAGACATCTCAATAATTGTTGCTGGATTCCAGGATCGAAGGGTTATCATTCCCTTAGCGGCTTGTAAGTAGGTTTTGTATCTACTAGTAATGAAGCAACTGTCAATGCTTTCTAGCTGATTTTGAATAGGGGTCGTACTATGTAGTTCATCCCTATTTACTTCCCCATTTGCGCAGGTTTCGTTTTAACCTGCAGCGAAAGAAAAGATTCAATCCGGGCGATATTCGGGATGCTGAATAGTTTTTCAGTGATAAATTCTTTGTATCGTTCTATATCACGGACCAGAATTTTGATGATGAAATCAGCCCCTCCCGTGACGTAATGACATTCTTGTACTTCAGGTAATGCCAGAATTTTTTCTTCAAAGGCAGAGATCAATTCCTTTGAATGGTCCTTGAAGGAAATATGAGCAAATGCAGTCAATTTCTTTCCCAGAATTTCCTGATTGATCACTGCTGTGTAATGATCAATGATCCCGCTTTTCTCCAGCTTTTTGATACGCTCGAAAATAGGGGTGGTAGATAGGTTGAGCTTCTCGGACATTTCCTTCACAGTCATGCGCGCATTTTGCTGCAAGAGATGCAAAATCTTGTGATCTGTATCGTCCAGTTTTCGAGGTAAACTCATGATAGAATTATTTTCTGCTTTCGAATCGAATTGTAGGGTCTGATTGCCATTTATTCTATTGAAATGTAAATATATAGTGAAATCATACTAATTGATTTGATTTTAATATTAAAGCACTGGTAAAGCGTAACTTTATGGTTTAAAATCCCATTATATATACATCAGTCTGGCGTAAAAAGCAGGCATAACCCCAAGCGTGTATCATATGCAAAAAGTAACGGAGCCCATATCGATTGAAAATGAATTATTGACAGGTTTTGAGCTCATGAGCGTCGCCAAAAACATGGCTGAGTGTTATGAGGAGAACTTTAAGGTGGCTTCAAAATATGTGCATGCTACTTCAAGAGGGCATGAAGCGATACAGCTGGCGGCCGGCTTGACCCTTACACCGGAAGATTATGCTTATCCCTACTATAGGGATGATGCCTTGCTGCTTGGAATGGGATTGACCCCTTATGATCTCATGTTGCAATTACTTGCAAAGAGGGATGATCCGTTTTCAGGAGGAAGGACCTATTATTCTCACCCGAGTTTAAGGGATGCCGATAAGCCGAAAATTCCGCATCAATCTTCAGCTACAGGTATGCAGGCAATTCCTGCTACAGGAGCGGCGATGGGGTTGCAATACAAAGACAAACAGATAGGCGATCAGAAAGGGAGTCCGATCGTACTTTGTTCTCTTGGTGATGCCAGTGTGACGGAAGGTGAAGTGGCCGAAGCTTTTCAAATGGCTGCATTAAAGCAGTTGCCAATACTATTCCTGATTCAGGACAATGGATGGGATATTTCAGCAAGTGCCGATGAAGTTCGGTCACAAAATGCTTTTGAATACATCAAGGGTTTTTCAGGCATTGAAGCGCGACAAGTCAATGGATCTGATTTTCAGGAATGTTTGCAAGTGACACAAGATGTCATTAGCACGATCCGAAAAGAAAGAAGACCGTTCCTGATTCATGCGAAAGTGCCATTATTGAATCACCATACGTCCGGTGTGCGGATGGAATGGTACCGGGATGACCTGGATGAGCACCGTACACGTGATCCTTATCCATTTTTGAAATCCGCATTGATAGACGCTGGTGTTTCGGAAGTAGATATACTGGAGATAGAGTCTCGTTCCAAAGCATTGGTTCAGGACGATTTTGATCGAGCACTGTTGGCAGAAGATCCCAAGCCGGAAGACCTGTTCAAGCATGATTATGCACCTACGCCTGTTCTTAAAGAAGAAGGGGAAAGAAAACCTTCCGGAGCAGAGAAAAGTGTGATGGTGGACTGTGCTCTGCATGCCATGGAAGACCTGCTGAAAAATGATGATTGTTTGCTCTATGGTCAGGATGTTGGCGGAAGATTAGGAGGGGTTTTCAGAGAAGCAGCTACACTTGCAGGAAAGTTTGGTGACGATAAAGTATTCAATACCCCAATTCAGGAGGCATTTATTGTGGGTTCTACAGTGGGTATGGCAGCTGTTGGGCTGAAGCCTGTGGTAGAAGTGCAATTCGCTGACTACATCTGGCCAGGATTGAATCAGCTATTCACCGAAGTAAGCCGATCTTACTACTTGAGTAATGGTAAATGGCCGGCCAGTATGATTTTGAGAGTTCCTATTGGGGCTTATGGAAGTGGCGGACCTTATCATTCTTCGAGCGTAGAGTCTGTCGTTGCCAATATCAGAGGTGTGAAAATTGCTTATCCTAGTAATGGTGCCGATCTCAAAGGGCTTATGAAAGCGGCTTATCATGATCCGAATCCAGTAGTCATTTTTGAACATAAAGGACTGTACTGGTCTAAGGTTCCGGGAACGGAAAAAGCGAAGACGCACGAACCTGACGAAAATTATGTGCTGCCATTCGGACAAGCGGCCATCACGCAAAAAGCAGATCCGAAACATGTCAATGAAGGCACGGCCTTAACCTTAGTTACTTATGGGATGGGTGTTCATTGGGCACTCAATGCTTCCAAGGCATTTGAAGGCCAGGTGGAGATTGTCGATTTAAGAACACTGAATCCAGTGGATTACGATACCGTATATCAATCGGTCAGAAAGACGAGCCGATGCCTTGTGCTAACAGAGGAGCCTAATTCGGCAACCTTTGCAGGAGCCTTGGCAGCCAATATTCAACAACATTGCTTCAAAGATCTGGATGCGCCGGTGGTAACAATGGGATCTGAAAACATGCCGGCTATTCCACTGAATAGTACTTTGGAGAAAACGATGTTGCCTTCTGCTGAAAAAGTAGAAGATCAGATTCGGGAAATCTTCAATTATTGGAGCTAGGCTTCGACAAGCCTGTCTACCGACAAGGCTCGCTCAGCTACCTGTTTTGGTTTATCAATCTCATGTTTTCTTAGTTGGTTTGGGTTTTAAGGAGCATATATAGTCATAGCTTTTCTTGAAGTATTCGGCTAATTCATCAGTGTCCCATAACGACGATGGAACTATTGCATATTCCTTCATTACTGCACCGTAAGAAACGGGTCGTTCCGTTTGATGAGTATTCAGGAATGCCTCTAAATCTTGTCTACCCAATCTAAGGCAAAGTATACCTTTCGGGTCGAGGTAAGAAAACATGTGACCATTGTGAGAAGTGTAAGGGTTTTTAGCACCTTTCCGCTTTTGTTCAGGAAGTTTGGCGATGTGCCGATCATACTTTTCAAAAATTGCTTCAGGTATCGTTGGGTGAGGTTTTTTCGTAGGCATAGTTATTGACCTTTGGTAATTGAAAGATAGGAATTAATTAAATTGCTTATATGGATGCAGTTGTTTCAAAGCGAATGATCACCGCCTCGGAATATCACCAAATGGGTGAGGTAGGGATCATACGTCCGGAGGAACGAGTAGAACTGATCAATGGAGAAATCATAACCATGTCACCTAAAGGAACAAAACATGCTAAGGTGGTCCGACAACTAACTAAATGGTTCTATCATAATCATGTTGATGGACCCTTTGAGATTATTGTTCAAGACCCAATCGTATTAAGTGACCACAGCGAGCCTGAACCAGATTTGGCAATTACGAATAAAACCGACGGTTTTGAACATCCAAAAGCCCAGGATGTTGTGCTTGTTATCGAAGTAGCAGATACTTCTCTGTTATACGATACAACGACCAAATTGGAACTATACGCTGCAGAAGCTATTCCTGAATATTGGGTAGTTGATATTGAGAATGTCCGGGTTTTTGTTTTTTCAGAACCAGCTCAAGGTACCTATCAAAAGTCAGCGACTTATTATAGTTCAGATACAATTCAATATCAGAGACTGACTTTGGAGGTCAGAGATATTATTCCTCAAAAACAAGTTTAAACGATGAATGCAGTTGTTTCAAAGCGAATGATCACCGCCTCGGAATATCACCAAATGGGTGAGGTAGGGATCATACGTCCGGAGGAACGAGTAGAACTGATCAATGGAGAAATCATAACCATGTCGCCAATCGGAAGCAAACACGCAGCAGTTGTCAATAGATTAATGGGTTGGTTGTTGAAAAACTATTCAGATCAATTCGACGTAAGTGTTCAAAACCCTCTTCGATTAGACAATCATACTGAGCCAGAGCCAGACGTGGCATTGCTCAAAAAGCATCCAACAACCTATTTCGAGGAATTGCCAACAGCTTCAGATGCTACTTTGGTTATTGAAGTTTCCGATACAACTTTTCTGTACGACACCACCACCAAGCTCGAATTGTATGCGAATGCAGGTATTCCTGAGTATTGGGTAGTAGATATTGAGAATGCCAGAGTATTTGCTTTCTCTGAATCTGCAGAAGGAACTTATAAAAAGTCACAGACTTATCTGGGAACTGATGCTATTCAATATGAAGGCTTGACCTTGAATGTCAGCGACATCATTCCTCAAAAACAAGGCTAAACGATCGTCAGAGCATTGACTTTGGTGAGATGAGAAGAGATACATGTCCATTTTTCACTTTCTGATCTTAAAAAGAGATTGCCGTTAGTGGTGCCAAAAACCTGAATTCCATCTTGCCGATCAAATGCTTGTCGCAAAACAATATCAAAGCAATTTTCTTGTGGCAACCCGATACTGTCATCTTGCCAGGTGGCACCAAAATCTTCCGTTTTAAAGACTTGCATTTTGAGCTCCGGAGCAATTCTTTGCTCATCACTTTCCGCTGGAATCACCCAGGCCCTGTTTGGATTGCTGTGATCAATGGTCATGGCAAAGCCATAATGGGGGAGTGAACCTTCCTTCGAAACCAACTGCCATGCTTTACCCCCGTTCTTTGAATTGAAAATGCCACAATGATTTTGTTGCCATAAAATGGCTGAGTCAGAATTGGCCAAGTGCAGGATATGCGGATCGTGACCAACTTCTACATTAGGATTCGGTAGATAGGCTGCAATTAAGCCTTTGTTGATTGGCTCCCAGGTTTTTCCGCTGTTCCATGACTCAAACACACCCGCACAACTCACCGCAATCAAAATATGATCGGCATTTTGAGGATCAACAACAATGGAATGAATGAAAGGAAAATCACTTCCTGCTCCAAACCATTGTCCTTCTGATTGTCGGCTTTCGTGATCCCATAATGTTTCTACTAGCTGAAAGGTCTGGCCATTGTCTTCACTAAGGAATAATGCGCCTGGATCTGTTCCCATCCATAGCCGATTTGAATATTTGGCACCTCCTTGAGCAAAACACCAAACTTGTCTGAGTTTTGCAGGCCTCCCATTCGGAAGGATTTTTCCTTGCAATTTGGGTAGAGGTGTTTCATTCCAGGATTGACCACTGTCCTCGGTATAATGAAGCTTTTGCCCCCAGTGTTTGTGCGAAATACCTGCCCAGATACGCCTGTTGATCGGGTCATGATAAACATTGGTGACATTAAAACCCATGAAGTGGACCTTATTCCAACGCAGTGGATTACCAGAAGCATCGAATTGTACCAGGCCTTTTGCTGTAGCTACAAACAGGTTCTTCATGCTTTATCCACCAGATAATGCCTGGAAAATAAGAACTTCATCCGTAGGTTTTACCGGATCGGACAGTTGATTGCGGTCCCGGATCAGTTCTTCTTTCAAAAAAATGTTGACGTGTTTTCGCAGACTACCATCTTCTTCTAAAAGGTAGTCTTTCAACCCTGGGAATTGATGGTTAATGCTTTCTAATACCTCCATTACGGTTTGCCCGTCTGTTTCCATGTTTTGGAGACTTGGGAAAAATCGTTGCAGTGCAGATGTGAATTTTACCTGGGGCATTGTTCAAATTCATTAGGGGTGTGCGGCGACCCAAACTTCACCGTCTTCAAAATACTCTTTTTTCCAGATTGGCACAGTTTCTTTTAGCGTGTCGATCGCATATTGGCAAGCCTCAAAAGCAGCTTTTCGGTGAGGTGTGCTTACCGCAATGATCACCGGGATTTCACCAATTTGTAAGGAACCAACCCGATGATGAATGGCCACATGAAGCGCATCCCATTTTTTAGTTACTTGTTCAGCGATCTTTTGCATTTCCTTGATCGCCATGGGTTCATAGGCTTCAAAGTCTAGCTTAACTACCAGTTTGCCTTTGGTTTGGTTTCGAACTGTGCCAATAAAAACTACGGTGCCGCCTGCAGCATCGGATGCTACAGCTGCTTCACAAGCTTGCGTGCTCAGTGGGGCACTATCAATTTTTACATCAATCATAATTAGCCGCCGCTCACTGGTGGTATGATCACAACTTCATCGTTAGCGGACAATTGGAATTCATCATTCTGATAAGATTCATTTACTGCAAATCGTAAACTCGCCAATCGATTAAGGTCGGGAAATTGATTCGCCAACATAGACCTTACTTCCTTTAAGGTTAGGCTATTGGCAATTTCCAAATCCATTTCATGAGACTGGAGGATTTCCTTGGCAATGCCGTATGCAACTACTTTTATCTGCACCGATTTTTTTGATGAAATTAATGTTTTTCTTCGAGGTGGGCCAACAATGCTTCCCAACTAAGTTTTATGCAATCGGAACGGCTCCCAAGGTCATTTAGTTCTACCATCACCTGTAGTTCCTCCTGATCAAACGTACATTCGTTACCTCCATTTATGGCCGCAATGAACGATTGACAGAAATCAATGATCTCTTGTGGCGTCTTACCTTCAATGGCTCTTAATAATGCTGAAGTGGACGCCTTGGACAATGCACAACCGAATCCATGGAAGTATCCTTCCTTGATGCGACCCTGATCCTGCTCGATCTGCAGCTTATATTTATCACCACACATCGGATTATAGGCCAATACTTCTGTGCCAAGTTGTACCCCTTTGTTAAAATGATAGGGTTCCTTACTTTCCTTAATGACAGTCGCGTGATAAAGACGTTTGAGCTGCTCTTGTTCCATAAGCTTTCTTTTTTAGTAACATCGATTATGGCGTATAGTTCGCAATAGGATCAAATCGAAGGGTTAATTTTTCCAGAAATCTACAATTTCCTTCAATGAAGCACCCAATTGCTCTATTTCCTTTTCGGTGTTATAAATGCTCAATGATACCCTGACCGTAGCTGGTTGCTCGAGGTGTTCTAAAAGTGGCTGAGTACAATGCATGCCTGCACGCACAGCAATATGACTGCTATTCAGAAAGGAGGCTACATCATGCGGATGTACTTCATCGATGTTGATGCTGAGTATTCCATGAGTGATGGGTTCCGGGGAAAGAATGGTAACTCCTTCAATGGATTGGAGCAATGCAAATGCTTTTTGTGAAAGTGTCTCAAGATGTTGCCTGGCTCCTTGCAGGTCCAATGATTCAATGTAGTGGATGGCTGCTTCCAAGCCTAAAACTCCGGCAACATTTGGGGTTCCTGCTTCAAGCATGGTCGGGTATTCCTGAAAAGAAGTTTCGTCTATGGTAACTTCTTGTACGATCCCGCCACCCACTTGAAAGGGTGCTATTTCTGCGTGCCTCGTTGGCTTAGCATACAATATACCAATACCCATCGGGCCGAAGGTTTTATGTCCCGAGAAGGTCAGGAAATCACAATTGAGTTCATCGATATTTAGGTCATGCAAGGCAGCACTTTGCGCGGCATCAATTAACAAAGGCACGGCTAGTGGTTGAATGATCGCATTGATCTTGTCCAGGTCGGTTAACGTACCCAGCGTATTCGAGAGATGAGTGATAGCGACTAATTCGGTTTTCTCATCGATCAATTCAGGGAGTTTTTCGTAATCCAGATGACCTTCGGACGTCAGAGGAATAACCCTTAGCTCAGCTCCTGTGTCTTTGCAAACTTGTTGCCATGGAATTAGATTAGCATGGTGTTCCATGAGGCTTATGACTACATTACTGGATGCATCCAGTTGCTTTTTTAACCAGGATTCTGCCACGATATTGACAGATTCCGTCGTGCCTTTGGTAAATGCGATACAATTGGAGGATTCCGCCTGAATAAAATTCGCTACGGTCAAACGGGCATTTTCGTAAGCTTGTGTAGCCTGATGTGACAGATCATAAATGCCTCGATGAATATTGGCATTTTCAGTGGAATAGAATTGAATGATCCGATCAATGACCTGCTTTGGTTTTTGAGCCGTAGCTGCACTGTCCAGATAGATCAATTCGGGGTGCGCCTTGAAAATGGGAAAATCATCCCTAATCGATTGAACATCAAAAACAGGAGTTTGAACCGGATTCATCAATTACAAGTTGTAAATATTAATTAACGCACAAGTTAGCGAGTAATCGTATTTTAGCTTCATGAGCCTATCATCCAACAGCAAAACACGCAAGAATGTTGTACGATAATCACGGTCGAGTCATCAATTATGTCCGATTGGCGGTTACAGACCGGTGTAATCTTCGGTGCTTTTATTGCATGCCTGAGTCCGGCATCAAATACATTAACCGGAAGGACCTCCTGACCTACGAGGAAATGGAGCGGCTCATGCGGGTGTTGAGTGAAAATGGTATTTCTAAATTACGGATCACCGGAGGAGAACCTTTCATTAGACGGGGGATCATGGACTTCCTGCATCGCTTGAGTGATATTGATGGGTTGAAGCAAATGCACATCACTACGAATGGCACCTTTACCAGGGAATACATCCCTCAATTCAAGCAGATCGCTATGAAGTCGGTGAATCTTAGTTTGGATTCTCTGGACAAGCAAAGATTTTTTGAGATCACCAGAAGAGATGCCTTCGATCAGGTTATGGAGACTTTCTACGGATTGTTGGATGCGGAGATCAATACAAAGATCAACATGGTGGTCATGGAAGGTAGAAATACCCAGGATATCATCCCGATGCTTGAGTTGGCGAGAGACCATAAAATAGGTGTTCGATTCATTGAGGAAATGCCTTTCAATGGGACACTAGGCCAGGGCAATGCGACCTTCTGGCCAGCAAGAAAAATATTAGATCACATCAAGGAAGTCTATCCCGAAGTTGAAAAACTGAATGACCCGGCTAATTCGACCTCTCAGAATTATCAGATTCCAGGGTTCAAAGGAACCTTCGGCATCATAGCTGCTTATACACGTACTTTCTGCGGTTCCTGTAACCGCATCCGACTAACCCCAAAAGGTGAGTTGAAAACTTGTCTATATGATAATGGTTTCGTGAGTTTGAGAGATGTGATCCGATCCGGAGCCTCTGATGAAGAATTAATGGAGGTGATCAGAAAATCCTTAAACAATCGTGCGAAAGACGGATTTGAGGCGGAGAAAAGAAGGGCTCCGGTTCATGAATCCATGGCGACCATAGGCGGCTAATATGATTACTGTAGAAGAAGCACTCGAATATATATTCGATAATCAGACTGATTTTGGCATAGAACAAGTTCCTCTGAATGAAGCGGCTGGTAAAGTATTGAGAGAACCGGTCGTTGCGGATAGAGATTTTCCTCCGTTTGATCGGGTGACGATGGATGGCATTGCCATTCACTATGAGGCCTTTAAAAATGGGGCGAGTAGTTTCCGCATAGAAGGAGAAGCCCCTGCGGGTGCACCGATGGAAACACTGAAGGATGATGCACAGTGTCTGGAGGTCATGACCGGAGCAGTACTACCTCGTGGAACAGATACAGTCATTCGGTATGAGGATGTGGAGATCAAAGAAGGAGTAGCCCGCATCATGATTGAGCAGATCAAGTTTCGCCAAAATGTGCACTTTCAGGGCATTGACCGGAAACAAGGAGATCATATTTTAAACGAAGGGATCATTCTCGGACCGGCTCAACTAGGCGTTTGCGCTACAGTTGGCGTAGATCCGGTGAAGGTCACCAGGGTGCCGAAGGCTTTGATTATTTCTACTGGAGATGAATTGGTAGAAGTACACGAAACACCCGCACCACATCAGATCAGAAAGAGCAACATCGCCCAACTGCAAGCCTTGCTTGGAGATTTTAAGATCACTCCTGATAAGCTTCATTTGACGGATGATTACGACGAAATCCTCACTAAACTGAAAGATGCGGTCAATGACTATGACTTGATTCTATTGAGTGGCGGAGTATCAAAAGGGAAATATGACTTTCTGCCTAAGGCTCTGGACGAGTTGGGTGTAGCGAAGCTGTTCCATAAGATCAAACAAAGGCCTGGTAAGCCGTTTTGGTTCGGTCGAAAAGAAAATTGTTTTGTGTTCGCCTTCCCAGGAAATCCGGTTTCCTCATTCATGTGTGCTAATCGCTACCTAAGGCCCTGGTTAGCGGAGTGCCTTCAACAAAATATCCAACGTCCTGAATTTGCCAGATTAGTCGAAGAAGTTGCGTTCAAGCCTGATCTGACATATTTCCTGGAAGTACAATTACGATCCAATACCCAAGGCGTACTGGAAGCACATCCGGTCAAAGGAAATGGCTCTGGTGATCTGGCCAATTTGGTCGATGCAGATGCATTTATCCAATTACCACAAGGGAGAGATATCTATGAAGCTGGAGGAGTCTATCCGGTTTGGAGGTATTGAGAACATTTCATCTAAAGCTTACGATTGTTAGATTCCTGAAGGGGGTGTTTTTATTTTGACACCCTGCTTCCTGTACTCAGTAGGCGACATCTCATAGACTTTCTTAAATCGCTCCCGGAAATACTTAGGGTCATTAAACCCTAGCTGGTAGCCAATTTCTGAGATGCGCTTATCAGTCTCAATAATTTGTTTCGCTGCTTCTTTGATTCGTATTTGAGAGATTAGTTCCACCACCGATTTGCCGATGAGGAACTTTGTTTTCTTATACAATGCCGACTGGCTCATGCCCAGCAGATCAGATAATTCACTTACCCCAAAGGTGGGTTGGTGAAGATGGGATTGAATCATTGCAATTACTTCCGAAATAAATGTTTGTTCCTCCGAAGGCGCTACGTCAGGCGATTCATCAGATTCCTTCAATTGGTTCAGATAATGCTCCGTGTAGTTTTTGCGAACCTGAATGAAGTTATCAATTTTGGCAATGAGACTGTCTAAGTTGAATGGTTTTATGATGTAATCGTTGGCTCCTGCGTTTAGCCCTTCAAGTTCATGTTCGCTCAGACTTCTGGCGGTCAGTAATAAAATAGGGAGATGACTGTTTTCAGGATTTGACTTCACCTCTCTGCAAAAAGTAATGCCGTCCATTTTTGGCATCATCACATCACTAATGATCAAATCTGGTTGGTACTCGTTCAATGCCTGTAGTCCTTCAATGCCATTTTCTGCAGTGATGACTTGATAGAAATGACTTAATTCTGTTGCCAGGTATGTCCTGAGATCAGGATTATCTTCAATCAATAAAATGGTATAATCACGCTTGAGTTCAGGTCGTTTTTGAACAGCCTCAGTACGGGATGAAGTAGCTGATTCAAGAGTTGGAATATCGATGATTTCACTATTGGATAGGTGTGCGAATCCAAAAGGCAGCCGTATGGTGAATGAAGTGTTTTCATTTGGGGTGCTCTTCACCGTTAGGGTGCCATGGTGCAATTCAATCAGATCTTTGGCCAGTGCCAGCCCAATTCCGGTGCCAACCATAGAGTCCTGATGTTTTGCCTGATAAAACCGATCAAAAACCATCGGAATATCTTCCTTGCTGATTCCTTCGCCATTATCTGAGATAGAAATTTTCAGGTAATTTTTCACAGGTCTAAGGTTTTCAAACAGGGTAGCTTCTTCTGGATCACCATGAACCTGGGCCTCAATGGTTACCCGACCTTGCTGAAATTTGAATGCGTTAGAAAGTAGATTCATCAGCACGGTTTCCAATTTTGCGTGATCGAAATACATCTTGAGAGATGTCTGGCTATGCTTCAATTCAAAGTCCAAAGCCTTCTGTGCTGCTTCGAAGTGAAAAGCCTGAAAACAAGCCTTGATCAATGAAATAATGTCCTGATTGCTGGCCGCCAGGGCCATTCGGTCCATCGATACTTTTCGAAAGTCCAGCAACTGATTAGTAAGCTTCAGTAGTCGTTCCGAGTTGTCTCGGATAAACATCAGCTTTTCATGGTAGGCAGGTGCAGCTTTTTGGTCAATTAAATCTTGAACAGGACCCAGGATCAAAGTCAGAGGTGTCCTTAATTCATGAGATACATTCGTGAAAAACCGAAGTTTAAGACCGTTGAGTTTGTTCTCACTTTCACGATTATATTCGGACCGCTCCAAATCTTCCCGAAGCTTTTTTCTCTTGTTCATGAATAAGAAAATCAGATACCCCAGTGAGGCAAGGAAGGTGAGGTAAAATAGCTGCGCAATGGTTGTATTCCAGAACGGCGGGAAAATGGTCAGTTTTAAGGTAATTGATTCCGGAGCAGACAGTTCTCTAACCTGAATTTGGTATTCCCCCGGGGATAAGTCAATTAAAGAAATGTGATTTGAATTGCCATTAAAGACCCAATCCTGATTGATCTGGTCAATGAAGTAGGCGTATTGTGGATCATCATCGATTCCTAATTTTAAGGAGGAATAATATAAGGTAAGATTGTTTTGATCGTGTGGAAGTGCTACCTCTCCATTTAAGGGTTCCCATTCCTGAGTTTGCGACAGATTGTCAGGAGAAGTGTCCAGAATTTCCAATCGTGTGAATAGCAGTTGACTTTCAGGTTGTTGAATGCTGAATTGATTAAGGTCTAATACGGCAAACCCTGCTTCCCCACCCACGTACAGCTTGTTTTCTTGTTCAAGAATGGCATTGATGTTGTCTCCGGCAAGCCCATCTTCGCTTGTGAATGTTTTAAACTTGTCGAGTTCATTGAGGTAAAGACCAAGCCCTTTGGAGGAACCCGCCCAAACCTGTCCCTTGGAATCGATGGTAATGCGACTCACTCGTTCGCCAATCAAGCCATCGCGATCACCGTAAAAGGTGCTCAGTTGAAGATTAGGATCAAACTTGACCACTCCACCACTCGTGGCAATCCATACGTCATTTCCATCATGGCTTTCGGCTACATCCCATAGGAACTTGTAGGGCATTTGCTCGGGATCAAGGAAGTTTTTGAAAGTCCCGTTTTTGAAATAGGATAATCCACCTCCATAGGTAGCAATCCATAGTCCTCCATCCTTGCCTCCCGAAATATCTCTGATTTGATTACTGGGAATCGAATTTTGATCAGATGAGTATTTGAACCTGATGAATGTGCCCTCTTGAAATAGATTTAAGCCATCTCTCGTGCCTATCCAGATGCGATCTTGCCTATCCTGAAAGATGCTTTCGATGAAGTCGCTGCTAATGCTGTTGGGGTCGTTTTCGATGTGAGCATAGTGTTTTAATTCTCCATTTTTCAAATATTGAAGTCCGCGGCCAGTACCGATCATTCCCATCCATAGACCACCTTCCCGGTCCTCATAAATTTGATTGATGTCGTTGAATTTCAAGTGCCCTGAGGCTTCTGAAAATGTCTCGAATGAACCATTGTGATATTTGTTGACCCCATCATTGGTACTTAGCCAGATGCTCCCGTCGAGAGAAAGGCTCATGTCCGTTACCCGGTTTTGCAGCATCCCTAAATTCAGGTTTTCCTGATTGTTGTAGGTGATAAAAGTTTGCTGGTAGTACTTATTGATGCCTCCTTGATAGGTGGCGATCCAGAGGTCTCCACGTGAATCTACAAGGACGTCTTCGATTCGGTCAGATCTAAGCGTAGAAGAAGCGCCCTCATCAAAGCCCGACACAAAATTTACCCCATCGAAAAAATTGAGTCCGCCACCCCAGGTCCCAATCCAAAGCCCGTCACTGTCGTGATCTTGCTCGATCGCAAGGATTACATTGTGACTGATTTGATTCCCAGTTTGAGCATCGTACTGGTAGGAGTTGAAAGATGAATCCTGCTCATTGTACAAATTGAGGCCACCATCTACTGTTCCAATCCAAATGTTCCCGGTTTGATCTTCATATATTTCGTGGGCATAATCATGACTAAGTGACCCTGGATCATCGTCTTGGTGCCTAAATGACGTTTGTTTTCCATCCTGAAAATAAAGATGAATGCCCTGTGTGGTTCCTTCCCAGATATTTCCTTTTCGGTCTTCCATCAAGGCGTAGGTTTCATGATTTGTCATCTCTGACGCGAAAGCGGATAGTCTATGGGAGTGAATTACCTCTCCATTAGCGATGGCATTGATTCCTGCGTCGATGGTACCTACCCAAAGTGTACCTTCGTGATCTACCATCAGGCATTCAGCGAGATTGCTGGATAAGCCGTTCTCAACAGTGATCGCATTCGTGACTTTCCCATTCACGATGGCCCTTACACCACCTCCTCGAATAGCGACCCAAAGCGTATCTTCTCCCTGAAGGATCAAATCTCTTACAAATAGATCCGTCAAGCCTTCAACAACAATGGGGAAATCGACCAACTCGTCACCATCAAACCTTTGGAGGCCGGTTTCAGTGCCTATCCAAATAAAACCCATGGAGTCCTCCAACATGCAATAGGCATCGTCACTTAAAAGACCCTCTTTCGTGCCAAGATGGGCAAAACGAAAATTTGACTGGGCTTGTGACACGTACAAACAGCCGCACAAGAGGAAGAACAGTAAGTAACGGATCGGAATGCGCAAAGCTTTCTCTTTGGAAGTATTCTGTCTTATAAGGTCAATATTAGGCTACTTCCAGGCTTTATTGTCTATTGAATACAGAAAATTCCCTCCTTTATTACGGAAAAATACCCGCTGACTATGAGGCGTCTAGGTCTTCTTTGGATAAGTCAAAATCAAAGAAGTCATGAGCATAGGTACAACCCTTCAGCCGCTTCACGGGAAAGTGACCCAGCGGTTTATCTCAAGAAAACTGGATGTTTCAGTCTCTACGGTATCAAGGGCATTAAACAACAACCCACTGGTCAACGAAGAGACCAGGAAAAAAATCCTGGAGATCGCGAATCAATTTAACTATTCGCCTAATGAAGTGGCCCTGAGTTTAAAGAACAGGAAAACTAAACGAGTAGGTGTGGCTTTTAGGAATGACTATCCTCAGGTACAATTGATGTCAATTGTGAACATTATTTTGGCCAATGATCACTGGCCAGTCTTGGCCTCCATAGAGCAGGTGTCAGAACTGGTTCGTAATGGACTTGATGGTATTATCCTTCTTGGACGATTGGATTTAGAGCACCCCCTCAATATACCTTATTTGCAATTGGAAGAACCGGATGAAATCGGTATGCAGGCATCCTTCCCAGCGTTTTTTGATTTAATGAAAGAATTGGATAATTGACCCGGTTATGAGCTGCTGATCTGTTTGTAATCGGTCGGTGTGTCTATGTCCTGAAGGACGTGGTTAGTGGACATTTCTATGGCATGGACATGTTGTTTGTTTGACTGAATGATGCTTTTGCAACCTTCAGGCTCTTCGTGATTTAATATCACTTCTTTGAATGTAAAGGGGAACACAACAGGGTTCCCCTTTTTTCCTCCGTATGTTGGTGCAATGATGCTACTAGGGTTATCCCTGAAATTTTCACTGAACGCATTTACGATGTGATCGTAATCTTCAGTCTGTATCAAAGGCTGATCTCCCAAACAAATCATGTAGCCCTCTGTATGTGCTGATGCCGCCCGTACTCCCGCTTGAATCGATGAAGTCATTCCTGTTTGATAATGCTCATTCAGAATGATATCATGGTTAGGGAAGAGGTCTTGAGATACTTCGCTCGTGACAATGATGGTCTCAAAAACTGTACTTTTCGTTAGTTGATCAATGACATGATGAACAATGGGTTTCCCTTGATACATCAAACCCATTTTGTTTTCCATACCCATGCGACGTGACAGGCCTGCTGCCAGCACAATAGCTGAGACCTTAGCCATGGATCATTTGCTCGGCGTGCTCTTTTTCTTCCGGAGTATTTACATTGAGGAGCACCTGTTCATTTGGTACTTCAATTTCTTTTACTTCACTATTGATGAGCACTTTTCTTGGACAGCTATATCCCAAGGTCAGAAAATGAAGTAATACCGGATATGCCCTTGGTTCCCATAAAGTGATCAAAGGTTCTGGAAAATTGGTTTCCGGATTGTGAAAGCACGTGGCCAATTTAGACGGGTCACGTTGTGAGATCAATAAGTTAATTGTATGGTCATCGACGAAAGGAACATCACAAGCCACTGCCAGCCAGGCGCTATTGGGATTTTTTCGGAACGCGGATAAAATTCCTCCGAAAGGTCCAAGATCCAAGAAAGAATCAGGGATTTGCGGAATGACTGAATCTATTTCGGATAGGACGGATAAATAAGTTTCCTGGCAGTTTTTCGACAGGAGGTCCGCCATGTATTCGCGCTGGGGCTTATCATAATAAGTGATGGCACCCTTGTCATGTCCCATACGGGTGCTTTTTCCTCCGGCCAGAACCAGGCCATTGACAGGAGGCACTTCGTTGAGGAGGTTTTCGATTAATACGGCAATACTTTTCAGGTCATCCAGTCGGAAGACCGGCACTTGCTTTTCACCCAAATGTTCCATTAAGAAATCGAAAGGCTGATCGATGCCTTCGTCCAATAGAATGGCCTTGACATCTGTGAGTCGATCGAGTTTGCGCTGTAGCGAATCGCGTTTCTTTTCATTGACAATCACGATTTGGGCTTCCGCCTTAAAGTGGTTGCCATTCACAATGACGCCATCCGTATCATTGAATACTTGCCGGAACTGATAAGTCAAATCTTCTGCATGAAAGGATAATTGGTGATGACTGATCTTATCCGTATAAACCTTTCTAAATTCTCCTTCAAATTCACTGGCCTGATGGTCTGCGTCTACATAGCCCATCTTTAAGTGAGCCAAGGACGGTTGAATATCTTCCACCAGTTGGTGAATGATGCCACAAGGTGCGCCGAGAATGGCTACTTCATTACGGTGAAACTTGCCTCCGGTGGGTTTCTGCACGAAAGCGTGTTTTTTATGTGTGTTGGAAGTCACTTTTTCCTCCTGTCTTTTTGATCAATCGGGTTTCTTTGATCACGATGTTGTGCGAAAAGCCTTTACACATATCATAGATCGTCAGGGCAGCGACAGAAGCGCCAGTAAGTGCTTCCATTTCTACTCCCGTCTTTGAAACAACTTTTGCGGTACAAAGGATCATTATTTCTTGATTTTCATTAATTGAAATATCAATTGATGCTTTGCTCAACCCCAATGGATGACAAAGTGGGATCAGGTCACTGGTCTTTTTACATGCCATAATACCTGCCAGAATAGCGGTTTGGAACACTGGGCCTTTCTTGGTATGGATTTCTTCGTTTTCCAGTTGATCAATGATCTCCTGATCCAATACCACGATCGAACGCGCAACAGCTACCCGTTCAGTTACTGCTTTTTCAGAAACATCCACCATGGTAGGGTCACCTGTTCCAGTGAGGTGTGAAAACTTCTTGTCCATAGATTACGTACCAATTTTGAACGAAAATAAAGAGAATAACTCAAAGCAAATTTTCGTTTAGGTACAAAGTATTGATCACCAAAATCAACGCCTGTTTGAATCTGAAACATTTATTACTTGCTCTGATTGTTTTCTTTAGTGGCGAAGTATCGGCCCAATCGGACCCGCCAGAAAAGAAAAGAGGGATTACGCTGGGGTTTGGTCTGCAAACATTCCTCGTCAATGATGAGATAGGTTCTAATCTCAATTATAATGGGAATGCGCTTTCACTCCATATACAACATGATGTGTATAAGAAACGGCAATCCAGGGCCTTTAATTTTTTTCTGGTAACACCCAATATTGAAAATGATTTCAATAACAATGTGCTCGATGGGGTGTCTATTGCACTAGACTTTCATTGGAGGTACCAAATGAACATGAAATTGCCCTGGGACCTGGTGTGGTACATTGGTCCTTATGCCAAGGCACAGGGATTTGCACGTACGTACAATTTTGAAACCAATGGCGTGGAAATAAATACTGGCGAAGTTTTTGGAACAATAGGCCTTAGTAGCCTGATGCGAAAAGAATTGACTAATGAGAAATACCTGCTATTTGCTGTTCGGGGACCAGTGGCTACTTACATGATCAATCGGGAATTCATTGGATCCACGACGCGTGAATGGATGTTCCCTGATCGATTTGCTGATTATCAATTACGCTTGTCTTTGTTCGGGAAAACGCTGAAAGCCGCAGAATGGATGGTGGCTTATCAATATCAAATTACAGTCATTGATCGGGCTTCCCGAGTCGGATATGAAGGACATTTATTCGAAACTGGATTAAAATTTACATATTGAAAACACGGAACTACTTTATGCTAAGCCTGATTGTGCTGCTTACTGCATGTAACTCCTTGTTCATTGAGGATGATCCGGAGAATTCCTTGGAGCAAAATTTTGAGATTTTTTGGAGTGAATTCGATCGGCATTACTCCTTTTTCGACATCAAAGAACTGGATTGGCAGGCTGCCTATGATACCAATATTCAGCGAGTAAGGGGTTTTACTACGGAAGATGAGCTTTTCACGTTATTGGTCGAATTGACTTTGGCTTTTAGGGATGGGCATGTGGATCTATATCGCTCCGATCGACGGATTTCACATGATTTTATCACTGGGTTTCCTCCAAATGAACCCATTGGAGCAGCTAATTATTTGGAATCCGTCGAAAGCCCCAATAGTACGATTCAGTATGGCGATATCAGTGATACCAATCTGGGCTATATTAGGATTTTTTCATTCGGGGCTCCAAGAAATCATTATGAGCGAATTGATGATGCCATTGCTGCATTTTCAGAAAAAGATGGCATTGTCATCGATGTTCGGGATAATGGAGGGGGTAGTGATACTAATGCGGATCGCATCGCCACAAGATTTATGGATCAGGAACGGACATTCCGCTGGGTTCGGTACCGTAACGGAGCAGCCCATACGGATTTTAGCGAATGGCGAAAAGGCACGATTGAACCGGAGGGAACGACTTATACCAAACCCGTCGTGATCCTGACCAATAGAAAGTGCTTTAGTTCTACAGAGAGTTTTATTTTATCCATGAAAGTAAGACCGGACGTTACGACAATGGGCGGAGTTACCGGAGGTGGTTCGGGGAATCCAATTTTCCGGGAATTGCCCAACGGCTGGACGTTTCGCTTGTCTTCGTGGCAAATGGTAGATGCTAATTTCAATTACATCGAAGAGGTAGGAATAGCACCGGATGAAGAGATATTTAACCCTACCACATTTGCCAACTCCGGAATTGATCGGATTTTGGAGCGCGCGATCGCACTTCTTGAGGGGAATTGATGTTACCTTTCCAAACGGAAATTGATCACTTGAATGGAGCTTTCATTAGAAGAACTACAGCGATACAGCAGACACCTGAACCTTCCCAATTTTGGCTTAGCCGCTCAGCAAATGCTGAAGAAGGCTAAAGTACTGGTTGTTGGTACTGGAGGATTAGGTGCTCCAATGTTACAGTACCTCACTGCTGCAGGTGTAGGAACCATCGGTGTGGTAGATTTTGATGAAGTTGACGCCTCCAATTTGCAACGCCAGGTTCTTTTTACTACTGAAGATATCGGTCGATCTAAGGTAGCGGTAACCATTGAGCGGTTGAGCCTGCAAAACCCGAATACCACGTTCATTCCTTTCGAAACCAAACTGGATAGTTCCAATGCCCTTGAGATTATCAAAGATTTTGACGTGGTGGCCGATGGTACGGACAATTTCCAGACTAGATATTTGGTGAATGATGCCTGTATTCTTTCCGGGAAAGTGAATGTTTACGCCTCTATCTTCCAGTTTGAGGGACAGGTGAGTGTATTTAACTATCAGTTTGAGGATGGTACATCAGGGCCAAACTACCGAGACTTATTTCCTTCACCTCCACCTCCGGGAATGGTGCCAAGCTGTGCCGAAGGTGGTGTGTTGGGAGTATTACCAGGAATTGTTGGAAGTCTGCAAGCATCTGAAGTCCTAAAAGTGATCACAGGAATGGGTGATCCTTTGGTGGGTAGACTTTTTCTTTTTGATGCGCTTCATTTTACCACGCGAGTGCTCAAAGTACAAAAAGATGATGCCAATCCGCTGACAGGAATAGCGCCTTCGATCACTGAGTTAATTGACTATGATGCTTTCTGTGGATTGAAAGGATTAGATGACCTTGGCCAGATCACTGTGACAGAGCTACAAGGCAAAGCTGAGGCGAGCTACACTCTTATTGATGTGCGCGAAACATACGAGTTTGATGCAGGAAACATTGGAGGAATACATATTCCACTTTCTCAGCTAGAAAAACACCTTGAGCAAATTCCCCGAAATGGTGATGTGGTGATCCATTGTAAGAGTGGGGGGAGAAGTCAAAAGGCCGTCGACTTGTTGAAGGATAAATACGGCTACAGCAATTTATTGAACCTGCAAGGTGGTGTGACGGCCTGGCAAAAGGAAATTGATCCTGATCTCGTGGTAGTTTAATCCACGTATTCTATTTCGAATCCGATATCTTCCCCTTTCGGTTTGTCTTCCTGATAGGTGAGTTTCGCTTTTTTTCGAGGAACGACTAAATTATCTAGTATCAACTTCGTGGTAAGTCCGGATTCATTGACTTTGAGCCATTCATCCTCATAGGTTTGAATGGAAGTTTTCATCATCAGCATTTGGTAATCATTCGAAGGAATAGTCAGTTCTGTTTCGTGATTCTTCTCGGGCACATTTTTATAGTCCAATTCGTAAATGCTTCCAATAACTAATTCATCTGGCTGTCCGGCAACTTTGGGGTGTTCCAATGTGGCCTCCACCTTGATATTTTGAGGAACAAAGGTGCCGTCTTCTTTCAGAAATCGTACAAGGTTTCTGGTGAGAGGAACCTGGCATTCTTTTTTGAGAGCGACTTGCATGGTCTCAGAGATAATGATGTCAAATTTTTCATCAAACTGAATCTGAGGATCGGTGCCATCGGCATTGACCCAGGCCTTTACATAATCCGTTAGTTCGAGTTGATCATACACTTTTTGGGCATTGGCCATTGGTACCTGACCAATTTCCAACATGGTGGCTTTGACCTGATTTGAATCAAAGAAATAAGTCAGCGGTGTGAAAAGTGTAGCATAAGGGCCGCATCCTGCGTAGAGTACGTGTACTGAATCCTTGGTCTTCAGTTGATCTGTAATTGCCTGGTAAAGACCTCTAATGAAACGAGCAGAGCGCGCAATGTCTTTGAGGCAATGGGCAGCGGTGATCTGGCTTACAAATTTCCCGTTTTTTGCATCACCGTAGCTTTCATGAGTCAAATCTTCAGCATAAACACCTGCTTTGACACTCAAAATTTCATAGAGTTCATTGGTTCCTTCCCCCCAGGTACCTACTTCTTCTGTGAAAAGAATTTTCTCGGTAGCTGATTTGATTTGTTCGGCTATGCTCATGGTTGTGAAGAGATTATATTTTTTGTCTAATTGTAAGGGCCTAAAATAGAAAATGCTTGCTTAGGAACTAAATTCTTCCTAAAATTATATTTCCACAGACAAATAGTTTCTAACCTTATAACTTATATATAATCAGATGACAACACAGCAAGTAGCATGGACAGTAGACGGTGATGGTAATTTGGCGGTTTTACGCCACGATCAGCAGTCACCTTCCTACACCGCAGATTGGAGAATTTTGGACCTTACGGTTTCTAAAGCAGAGACAGTGATGGTGCTTACCGTCGATGGCGCCTTTACCGTGGTGCATCACGCTCCTGAGGTTTTTCCATTACAGTGGTCAAGCACGGTAATTAATCTGGACAAAGTAAAACATACACCGGCGGGGCAATTAAATCCTGAAATAACGGAAGTGGTGAAAATAGATGCTGCTCCTGATGATACCCTTTACATGGTGTTGAATTCCGGTAAATTGGCTAAAGCCCAACTATCTAAAGAAAGCGGCGCGGAAGTAGAAGCAACCCTGGTCGACGGGGTAGAAAACGTAAAACAGATCAGTGCGGCACCGGATGGCCTCGTGTGGGTAGTGTGTAGTGATCCGAAAATTGGATCAGTAGTAAAGTGGATGGATCCTGAAAAAGGTAAATGGAAAGTGATTCCGGACCTAAGGGATGCACTTCAGGTTACAGGAGGTCCTGAAGGGAAAGCGTATATCATCAATGCTTATTCGGAATTAGCCTACTATACGCAGAAAGGTGCCAAAACGAACATTCCTTGCGAGAATTATGGGGCAAGGGTCATAAGCATTGGGCCTGATGGTCGACTTTGGATGGTTACTTCATATGGAGGAGATGGTAAGGAAGGAGGATCAGTAGTATGCTGGACAGACAATGATGGAGAAAACTGGAATGAAGTACCTGAATCCAATGCAAATAACCTTGATGCAGGACTTATGAAAATAGAAGAATTTGCCTGATTGATTTGATCAGTCGAGATAGAAAAGAAGCTGTTTCAGGAGGAACAGCTTCTTTTTTATTTCACTATACTATTGTCCTAAAATTGTCCCGACCGGTGTGCCAAGCGCGGCGATTTTATTGCCTGAAAAGATGCCTTCGTTCAAAGACAAAATGGTGATCTTTAAGTAATTACTGTCCTTGCATTTCACGACAAGTCCTTGCTCCAGGCTGCTATGAACTACCTCGCCGGGTTGTTTAGCATCCGCATCTGCAACCACCAGACTGGCTGGCATCACTTCATAAATACTTAAGGTGCCTCCTTGCAATACGGTTTTGGCGCCACCATGAACCGGATTACAAGCGTTTACCAGATTTTCGATTTGAAGGGACGTCATTTCATTCCAATCGATCATAAAATCCTGCCCCGACGGCATTGGATGATATTGTGCTCGATCAGCTTCTTGTGCTCGTGGCTTGGTGTCGCCAGCGATCAATTCCTGGACCAGTTGAATGCTCATGTGCGACAAGCGACTGGATAATAATCCGTAGTTTTCTCCCGGAGCAATATCAAAGGATTGTTCTTTGAGAATTAGTCCTGAGTCGAGATCATCGGCTGCGTTGATCTCATGTATGGCCACGTAGGCAAGCAGTTTTCCGCTTTGTAAAGTCCAAAATACAGGATCTGGACCTTTATTTTCCGGTAAAGGTCCGAAGTGAATATTCACCAATTTTGCAGTGTAGGTTCCTGTAATCTTTACAGGATACCCCATGACGATCACCAGATCACAGGAATCATTCACTGGTGGGTTTGTAGGGTCCGCAATGCGGTTGATCTCCATTGGAGCAATCATGTGGCTCAATGGTTCTCGTAACATAGATTCAGCATCAGGGTGTAACATCACCTGTTCCAAAAGTCCCTGTTGATGCAAACTGATCATAAGGGGCATGGGAAGATAAGTAGAGGTGATGATGCCTATTTTTTTGTACATGGTTGTATTTATCAGTTTGGTGTGTTTTATGAAATGAGGCATGAAGTTAAAACCATGACGGAGTTTAGCAAGATTTCTCCGAAAAATATGCGCAAGAAGCAGCGACTATCTAGTCTTCAAAATAATAAATGACTCAAGTTCAAATCTTATAGGAGGCGATAGGGTTCTTTCTATTATTTTAGCGCCAACACCTTCACAGTCATGCATAGAATAATCAGAATAGGCTTTCTCGGAAATCACTCAACCATATATCCTACCTATTCGCAAGACTTCATGGACGGTATCTGGTCAGGGATTCCGGAAAAACTTCATCGATATTTTGAACTAGTACCTGAATTCGTCAGGTTCGGAGATCCAGGGGCCATGGAGCCGGTATTGGAAAAGATGTTGTCCTTTCAAAATGTGGACCTGATCACGGGGATGACGAATTACCGTACTATGACCAATTTTACCCATACCATTAATCAGTTCCAGAAGATCTGTTTGTTCGGTGATATGGGAGAATATGTGCCTTTCATGAATGATCAATCGCCATACATTTTTTACAATAGCTTTCAGTCCTGGCAGTCACAATATGCCATGGGGTATTGGGCGCGAAAGAAATGGGGTGATGGGGGTATAATGGTCCTGGCCAATTACGAGTCAGGGTATCATTTTCACGGCTCATTTCATGAGGGTGTTCAGGTGGCGGAACCTACTCCGATGAAAATGCTGGTCATGAGAAGATACGCTGATCTGGATATCAGTGCAGAGGAAATGCTGATGGAGTATCTAGGTAACTTGAGAAAAGAAGCCCCAAGTTTTGCTAATGCGATGTTCTGTGGGGATGAGGCAGTAGATTTTTTAAGGGTGTACCACAGGGAAGGGTTGCATAAACTTTTTCCACTGGTGGTGACAGCTCCAATGGCTGCTCACGATATATTGAACCAGATATCAAATCTGGACATGACCTTATATGCAGGCTCTATTTGGGACATGGATGCCGAAGATAAATTGAACAAGCAATTCAAACAGGCCTTTGTGAATCGGACAGGGCGCATGCCCAATATGTTTGCTTTGCTTGGATTTGAGATTGGTCAGGCCCTGGAGCAGTTATTCCCATACTTTCAACGCCGTGAATTGGGAAAGATACAGCAGTGGTTGACGGAACAAACCATAGACACGCCCAGGGGCCAACAATCCTTCCATCTGGGATCCCAATATGCAACACCTGTGATCAACATTGAGAAAATCAAGATTGAAAACAATACCGTCAGGAAAATGGTGATAGAGCAGGGCAGGGCACTTCCTTATGACCACAAAGTATTTGAAGAGATTCAAACAGGAGGATCTTCCGGCTATTACAACAACTATATGTGCGTATAACTTGCACAAAAATCATTTTTAGGTTTTGTCCCTTCGATTATTTTCCTAAATTAACATCGAATTACAACATGGCATAGACAAACCATCCATCATGATCTGATACTATTTCGATTTTTGATGTCTGGATTTCGCCGGCTGTCATTCATAATTTTATTAACAACAAAATTTAAAGACATTTATGACTGCTTTTTTATGTACAGTTATGGGCTGGGCGCCAAACTTTGCACCAAGAGATTGGGCTTATTGCCACGGAGCTTTGTTGGCGATCTCCTCTTTTACGGCCATTTACTCACTAGTCGGGACCATTTATGGTGGTGATGGAAGAACGACATTTGCACTGCCGGATCTTAGAGGTCGAGCGTTGATCGGACAAGGTGCTGCCCCTGGTATGCAGCCTTACATCATAGGATATCGAGGTGGTTTGGAATTTGTTACCCTGAACATTCCTGAAATGCCAGCTCACAACCATACCGCTTCTTTATCTGGAGCCTCTGCAACGCTTAACATTGCGCCATATGTAAATAGTGGTAATGGTACTGAGCCAGGTGCGAATGGAAACTACTCGGCCACTACACGATCAGGTATGGTGTCATATAACACCTATGCAACCACAACAGATGGCACCAGAATGGGAGTCATGAATGAAACTGCTGCATTGTCAGGAGCTGTTGCTGTGGGGATCACAGGAAACTCTAACAGCCACGAGAATAGAACTCCATATCAGGTGTTGAACTGGATTTTCTGTACGCAGGGAGTTTATCCTTCAAGAAACTAATCGCGTTAAAAAGTTAAGGTTATTTATAGCCTGTCAATATCTCCAACCCACCATCGGGTTGGAGATTTTTTTTATGGGAAAAGCATACATTCGATACGATTCGCTAGGTAGGCGAGAGCTTTGGAAAGATGAGGATTTACTCATGTCCGATACTCATTTAGAAGAACGAGGTGATTATGAGGAACTGATTGAGAAATGTCAGGGTGATGTTCTCATGTTAGGCCTAGGGCTTGGGACAGTAAATCCCAAACTGGACTATACTCGGATCAATTCTGTTGAAATTGTTGAATTGCATCCGGATGTCATCGAAGTTGTCGCTGAGAGATTCCCGAAAACAAAGGTTCTACAAGGTGATGCCAGGACTTACCAGACGGAAAAAAAATACGATGTGATCTGGATTGATATTTGGGATGATATCACGATCAAGAAACTACCGGAAATGAATGAGATGATCGACCATTGGAAAGGACATTTGAAGCCCATGGGTTGGATCGACTGTTTTTACCGAAAGCAACTACAAGAAGAAGCAGATTTCCAAAAGGGAGAGTAAGGTCGTGGCGTTGCTTTTATTAAGAAAAAACGGTATGGCTTACTTGGCTTATCTGTTCGTCGTATACAAGTTGCGTTAGTTTGATGGTTTTTTCATTTACATCAAGGTTAATACGCGTTCCCATTCGTCGTTATTTTGTGTTAGGCTAGCTATATTTCTTGTTTAGTGTTCTGCCACTTTACTATATTTAACACGGACATTTAATTACAACCAAGCTGATACACCATGTTAACGCTGTTAACCTACGATTCTTTTAAGCGCTTAGGGTCTCTGCTGCTGGGCTCTATTTCTTTTCAATTAATTCAATTGCAACCACTATTATATGCCGAATAATTTTGTTAAAACCATGGGTGCCACTTGGTTAAACCTGGCACTAGCGACGACTTCTATGTCGGCACTGGGCGGACCCGGAGGTTCCTATTACCGATCTCGAAGAGGATACACCTCCCAGAATCAATACCTGGTAGAGACTGGATTGAATCCGATCTCCAGTATCAATTTCCTTGATGTACCAAAGACGGCTGCTGCTGTTGGAGGTATGGATGTTGAAGAGGAGCTTAATTTCCATTTTGAAAAAGGACAAAAAATCAAAGAACTCCTGATCGTGGATGGGGCTGTCCAGAACAAATCGGTATTTCTGTCACAGGATCGTCAAGGTGTAGATATCATTGAAATCGAGTCCGGGCAAAGTGGTATTGTGCAGCTGCTGGCTACCTTGACAAAGTATCGTAATCTGGAAGCGGTCCATGTGATCTCTCATGCCACTTCAGGTAAGTTACAATTAGGGAATGATATCATTGACGCCAAGACCTTTGAAGAAAATGTAAGTGCGTTGGTGGCTTTGAATGGCGCCATCAAGCCTGGTGGTGACTTATTGTTCTACGGCTGCGAGCTTGCCAAAGGTGCTGAAGGTCAACGATTCCTGGAAGTGGTGAAGGGCGATTATGATTTTGACATTGCCGCTTCCAATGACCTGACGGGAAATGATGCAGACAAGGCCAATTGGGATCTGGAGATCCAGACAGGAGACATTGAAGCAACTCCGCTTCCTGAATCCATTGCCTTAAAAGACTTTACCGGAACGCTGCAGTTTACCGGTACGATTGATTTTAGTCAGGTTTCAGTTGCGGGTGCGCTTAATGGTGCTGCTTCCACTGATGCGGAATTTCTGGGTGGTGCGTCAGCCCCGGAATCAAACTACACATTGGTAGTTGATGGTACCACGGCCAGTACTTATGCGTACACTTTGGTAGGGCCAATGGCTGCTCGAATTTCAAGCACAACGATAGTGAACTCGAGCACCAATGAAACGAATATCCGCTTGAGGTTTGATGATAATGCGGCTTTCACAGCCACTAGCCTTTCTATAGGTAACTACTCCACGACCAGAACTTTTACCGTAAAGAGCAGCCTCGGAGTAATAGCCACCTCGTCGGTGACCCAGAACTACGCCAATACAGTTCCGCTTTCTACGAATAATTCGGGCATTACCTATCTGGACATCTATGTGAGTGATGGAATGGGAGGTAAGTCTGCGACTTATTTCGTACTTACTGATTTGGTTATCAGTGGCGGCGGCGACACCACCCCACCAGAAGTCACTTCCATCGTACGTCAATCACCTACCGATGCGACGACCAATGCGACGAGTGCTACCTTCAGAGTTACTTTCGATGAGGATGTAAGTAATGTAAGCACTGATGGATCCGATTTCACCATTTCCGGTGCAGGAGCAGGCGGTACAGCTACCATAACCGGAGCTAGTGCGGTAACAGGAAGTACTGTATTTGATGTGACCGTAGGGTCAATAAATACAGATGGACTATTAGACCTTGGTTTTGCCGGGGGGCAGGACATACAGGATGCTGCGACGAACGCCTTCGCTTTAACTATTAACAGCGAAGAGACCTACACGATTGACCAAACAGGAGCAACGACCTCTGTACCGGATTTGGCCACAACTTCTGATTCCGGAAGTGAAGATGATACCTCTGGGGCAACCAGTGATAACCGGACCTTCGATTTAACGCCTACATTAGAAGGAACTACGGAAGTAGGAGCAGTCGTGGCAATCACATCATCCGCAGTGGGAGGGCTTGGAAATGCTATTGTGGACGGAAGTGGAAACTGGACATTCACACCTTCTTCGGATCTTCCAACCGGTGTACATACCTTCACTGCCCAGGCCACCGATGCCATAGGTAATACAGGTGCTGCTTCCGGCGGGTTAGCGGTAATCTTAGATAATACCGGACCAACCGTGACACTTTCAAGTAGCTCAAGCCCTGGTCCTACCAATGATAATCCCATTCCTGTAACGATCACGTTTAGCGAAGAGGTAGAACGGTTCAAGGAAAATGAAATTACAGTAGGCAATGGAACTACGGGTGATTTTGCCTCAGGCGATAGTACCACGTTTACCGTTAATATTACACCGAGCATGGATGGTGCGATCACGGTAGATGTCGGGTCAGTAGTAACCAACAATGTTGCTGCAGCCATCGCAACGGATCTGGCATTAAATCCTAACTCCGCGGCTACACAGTTTACAATTAATTATGATGGGACAGCACCTACCATAAGTTCTAGTACACCCACAGATAATGCAACCGGTGTTGCTGTGGCCGATGACATTACGATCACCTTCAATGAGAACATTCAGTTCGGTACCGGAGCTTTCCAGCTACGGCAATTAAGCGATAATTCTCCACTCTTTTCAATAGATGCGACAAATCCTACAGGAACAACGAATGTGGCCTCCATTTCAGGAGCTACTTTGACCATTAATCCAGGTACATCTTTAGCGGCAGAGACAGGTTATTACGTATTTATTGTTTCGGGAACACCCTTTCTTGATCTGGCAGGAAATCCCTTCAACGGATTGAACAACAATTCAGATCTGAATTTCACTACGGTGGATGTTACTGCTCCTACTATAACGGGAGTTTCTCTCGCTGCTGATAATGGGCACATCGATGTGACATTCTCAGAGGGTGTATTCAATACTAACGGTGGTTCAGGTGCGCTAGAAACATCAGATTTCTCTTTAAGCCTTACGGGCGGAGCGGCAACCAGCCCTACAGTAACAACTGTAACGAACAATGCTGGTGGAGCCTTGGCTGGTGGAGAAACGACGATAAGGGTCAATTTCTCGGTTACAGGAACTCCTAATGGCAGCGAAACCTTGGAAGTGGACATCACCGATGGCACAAGTATTTTTGATGCAGCAGGAAATGGCGCCGCAGCTAACCAGACGGCTAATAACACGGCGACACTGAATGATCAGGTAGCTCCTTCATTCGTCAGCACTTCTGACGGAGACGATGCTACTTATCGACCTGGACAAACCATCACCTTTACGGCAGACTTGGGTGAAACGGGCTTGACGGTCACTGTAGATGCCTCTGTTTTGGATACCAACTTTGGGTCTGCTTTGGCGTTGGCGGATCAAGCAGATGGTACTTACACCGTTACTACAGGTGTTGTTAATAGTGGTACGATTCAGGAAGGTACGGCAATCGCGGTAACCTTTACCGCCACTGATGCCGCCGGAAACTCCCAAACAGATAACAGCCTCACGCTTCGCATGGATAAGACCAATCCAACACCTACCATCAGTTTTCCTGCTGGAGGTGCGACCAATTCGGCTCCGATTTCCTATACGGTAACTTTCGATGAGGAGATTAACGGTACTACCTTTACTTCCAGTGACATTACATTGGTTGGAGGGACAATTACAACTGGTCCTACTTCGAGTGATAACATCACTTTTACAGGAACGCTTACCCCAACGGTAACCAACGATGACATCAGTTTCAAGATCAACTCGAATAGAGTTTCGGACCTTGTTGGATTAAATAACTTTAAAGATACGACCGGTATTGTCTATGACATTGTTGTGGGAACGATCAGTTCGGTTTCATTAGATGGTTCCAATGGATTCATTGATGTTTCCTTCAGCGAAAATGTCTACAATACGAGCGGAGGTTCCGGGGCAGTAGCAACATCAGACTTTAATCTTAGTTTAACTGGTGGGTCCGCAACCAGTCCTACGGTAACCACGGTAACGACCACAGGAGGCGGAGCCTTGTCCGGTGGTGAAAATGCGATTCGAGTGAATTTCACGGTCACAGGAACGCCTAATGGTTCAGAAACCCTGGAAGTAGACATTGCTGATGGTACTAGTATTTTTGATTTTGCTGGCAATGCTTTTGCTGCCAATCAGACTTCCAATAACACGGCAACACTTAATGATCAGACAGTGCCGGCCATTAGCTCCGTCTCATTAGATGGAAATAATGGCTTTATCGATGTGACCTTCAGTGAAGGTTTATTCAATACCAATGGAGGGTCTGGAGCGGTCGAATCTTCGGATTTTGCGCTTAGTATCACAGGTGGTGCCGCAACAAGCCCTACCGTAACAACTGTAACTAACAATGCCGGTGGAGCCTTGTCAGGTGGTGAGACCACTATCCGCGTGAACTTCACCGTAACGGGTACTCCTAATGGTGGAGAAACCCTGGAAGTAGACATTACAGATGGTACAAGTATTTTCGATGCAGCTGGCAATGCGGCCGCAGCGAATCAAACGGCGAATAATACAGCCTCTTTGAATGATCAGACTGCTCCGGAGATCACGTCAGTATCCCTGGATGCTAGTAATGATTTCATTGACGTGACGTTCAGTCAGGGCGTATTTAACACAGGAGGAGGTTCAGGTGCTGTAGAAGCCTCAGATTTTTCTTTAAGCCTTACGGGTGGAACGGCCACCAGTCCTGCAATAACCAGTGTCACGAATAATTCAAATGGTGCTTTAACTGGTGGTGAAACAGTCATTCGAATTAATTTCAGTATTACCGGAACTCCAGATGGCGGAGAAACCCTGGAAGTAGACATTACCGATGGCGCAAGTATTTTCGCGGCCTCAGGTAATGCTTCGGTAGCAGATCAGACGTCCAACAATACGGCGGCATTGAATGATGAAACAGATCCTGTTTTCACGAGTACCTCTGACGGAGATGATGCCAATTATCGACCTGGACAAACCATCACCTTTACTGCCGACTTAGGTGAGACGGGTCTCACGGTTACCGTGGATGCCTCTGTTTTGGATACCAGTTTTGGATCGGTGTTGGCTATGGCAGATCAAGCTGATGGTACATACACAGTAACTACAGGTGTATTGAATAGTGGCACCATTCAGGAAGGAACGGCGATCGCGGTGACCTTTACGGCCACTGATGCGGCCGGGAATTCCCAGACAGATAACAGCCTAACCCTCTTGCTGGATAAGACGAATCCAACGCCAACGATCAGTTTCCCGGCGGGAGGAAGGACCAATTCGGCGCCGATTTCCTATACGGTTACATTCGATGAAGAGATTGACGCTGCTACCTTTACTTCCAGTGATATTACATTAGTCGGAGCCACGATCACGACTGGTCCTACTTCGAGTGATAACATCACTTTTACAGGGACGCTTACGCCTACGGTGACCGAAGATGATGTCAGTTTCAAGATTAACTCAAATAGAGTTGCTGACCTTGTTGGACTGAATAACTTCAAAGACACTACAGGTATTGTTTATGATATCGTTGCGCCAACCATTGCCATCTCTACGCCCATTGAAGGCGATGGATCGGTAAATGCAACAGAAGATGGGGATGTGACCATTTCCGGTTCAACAACCGGTACAGAAGATGGCCAGTCAGTATCGATCTCTTTTTCTGATGGATCAAGCTCACCCGTTACTGGAACTGCTACGGTTACAAGCAATGCGTGGACCATCACTACTGATGCTGATATCAGCGGTCTGAATGATGGGGCCATCACGATTACGGCGGATGTAGATGACCTTACAGGAAATTCAGCTACTCAGGCAAGTCAGACGGTCACCCTCGATAAGGTTAGTCCTACCATCACAAGTGTAAGTTCCTCGACCCCTAACGGAAGGTATATCGAAGGGAACATGATTGCTATTACGGTGACCTTTAGCGAGGTGGTGAACGTAACAGGGACACCACAGATCACCTTAGAGACGGGCACGACAGATCAGGTCGTTGATTATAGTTCTGGAGATGGCACTAGCACCTTGACCTTCAATTACACCGTACAGGCGGGAGATATAAGTGCGGACCTGGATTATACTTCCACTACAGCCCTCGCTTTAAATTCCGGTACGATCAATGATGGATCAGGGAATGCGGCAACTTTGACGCTGGCTACTCCTGGTGCTGCGAATTCATTGGGAGCGAATAAAGACTTTGTGATAGACACGTCTGTACCGACCATTAGCTCGGTATCACTCGCTGGCGATAACAGTTACATTGATGTGACCTTCTCAGAAATGATCTACAACACGACTGCTGGATTTGGTGGATTAGAGCCGAGTGACTTTAACTTGTCTCTCACCGGAGGAACTGCGACTAGCCCATCTGTTACATCAGTAACGCCGACGACTGGAGGAACACTTGTCGGAGGAGAAACTACCGTTCGTGTGAACTTTAGTGTCACGGGTACTCCTGATGGAAGTGAGACCCTGGAAGTAGATTTAGTCGCATCAAGTGTATTTGATTTGTCTGCAAATGCAGCTGTAGCGGATCAAACGACCAATAACACCGCCACTTTGAATGATGAGACTCCACCAACAATTGCTATCTCTACCCCTATCGAAGGCGATGGAGTGGTGAATGCTGTGGAAGATGGGCACGTAACAATTTCGGGCTCAACATCTGGTGCGGAAGATGGACAAACCGTTTCTATCTCTTTCACCGATGGGTCTAGTACGCCGATTACAGGTACTGCTACCGTGACTAGTAATGCGTGGACGATCACCGCAGATGCAGACATCAGTGGTTTGAATGATGGTACGATCACCATCACAGCTGATGTGGATGATGCTGCCGGTAACGCTGCGACTCAGGCCAGTCAAACAGTGACATTGGATAATGCAATTCCTACTGCTGTGGTAAGCACCCCTTCAGCGGCCATTTCAGTTAATGCACCGAATCAGACCATCAGTGGTACCTCCAATGAGGATGGAGCCACAATCAACGTCTATATCGATGCCAATAACGATGGTGTAGCGGATAATGCTACTTCATTAGGAAATGCCACGGTAAGTAGCGGAGCATGGAGCATCAGTGTCAGTTTAACGGCAGATCAGGCCAATAACTTTGTGGTTGAGGCTTCAGATGCTGCGGGTAACCTTTCCGGGGATGTGGATGTACCTACGATCACGGAAGACAGTTCGGATCCAGCCAGTCCGGTGGTTACATCGCCAGCTTCTGCGATCTCAGTCAATGCGGCAACACAGACCATCAGCGGAACTCACAGTGAAGATGGTGTGACCGTCAATGTTTATGCGGATGCAGATAATGATGGACTCATCGATAACCTCACTCCATTAACGAGCACTACTGTTTCAGGTGGAACCTGGAGTTTGAGTGTAAACCTGACCGAGGATGATGAAAATAACTTTATTGTACGTGCTGAAGATGCGGCGGGAAATACTTCTGGCGAAGTAGATGTTCCTACCATTACGGAAGACAGTACGGCACCTACCATTTCGATTAGCACGCCAATAGAAGGAGATGGTATCGTGGAAGCGGCTGAGTCTTCTGATGTAGAGATCAGTGGTACAACTACTGGTGTTGAAGACGGACAGTCAGTAACCGTTTCTTTCAGTGATGGTACAACTTCTGCAGGACCTGTCAATGCGACGGTTACCAGCAATGCCTGGACTGCTAGTGTGGCAGATATCAGTGCTCTCAATGACGGTAATATTACTGTAACTGCTGATGTAAGTGACCTGGCAGGTAATGCCGCGACTCAGACCAGTCAGACGATCACTTTGGATCAGGCACCTCCTACGATCAGTAGCTCATCCCCAGCGGATGAAACGACCAACGTGGATATTGAGTCTGACCTGACGATCACGTTCAATGAAAACATACAGTTTGGTTCAGGAACTATTCTTTTGAATGATCTGGATAACACCACCACTGATCTAACGATCGATGCAAGTTCTCCAGGAGCTAATGCTTCCATTTCCGGCACAGTATTGACAATTGCTAATCCCAGCGGTTTCCTTGAAGAAGGTAGAAACTATGCCATTCGCATCGCTAGCACGGCGATAGAGGATATTGGTGGAAATGCTTTCGCGGGTATTGCTGATGATGTGACCTTGAACTTCACGACAGAAGCAGCTCCAACGGTTTCCATCGGAGATGCATCAGTTACTGAAGGGAATTCTGGTACCGTAAATGCGACGTTTACTGTTTCTCTGGATAAGACATCTCCAAAGACGATCACCATAGATTATGCCACTTCGGACAATACTGCAACTGCAGCCAACAATGATTACACAGCTGTAACGACTACTACACTGACTTTTAATCCTTCTGAAACATCGCAGGATGTCACCGTGGCGGTGAATGGTGATACCAGAGATGAGGATGCAGAATCTTTCTTCCTGGATGGAACCAACCCAACGAATGCATCATTCGCCGATAATCAAGGGGAAGCGACCATCACGGATGATGATGACGCGCCAACAGTAGCTTTTGCAAGTACGGCTGATGATGGGGCAGAGTCTGTTAATTCTGCAGATGCAGTCGTTCAAGTATCCACGGCTAGTTCAAAAACAATCACTGTAGATTATGCCGTTACGGGTACAGCCACGGGATCAGGTACGGATTATACGCTGGCGGATGGTACGGTTACTTTCGTCGCTGATGATGTCAGTGAACTTGTTACGATTGCTGGTATTGTGGATGATGCGATTCTTGAGACCAATGAGACGGTAATCCTTACCTTGTCCAATCCAGTGAATGCGACCTTAGGTGCGAATACGACCTTCACCTATACGATCAATGATAATGATAATGCAGCCGTAACGATCGGTGACGTTGCCCTTAATGAAGCAGACGGAACAGTTACCGTAACTGCTACCCTCGATAATGCTGTTCAGGGAGGCTTTGATGTGGATGTAACCAGCGCGGATGGAACTGCAAGTACGTCAGCTGGAGATTATACAGCAGTCAATGAAACCTTGACATTCGCAGGTACGGCAGGAGAAACGCAGACCTTTATGGTAAATGTGACAGATGATGCGACGGTCGAAGTAGCTGAAACGATCACTTTGTCATTAAGTGGACTCACTACCTCTGCTCCTGTAGATATTACTGATGACGCGACCGTAACGATCAATAATGATGATGCGGCGGTTGTAACAATAGCGGATGTAACTGCCGATGAAAATTCAGGTACACAAACCATCACGGCGACATTGGATGTAGCAGTAGATGGAGGCTTTGCATTCGATGTATTTACAACAGATGGTACAGCTACGGTAGCCGATAGTGATTACAGCTCAACAGCTGGCTCGACCCTTACATTTAGTGGAAATGCTGGCGAGACACAAACACTTAATCTTTCAGGCTTAGGAGATACCAAAGTTGAAGCAGATGAGACTTTTACAATAGCCATGCGAAATCTTGGTTTTTCTAGTTTCACAGCCGCCGAAATTGATATTACGGATGTTGCAACTTATACAATTACCAACGATGATGCAGCAGCAATAACTATTGGTGATGTATCAGGCAATGAGGATGATGGAGCCATCACCGTGACATTGACCTTGGACAATCCTGTAGATGGAGGATTATCGGTGGATGTTTCTTCTGCCGATGGTACTGCAAGTACGGCAGATAGTGATTACACGGCTGTGACTTCAGAGACATTGACCTTCACGGGTACCTCAGGAGAGACTCAAACATTTACTTTGACTCCTACTGCGGATACCAAGATTGAAGCCAATGAAACAATTACGGCGAGCATGGCTAATTTGATGGTGCCCACTGTAGCATCATCTACCATTACGATCACGGATACAGGTACTATCACCCTGGATAACGATGATACTGCAACCGTGACCATTGGCGATGTTTCTGGTAATGAAGATGATGGGAACATCACGGTAACATTCACCCTGGATAACGCTGTTGATGGAGGATTTACAGTGGACTATGCAACAGCGGATGGCACGGCCATGACATCAGACAGTGATTATACCGCCGGATCTGGAACAGTCAGTTTTAATGGTACTGCAGGGGAGACTCAAACCATACAAGTTGCACCTACATCGGATACTAAAGTGGAAGTAGATGAGACCTTGACGGTGAGTATGAGCAATGTTGCAGCTCCTACAGTGGCAACTTCCGGTGTGACCATCACGGACACAGGAACGATAACAATCTCTAATGATGATGCAGCGGTTGTAACAATAGCCGATGTAACTGCCGATGAAAATTCAGGTACACAAACCATCACGGCGACATTGGATGTAGCAGTAGATGGAGGCTTTGCGTTCGATGTATTTACAACAGATGGTACAGCTACGGTAGCTGATAGTGATTACAGCTCAACAGCTGGCTCGACCCTTACATTTAGTGGAAATGCTGGCGAGACACAAACACTTAATCTTTCAGGCTTAGGAGATACCAAAGTTGAAGCAGATGAGACTTTTACAATAGCCATGCGAAATCTTGGTTTTTCTAGTTTCACAACCGCCGAAATTGATATTACGGATGTTGCAACTTATACAATTACCAACGATGATGCAGCAGCAATAACTATTGGTGATGTATCAGGCAATGAGGATGATGGAGCCATCACCGTGACATTGACCTTGGACAATCCTGTAGATGGAGGATTATCGGTGGATGTTTCTTCTGCCGATGGTACTGCAAGTACGGCAGTTAGTGATTACACGGCTGTGACTTCAGAGACATTGACCTTCACGGGTACCTCAGGAGAGACTCAGACATTTACTTTGACTCCTACTGCGGATACCAAGATTGAAGCCAATGAAACAATTACGGCGAGTATGGCTAATTTGATGGTGCCCACTGTAGCATCATCTACCATTACGATCACGGATACAGGTACTATCACCCTGGATAACGATGATACTGCAACCGTGACCATTGGCGATGTTTCTGGTAATGAAGATGATGGGAACATCACGGTAACATTCACCCTGGATAACGCTGTTGATGGAGGATTTACAGTGGACTATGCAACAGCGGATGGCACGGCCATGACATCAGACAGTGATTATACCGCCGGATCTGGAACAGTCAGTTTTAATGGTACTGCAGGGGAGACTCAAACCATACAAGTTGCACCTACACCGGATACTAAAGTGGAAGTAGATGAGACCTTGACGGTGAGTATGAGCAATGTTGCAGCTCCTACAGTGGCAACTTCCGGTGTGACCATCACGGACACAGGAACGATAACAATCTCTAATGATGATAATGCGGCAGTTACTATCGGAGATGTAGCAGGCAACGAAGATGATGGTAACATCACCGTTACCCTAACTTTGGATAACCAGGTTGATGGTGGCCTGACGGTAGATGTTTCCACCGCAGATGGTACAGCGACTACCGGTGATAGTGATTACACAGCACTCACTGGTGAAACAGTAACTTTCACCGGATCATCTGGTGAGACACAAACGGTGACCATCGCAGCGGCGACAGATGCCAAAGTAGAAGCCGACGAGACCTTAACAGTCAGTATGAGTAACATCACAGCAACTACGGTTGCAACATCTACCATTACCACGACGGACACAGGAACCATCACCATTAATAATGATGATGCGGCAGAAGTGACCATTGTCGATGTGTCCGGAGATGAAGATGGTGGAGCGATTACGGTCACAGCCACTTTAGATAATCCAGTTGATGGTGGCTTTACTGTAGATGTGAGTACGGCGGATGGCTCAGCTACCTCTACAGATTACACTTCAGTAGCAGGTGAGACATTGACGTTCAGCGGAACGGCTGGTGAGACGCAAACTTTCACGGTGACGCCAACTGCAGATAATACAGTAGAAAGTGATGAAACGGTGACCGTATCTATGAGTAACCTTGCAGCGACTAGCTTAGCTGTAACAATAACGGATGATGCTACAGTCACGATCAACAATGATGACGCAGCAGCAGTAACCATCGCCGATGTGTCTGGTGCTGAGGATGGAGGAGCGATTACAGTAACGGCGACTTTGGATAACGCAGTTGATGGAGGCTTTACAGTCGATGTGGCCACAGCAGATGGAACCGCTACTCCATCGGATTATACATCGATCGCGGGTGAGACTTTGACGTTCAGTGGAACAGCAGGTGAGACGCAAACTTTCACTGTGACACCAACTGATGATGCAATAGTAGAAAGTAGCGAGACTTTAACGGTTTCAATGAGCAATCTGGCAGCAACGAACTTGTCTGTTACCATTACCGATAATGCAACAGTTACTATTACCAATGATGATGCCGCAGCCGTGACCATCGCGGATGCGTCTGGTGCGGAAGACGGAGGAGCCATCACGGTTACAGCTACTTTGGATAATGCCGTTGATGGAGGCTTTACGGTAGATGTTGCTACTGCTGATGCTACTGCTAATGCAGCAGACTATACTTCGGTTACCGGTCAGACTTTGACGTTTACCGGAACGGCAGGTGAAACCCAGACTTTCACCGTGACACCAACTGCAGATCAGATTGTTGAAAGCGATGAGAATTTAACCGTTTCCATGAGCAATGTTGCGGCAACGAGCTTATCCGTGACCATAACCGATGGTGCAATGGTCACCATCACCAATGATGATGTAGCAGCAGTGACCATCGCAGATGTTTCTGGTGCTGAGGATGGTGGAGCCATAACGGTTACAGCGACGCTTGATAATGCTGTAGACGGAGGCTTTACGGTCGATGTAAGTACAGCGGATGGTACGGCTACTTTGGCTGATTATACTTCGGTTGAAAGTCAGACCTTGACATTCGCTGGAACGGCTGGCGAGACGCAAACTTTCACGGTGACGCCAACTTCTGATGAGACGGTAGAAAGTGATGAAACAGTCACGGTTTCAATGAGTAATGTTGCAGCAACGAGCTTATCAGTGACTATCACCGATGAAGCAACAGTGACCATCACTAATGATGACAATGCGCCGGTAATAACCGCTGGACAAACGTTCCCGATTGAGGGTGTATTAACAGCGGGCATGGAAATAGGTACTGTGGTGGCAACAGACGCAGATGATGGTACCACGTTCTCTGGCTGGGCCATTGTTAGTGGCAATGCCAATGACGGTTATGCCATCAATGCAACAACGGGTGTACTTACGGTGAATAATCCAGCGGTGATAGATTTAGTGGCCACACCAAGCTACACGTTGACACTAACTGTAACCGACGGCACCAACACCAGTGCAGAGGAGACCGTAACGATAGAAGTGGGAGATGGCATTGCACCAACAGTTACGTTAAGTAGCGAAGTTGGGGAAGTGACAAATGTATCTCCGATATCATTCACAGCGACCTTCAGTGAATTTGTTCAGAACTTTGCTTTGGAGGATCTTACCTTAACCAATGCGACGGCTTCTAACCTGGTAGCGAATGATGCGCAGACGGTCTTTACCTTTGACCTTACTCCAGATGCAGAAGGTCGAGTCACTGTTAACATTGAAGCCGATAAGGCGATCGATGCCGTTGGTAATCCAAATGAGGCCTCAAACACCCTCTCTTATTTCTACGATGTTACGGCTCCAATAGCTACACTAACAACCAGTGCTGCTTCCATCACTAGTGAAACTTCTGCTAGTATCGTGATTGAATTTAGTGAAGTCGTTACCGGACTTGAACTAGAGGACATCCAGACCAGTAGTGGGACGATTTCGAATCTTTCAGGATCAATGAACGCCTATATGATAGACGTTGCCGGACTTAGTGAAGGCATCGCAACCATTACAGTTCCTGTAGGTTCAGCAAGTGACGCAGCCGGAAATGGTAATACAGAAGGCGCTGTTTCCTGGGAGGTTGATCTAACAGGACCATCTGGATTCTCCGTAACTATCCTGAACCCAGCAATCAATGATCTGAATGAAGATAATTTCCAATTTGAAATTTCGGATGGAGAAGCGAGTTCGACATTCATGTATTCGATTGAATCTTCGGGTGGCGGTACGGCGGTTTCTGGTTCTGGTGCGATCGATGCCAATGGAGATGGAAACAGCCTGGACGATATCGATGTTTCTGGTTTAGGAGATGGCTTGTTGACTTTGACCGTAGAATTGACAGATCAGTATAATAACGTCGGAAATACTGCTGCGGATGATGTAAATAAGAATACGGAGGAAGAGAGCAATGGTATTGCACAGGGTTACAGCCCGAACGGTGACAACATTGACGATACCTGGACCATACCTGGAATCGAAGACCTTCCGAATAATGTGGTGACCATCTTTAACCGATATGGTACTAAAGTTTGGGAAACTACTAATTATGATAATGATAATAATGCCTGGGATAGTCAAGCAAACGTGGACAACATCTTTGGTAGTGCAGGACTGCCGGATGGTACCTACTTCTACGTCATTGAGTTCCCGGGAACGAATACAGATACAAAATCAGGTTTTGTAATTCTTAAAAGATAATCGCCAATCCTAGTGAAGATGAAAAGAATATTAGCAATCACAGTTTTTAGTTTGTTCGCCATCGCTGGATTGGTGGCGCAGCAACAAGCGACGTTCACGCAGTACATGTTTAATGGCATGGCCATCAATCCTGGCTATATAGGAAGTCATGACGCACTTAGTGTAACCGCATTAGGGCGTTGGCAATGGGTAGGTCTGGAAGGCGCTCCAAATACCCAGACCATTGCCATTCATTCTCCTGTGCCAAGGAAGAATATTGGCCTTGGCTTACAGATCACACGAGATGCGATCGCCGTAACGGACCTTACCAGCGTAATGGCCGGTTATTCTTACCGCTTGCCAGTTGGCGGAGGTATCCTGAGTATGGGACTTCAGGCAGGGCTACAATCCTACAATGCGGATTTTAGTTCGGTTTATACGATCAATTCTGATCCTACCTTTCAGGAAAACTTCAGTGCCATGAAGCCCAATGTGGGAGCAGGGTTATTTTATTATAATCCGATTTTCTATGTGGGATTATCGGCACCTAATTTGATTAATAACACCATTACCAACGGAGCGACAGATGTTTTCACACAAAGAAGACACTACTTCCTGACTTCAGGAGTGATGATCAATTTGAGTGATAATGTAAAGTTGAAGCCAAATATTCTGGCAAGAGTAGTAGATGGTGCACCAATCTCATTAGATTATAATGTCAACGTGTTGTTCAATAATGTCTTGTGGTTAGGCGTTTCTTTCAGGCCTCCTGAATCTGTGAACTTTCTGATTGAGTTTGAAGTATCTCAAAATTTCCGACTGGGTTATGCGCTGGATTACATCATTGATGAAACACTGAGTGATGTAACCACCACTTCACATGAGATCATGCTGAATTATCGGTTCAAGCTATCCAAAGACAAAGTAGTAACTCCCAGATATTTTTAATGACGACTATCATGCATAAGCAATTACTAACTTACTTATCCCTGATTATGATGTCATTTGGAATGATGGCTCAGGACTTGCCCTATATGGATGGGACCATAAACTATCTGAAAAAAGGGGATTATTTGCTCGAGAAAGGTGCGTATGTAAAAGCATTGAAAGCTTACGCGAAAGGGGCTCAAAAGAACCCAGAAGATTCTTTGCAGTACTTCAGTAAGTTGGCCTACGTGACCAAGGAATTGAATCAATACGAAGAAGCCGAGAAGTATTATGCATTAGCGACGACCTCCGATCCTTCACAAGAGGATATTTTGGGGTACGCAGAAGTATTGGCTGCCAATGAGAAATACGATGAAGCCAGTGACTGGATGTCTAAATATGACGGAGATTCAGAGCTATCAGCAGAAAGAAAGGATGGATTTGATAATGTGAGGAATTTCTATGCAGATTCATTGTCCTATCTGGTCCGGACGGTAGATTTCAATTCAAATGAGAGTGATTTTTCTCCGGCCTATTTTGATGGTGGAATTTTATTTGTGTCTGGCAGAGGAGCAAAAGGTGGACTCTTCCGTGCGCTGGATTTGCGAGAAGAAACGAGCTTTCTTGATCTCTACATGCAAGGAGATGAAGGTATTGCACCTTTCGAATCAGTGAACAATATTTTGCATCAGGGTCCGGTTACGTATTCCGAGCAGCTCGGCCTGCTACTGGTTACCGCTAATCATCCTGAATCATCCAAGAATAAGGACCGGGGCAAAAACACCAACCTTCGAATTTTATTCTTTGAACAGGTAGATGGTGAATGGGAAGAGAAAAGCGAATTCCCCCATAATGATCCGGCCAGTTCGTTGGCCCATCCAACCTTTGATGAAGAAGCACAGGTATTGTATTTTGCCAGTGACATGCCTGGCGGGCAAGGTGGCGTTGATTTATATTCTTCCAAGTACGAAAATGGCAACTGGTCTGCACCAGTTAATCTAGGACCTGAGGTCAATACATCAGGAGATGAAATGTTTCCATTTGTAGATACACGCCAAAATGTACTTTACTTTTCCAGTAATGGATATGGTGGAGTTGGGGGCCTCGATGTTTATCGGGTGGCTATAACCGGTGAGAAAAGAATCGTTAACCTGGGTTATCCTATCAATTCTCCTAAAGATGATTTTGGTTTGATTATCAACAAAGCAGGGGATAGTGGGTACTTGTCCAGTAACAGAGAAGGTGGTGAAGGCAAAGATGATATCTATTCTTTCCTGGTACAACGAGTGACGGTAAGGTCTAAGTTAATCGACTTTCAGACCAAGCAGCCAATCATCGGGAATATCAGAGTAATTGATAAAGACACTGGAAGAGAAGTTCCTTACAGCGTAGAAGGCGATGAAGTGGTGTTTGATGGTATCCAGGGCAAGGATTATAAAATCGTTGGAGATAAGGAAGGGTATGCTGCAAATGAAGTGGACCTAACTGCACCTACGGATACCCGGGAGTTTTCTATTGAAGTACCTATTGAAGCTGAGAAAGTCGCGCCTGCCCATGGCCTGGTAGTGTTGGATCATATCACGGGCAAGCAGTACTTCAAAGTGACTGACGAAGGGGTTGCAGAGATCGACTATAGAGAAGAAGGGGACGAGGTTTTTGAAATCAAAAACGTCTTCTTTGATTTCGACAGTGCGGATCCAAACGAATCTGTGATTGTGATCGATGAATTGGTAAGACTACTGAAGAAATATGATCAGGTACAATTAGAAGTAAAGGCCTTTACGGATAGCCGTGGACCGGAGCACTACAATACTTCACTGGCTCAAAAAAGAGCAGATAAAATCGTTGAAATCCTTCAGCTGAAAGGAGTTGACAAATCGAGAATCTCTCACATTGCAGTCGGAGAAAGTGAAATATACAATGATTGTAAAGAAGGGACAGAATGCTCTGATGAAGACCATGCACTTAACAGACGTGTGGACTTCAGCATTGAAAAGTAACTAATCAGCATAATGCTGATGAGAGCCACGATCCTAATGGGTCGTGGCTTTTTTTTGCTGCAATGTTCTACAAATGTTGAATAAATAAATTATGTTTGTTCTACAAAAGTTGTAATAATGTCAAAGAATCTGGGCTCACTGGAAGAATCAGTGTTGTTGTTAGTGGCGGTAATGCAGGGGCAGGCCTACGGTTATGTGCTGTCGGAGGAATACCACAAGCACTTTGGGAATAGAATTTCGATCAGCGCCATACATACGGTCCTGAAGCGATTAGAAGAAAAGGGTCTCATCCATTCAGAAATGGGAGGCGCAACAACGGAACGTGGCGGCCGTCGCAAACGGATTTTTAAGGTGACCAACTCGGGAACTGAAACGTTGGAAGATCTACAATCACGAAGGATGAAACTCTGGGGTATGTTGGGCCAATCATGATCACGTATGTCTAGTCAGATACATGAGCCAAATCGTTTTGTAAATCGACTGCTTGAATGGTTTTGTTCGGATCGGTTGATCGAAGAAATTCAGGGAGACCTGCATGAGGCCTTCTATTATCGGAGCAAGGAGTTTGGTCCATTTTTGGCCAATGGCTGGTTCTTTCTTGATGTGCTTCGATTCTTTCGCCCAGGTTATATACGGTCCATTGAAACTCAAAATAATCAAATAGCTATGCATCGGAATTATTTAAAAGCCGCGTTGCGTAATTTCAAAAAGAATGGGGGATACAGCACGATCAATTTACTGGGACTTGTGTTGGGCAGTACCTGTTGCCTTCTAATTGCACTTCATATTTCGGAGGAATTCTCCTACGACGATTTCCATGCGGATTCGAAAAATACGTATCGGGTCGTGATGGATATCTATAATAACAATGAACTCACGACGAAAAGTGCACCTATTTATCCAGGGGTAGGTCCTGTGATGACAGACGAGTATCCGGAGGTCCTGGAGTTTGTCAGGATTCTGCCCTTTGGGAGTGGTGTCTATAGTGTACGGCAGCCTGATGGCACCCTGGTCAGGTACAATGAAGATCGTGCGGTCTTTGCTGACCCCAATTTCTTTAAGATGTTTGGCTTCCGGCTCATTGATGGGAATCCAGAGGAAGTGCTCAAATCTCCTAATCAAACCGTGATTTCTGCTTCTACGGCCAGACGCTATTTTGGCGATGAGAACCCCATTGGTAAGACCATCATTTATCGGGGCACTGAAGAGAATGTAGTGACGGGAGTAATGGAGGATTTTCCTGAAACCTCACACATGCAATTTGATGTCATATCCTCCTTAAATTCCTGGAATGGTTATGAGACCTGGCCTCAGAATTTTGGGTGGTATGACTTTTACACCTTCATTCGTGTCACAGAAGATACGGATCCAATAGCCCTCAATGAAAAAGTCGGTGGATTTCTGGATATAAAGAAAGCAGAGAATTACGCAAGGGAAACGAGTCGGGAACAGCTCTGGATCCAGAATGTCGCAAATATCCACTTATTTTCAAAAGGATTAAGTTGGGAAATGGGTCAAAATGGCGGAGCTAGTCAGGTGTACTTTTTAAGTGCAATTGCTGTATTGATGCTCATTGTTGCATGGGTGAATTTCATCAATTTATCTACCGCAAGGGCGGTTAGAAGAGCAAAGGAGGTAGGGATACGAAAAGTAATCGGAGCGATGCGGGGACATCTCGTACAACAATTCCTGGTTGAAGCATTTTTATACAATTTGTTAGCGCTTTTCCTTAGCCTTTTGCTGGTACTTCTCCTGGTTCCAGGCATCAATAGCCTGCTGGATATTACCTTGGATCGTACCCTACTCTTGTCACCGGAGATTGTAATGGGTGGGATTGGCGCCTTGTTGCTTGGTACGATATTGTCAGGCTTTTATCCTGCATTGGTGCTGTCATCGTTCAAGCCACTTAATATTCTAAAAGGAAGTTTTTATCTCAGAAGATCCAGGTTTGGCTTTCGACAGCTGTTGGTGACCTTTCAGTTTGTGGTTTCTGTTGTGCTGATTTTTGGGACAATTGTTGTCTTTAAGCAAGTGCAGTTCATGCAATCACAAGATCTGGGGCTCAACGTTGCTCAGACCCTGGTATTGAACGGCCCTACTTCCTCTCGAGGAGACGGAGACCTGAATAGTCGTCGGTCCATTTTCAAAGACAGGATTGCCGAGATTTCATCCGTTCAGAACTTCACCATTTCGAACATTGTTCCCGGTGAAGAAAATTTCAGCATTGGTAGTTTTTATACCCGTCAGGATCCGGACGTTCACAGAGATTGCTATCGCGTTCGGGTAGATGAAAACTATTTCCCCAATTTCTCCATTGACGTATTGTCTGGTAGGAATTTCATCAAGGACATGGCTTCCGACTCTAATGCGGTAGTGCTTAATAAGACGGCTGCAACCATGTTTGGCTTTACCGAAGCAACGGCTGTTGGGCAAGTGCTGAATTTCAATAGCGGGTACCCATTGAAAGTAATAGGTGTTGTGTCGGATTATCATCACTCTTCATTGAAAGAATCACTGGATCCTATCATGTTTTCCTATCGGCCGAATGCGGCCAACTACTTTTCCATGAAAATAGCATCGGCAAATATTCCTGAAACCATTTCAAATGTCGAGGAATTATGGAACGAAGTATATCCTGACAATCCTTTCCAGTACTTTTTTCTTGATGAATTTTTTAGCCGCCAATACAAAAGTGACCAGCAGTTCATTACTGTTTTTACGGCTTTTGCCATAATGGTCATCGTAGTGGCCTGCATGGGGCTTTTCGGACTGGTATCTTTTACGGTAGAGCAATCGCGCAAGGAGATTGGAATTCGCAAAGTGTTAGGAGCTTCCGCTCAAAAGCTTATGCTCTTGCTTACGCGAGATTATGTAGTACTTATCGCCCTTTCCATCTGTATCTCCTTACCCCTTGGTTATTTTCTAATGACGGAATGGTTAGGTGACTTTGCCTATCGGACTACCATTGGTCCTTTCGTTTATTTAGCAGGAGCTATCTCCATCATACTGATCACATTGATCACCGTCAGTTTTAAATCCATGTCGGCCGCAAATAGTAATCCGATACATTCTCTGAGGGATGAATAATGTAATGATTTGAAGAAGTACCTAGGTGCTTTGGAACAGCAATCACGGTAGAATATCTGATATTGGGCTTAAATTCGGTATTCTAAACATGATGTAATGCCCCAAAGATCACGTAGAAAATTCATCAAAAAGCTTGTAGGTACAAGTGCGCTTGCAGCAGGTGTGCCTGGTTTACTCGAAGCACGCCCGGAAAAAGAATACTTGATATCGCCCAATGAAACTTCCATACTCCAAAACAGTCCCATAAGACTTGGCGCAATTGGTATGGGGATCATGGGGTACAACAATATCCGGACTGCTTTAATGGTGCCTGGCGCAAAGTTGGTTGCCGTATGTGATCTCTATGATGGCCACCTGGAAAGCAGCAGAGAGAATTTCGGTTCAGATTTGTTCACCACCCGCAAGTACAAAGAATTACTGGATCGTGATGACATAGACGCAGTTGTGGTGTCAACTTCGGATCATTGGCACGATAAGATCTCTATTGCCGCCATGAAGAAGGGAAAAGCAGTTTACTGTGAGAAACCTATGGTCCATAAGATCGAAGAAGGGGCTGCGGTAATCAAAACGGAACAAGAAACGGGCCAGGTATTTCAAGTAGGAAGCCAGCGAGTAAGCTCAATTATTTATGAGAAAGCAGGTGAGTTGTATCGTTCAGGAGCGATTGGGGATTTAGTATTGGCTGAAACTTTTAACGATCGTTTTTCAAGAAATGGGGCCTGGCAATATTCTATACCCACGGACGCTTCAGAAAAGTCGGTTGATTGGAAAGGGTTTCTTGGAGATGCTCCCAAAAGAGGATATGATGCCAAGAGGTTTTTTCGGTGGAGAAACTATCAGGATTATGGTACCGGAGTAGCAGGTGATTTGTTTGTTCACCTTTTTTCAGGCCTGCATGTGACGCTAGGTTCTAAGGGTCCCAATAAGATATACGCCAGCGGAGGTTTGCGCTATTGGGAAGATGGGCGAGATGTGCCTGATGTCATGTTGGCTGTTATTGACTATAATGAGGCGGAAACACATCCAGCTTTCAACTTACAGATACGTGTAAATTTTGTTGATTCCAGTGGAGGGGGGTCCTTACTAAAATTGGTAGGTACAGAAGGGACGATGACCATCGGCTGGAATGATATTCGAATCAAAAAGAATAAAATACCCGATGCGCCTGGCTATGGGGGCTGGGATACCTTTGGTACGTTCACTGAAGCGCAACAGGCGGATTATGAAAAGTGGTACAAAGCCAAATACCCGAAAAGTTATGCCATTCAAGAACCCGGAGAGCAAATCTACCGTACGCCGGAAGGATATAGCGATCACCTGGATCACTGGACTAATTTCTTTGAATCCATTCGAAACGGGAAGAAAGTCGTTGAAGATGCTAGTTTTGGATTAAGAGCTGCAGGCCCTTCTCTGGCAACCAATGTCAGTTTATTCGAGCAACGAATAGTCAATTGGGATCCTGAAAAGATGGAACTGATTTAGTCAGATGTAAGCTCGTAGCTCACAAAAGCGAATCGTTTGCTGTCCGGGGACCAGGAGGGAACATTGATGGTGCCCTGACCTCCAAATAATTCAAATAGTTTAGTGATTGGTCCTCCTGTCGGAGAGATCATTCTCAACATGACATTTTTCCACGCCGGATGGCTGCCGGGATCTACTTCGTCAATGTAACTGATGAAGACCACTTGTTGTCCATCTGGTGAAATGTGCGGAAACCAATCATTGTAGGAATCGAACGTCAATTGCTCCTGATTTGAACCATCGGTCTTCATGCGCCAGATCTGCATTCGTCCGGTTCTTACAGAATTAAAGTATATCCATCGCCCATCTGGGGAGTATTCCGGTCCATCATCCAAACCTGCTGAAGAGGTAAGTCTTTTTTCTGTCCCTCCAGCTGTACTGATGGTGTAGATATCGTAGTTGTCATTACGATTGGCGCAGTAGGCAAGCATTTTTCCATCAGGTGACCATCCATGCCAATAGGATGGGCCGGTTGGAGTAACCAGTGTAGGAGTGCCTCCATTGGCATCCACCAAATAAATTCTGGAGCCTTCTGGTTGATCATTGTTTGAAAGGACAATTTGTTGACCATCCGGCGAAATGCCATGGTCGTTGTTGCAGGCGGTTGCAAAATCGGTATCCAGTTTTTGCACCTTATTATGTTTAAGATCAAACTTGAATAGCTCACCACCTTGATTGAATAAGAGATAAGAGCCATCAGGGCTCCAGTTAGGCGCTTCAAAATGAGTAGGCGCTTCATAGACTACCGTTCTTTTGGCTGTTTCCAAATCATAGATCTCAAGTCTGGAGGTTACTTTTTGTGCCTGAATGTCCATCAAGAAAAGACTGGAAATTATTAAACAAACATACCTGATCATGACAAAATCGGTTTATTGCCAAAGATTGTAACAAAGCCAGCGTGAATTAGTCTTAATTTAGGTCAATTAAGCATATAAGTAAAATGGACGTCATTAACATCAAGGATAAATTCGGATCATTTCAGGAACATTGGACTCCCAAAATCATAGGCGAGCTAAATGGGCAACAGGTCAAATTAGCCAAGCTTTCAGGGGAATTTGTATGGCACAGTCATGAAGATGAAGATGAATTATTTATGATCTTCAAAGGCACCCTCATCATGGAGTTCCGAGATCGTACGGAAATAGTCAGAGAAGGAGAGACCATCATCGTGCCACGTGGCGTGGAGCACTTCCCAAGAACAGAAAACGGCGAAGAGGTGTGGGTACTTCTATTTGAGCCGGCAGCTACCAGGCATACTGGAGAAGTTGAGCACGAAAGAACCGTAAACGATCAGGAGTGGATCTGATTTGGGACTAATTTTTCTTGCCCCAGAGATCTTAACATGTCATAGTGCAAAAACAAGGCACCCCACAAGTTCTTTTGTAGGTGATAAGGCATGTTGAATTCTTTTACCGTTTGCTTCACAATCCTGGCAATGGCCGGATAATGAACATGACAAATGTGAGGGAACAAATGATGTTCTATCTGGTAATTTAATCCACCGGAGAGCCAGGTCAGGAATGGGTTTAATTTGAAATTGGTTGTGGTCTGTAGTTGATATAGATGCCAGCTTCTTTCAATTTTATTCTCTTCTTGCTGAATGAAGTCCGAACCAGTAAATACATGGGCAGGCTGGAAAATAATGCTCAAAAGAATTCCTCCGATAATGTGCATCACCACAAACATGGACAGGGTGATGTACCATGGAATACTCAACATGGAGATGGGTAATACCAGTAAATAACCGAAATAGACTACCTTCCAGACAGCAATGTTCAGCAGTCGTTTTATGTACTCATTTTTTTCTTTCAGGATGTTTCGCTGACGGTATTTGTCCAGCATCACAAAATCCTTCGAAGTGACCCAAAAAACTGTTGCAAATGCATAAAGTAACCAAACATACAAGTGCTGAAAGCGGTGAAACCAGTGTCTTGGCTGGTGTGGCGACATTCTCAATAGAAAAGGGATGTCTATGTCATCGTCCGTCTCATCAATATTGGGATAGGTATGGTGAAGTACGTTATGCTGCATGTGCCAGACATAAGCATTTCCTCCCATCAGATTGAGTGTCAGTCCCAGCAGCTTATTGATCAGCGGGGATTTAGCGTAGGAGCCATGAATGGAATCGTGCATGATGCCCATGCCTATACCTGCCATCGCAACACCCATTACAGCCCAAAGCAAATAGTAACTCGCCAGGTTTTGAAATGGGAAGAACAAGATCAATAAATAGGGACCAAAGAATCCGGTTAGCATCATGATGGTCTTGAAAACCATGCGATAATCACCATTCTTTGATATATGATGCTCAGCAAAATAGGAATTGACCCGTGCAGTGACGGTTTTTGAAAATTCCCGATCCAACTCATTGCTGTAACGGAAGTACTGAAACGACATTTTTGGTTGGTTAATTCCAACACAAAGATACCACAAAAATGTCGGCTGCTTTACTGAACGGTTAAGCAGGCATAATATCCGCTGAGATGACTATAAGATCTCCACCAGTTCAATTTCAAAAACAAGCTCTTTCCCTGCCAACTCATGATTGGCATCTAAAAGAACGCTGCTCTCATCTTTCTCAATGATTGTTGCAGGGACTTGTTGACCTGTTTCTATTGTCGCCATCACTTTTTGACCGATCTCAGGGTTCATGCCAGGAGGGAATTGGTTTAATCCCGCCCGGAAAAACAACTTTTCATCTCTTTCACCGTATGCCTGATCCGGTGGAAGGTTTATTGTTTTCTTTTCATTCAATTCCATTCCATTGACAGCCGCATCAAATCCGGCAATCATTTGTCCGGCACCAACCGTAAATTCAAGGGGTTCACGACCAGCGGAGCTATCGAATTGCTCACCATTCGTCAATTTTCCGGTGTAATGAACTCTTACCGTGTCATTAGTCTTAGCAGTAGGCATATCTGTGTGTTTAAGTGGTTGCGAAGATTAGGTTATTTGGTTCTTTCAATGGTAAACTGTACAAGCTTCTCCAGACTCTGTCGGTATTGGGTGTCGGGAAAAGTAGCAAGGATTTCTTGTGCTTTTTGATGATAACGATCCATCGCTTCGATGGCATATTCCAGACCACCGTGTGATTTCACAAAATCGATGACCTCAGTAACAAACTTGGGCTGTTTGGCACTTTTCTTCATCTTATTGATCACCTTTTTGCGTTCTGCTTTGCCAACCTGCTTCAGTGCATGAATCAAAGGCAGGGTCATTTTTTTCTCCTTTATATCGATACCAGTAGGCTTTCCGATTTCGAAAGTACCGTAATCGAATAAGTCGTCTTTAATCTGAAAGGCCATACCAACATTCAGCCCGAATTCTCTCATTCTGGCGACCACTTCTCCATCTGACTTGGCAGAGGAGGCACCGATAGCACAGCAAGCAGCAATAAGGCTGGCGGTTTTTTGCCGGATCACATCATAGTAGACTTCTTCAGTAATGTCCAGTTTTCTGGCTTTTTCCATTTGAAGAAGTTCTCCTTCACTCATTTCTTTGATGGTCTGAGAAATGATTTTCAAAAGATCAAAATCATCATTTTCCAGCGAGACAAGAAATCCTTTTGAGAATAGAAAGTCACCAACAAGTACGGCTATTTTATTTTTCCAAAGGGCATTAATGGAAAAGAAACCCCGACGATAGTGTGAGTCGTCCACCACATCGTCATGAACTAACGTTGCTGTATGTAGCAACTCGATCATGGCAGCACCATTGTAGGTCGTATCGGTAATGTTACCTGAAACGCCTGCGCTCAGAAATACGAACAATGGCCGCATCTGTTTTCCCTTGCGTTTGACAATATAGCTCATGATTTTGTCAAGCAAGACGACATTAGTCTTCATCGACTCTCGGAATTTCTTCTCGAAAGCGACCATTTCTGAGGCCACGGGAGCCTGAATATCCTTGAGCGTTACAGCCATTATTTGCGCACAATATTAATACAGATATTATCCATTGCCTCACGGCTGTTGAGGAAAACATGAGACATGTTTGGTGAGTTTTGTGGTTTTTATAACTATTTAACTATTCAGACACGATAAGTCATGATTTTGTTAAGTGAAAATTGAATGTTCTGCTACTCGGAGCGCTCTTTTTGAGTAATGCTGGCATCTATTTTTGATTATTCTATATTTGCACCCGCAGCTCACTGCAAAGCCCCTTTCATGCGAAAAAACAAGGTTAGATACTCCGAGATCATTTCTAAAACCAGGGAGTGGCCGATATACCAACTATCCAAGAACCGGGACGAGTTCATTCGTGAGGTAACTGATGAATCTTTCGAAAATTTTTTGGAGGTTAGAAAAGGCAGATCTCTTCGAGAAGAGCTGGAAACGACTGTTTACCGGGAAAAACTCAGAATGAAGGCCAATCCATGGCGAGTGGACCCGGCCGATGAAAAAGACTTCTGGTCGGGAATTCAACATCGACTAGTGGAAAGTGAAGGGTTAGCAGATTCTGCTACCAATGAGCAGCAAATTCTTCGTGATATCATCATTCGATACAGTAGCGAGATTGCCGGAAACTTCAGAAAATCTTATTACAAGTTCGCCAAGACATTCGTTACTTTCGGATTTGCCCGATTATTGAATGCTGCGAGAGTTAAAGGCTTTTTGTCTCTGTTTAGCCGGCAGCTTGATCTGGATGATAAAATCCGCATCGAAGGCGAACCGGAGCACATTCGACAACTGGCGCAGAAAGGAACCGTAGTAATGGTCCCTACTCATTTTAGCAACCTGGATTCTATTCTGATAGGCTGGGTGATACAATTTTTAGGGCTGCCAGCTTTCATCTATGGTGCGGGACTCAACCTGTTCAATATCAAGATTCTCGCTTATTTTATGAATAGTCTGGGGGCGTACAAAGTGGATCGCCGCAAAAAAAACCCGGTCTATTTAGAGACTCTGCGTGCCTATTCTACGCTGGCCATTAAAAGAGGATGCCATAGCTTGTTTTTTCCGGGTGGAACCCGTTCTCGTTCAGGCCATATAGAAAAAGCATTGAAATTGGGTCTGTTGGGTACCAGTATCGAAGCGCAACGCATGCTCTATCAGCAAGACAATGGTGAAGACCAAAAAATATTCATCGTTCCTACAGTAATCAATTACCAGTTTACCCTGGAAGCTCCGGCATTGATTCGGGAGCATTTGAAGAGGACTGGTCAGGAACGATACTATGAAGAGAACGATGAGTTTTCTACAAGCTACAAAATCGCAAGTTTCCTTTTCAAATTCTTCACCAAAGGTTCCAATATATCCGTGAGTTTGGGACGGGGTATGGACATTTTGGGAAATTACGTGGATGATGAAGGCAATAGTTTTGACAAAAATGGGAACCCGATCTATCCAAAGGACTATTTTGTGAGTGATGGTCAGGTGACCGTGGATAAACAGCGAGAGCAGACCTACGTACGGATTCTTGCCAAACGAATTGTTGAAGAATTTCATATCTATAATAAGGTGTTTGCGAGTCATCTGGTAGCTTATACCAGTTTCAAGATGCTGGAAAGGAAAAACCCAAAGCTTGACCTTTACCATGTGTTGAGGTTGTCAGAAGAAGACCTGGAATTAGACTATCAGGAATTTAAGAAGTGCTTTAAGAAGCTTCGCAAGCAAATACTTAAGCTGGAAAAGAAAGGTAAAATAGGAATAACGGATCACCTGAAAAACAAGGCTGATGAGGCCATTAAAGAAGGGTTGAAGAACGTAGGGATGTATCATGCCAGAAGGCCAGTGATTCATCGCAAGGAGAAAATTATTGTTCAGGATCCAAATACTTTATATTACTATCACAATCGTCTCGATGGTTATGGACTCGAAAAGCACATCTAAACATATTGGAGTAATCGGGGCGGGTAGTTTTGGGTCTGCCGTGGCCAATATATTGGCGGAGAAAAGTGATAAAGTCCTCCTTCATGCCAGGACTGCAGAAAAGGCCGCTTTGCTAAACGAAACCCGAGAAAGCTCAGGTCACCCACTCAGGCCAAATATTGAGGTGATCCACGATATTGGTAGAATTGGTGCGTCTTGTGATGTGATTTTTCCCGTGGTTCCTTCTGCAAGCTTTCGGGAAATGATGCGGACACTTTCGCCGTTTTTGCGGCCTTACCATATTCTTATCCATGGAACGAAAGGTTTTGACCTAAGTCGGAAATCTACATCTTCGGAAGATCCGGTAAGCAGAGAAGACGTTCACACCATGAGTGAGGTGATCCAACAAGAAAGCTCTGTGGTAAGAGTAGGATGTCTTGCAGGTCCAAATCTTGCTTCGGAAATTTCTCAAGGAAAACCCGCTGCCACAGTGGTGGCCAGTCAATTTGATGAAGTGGTGCAAATCGGCCAAAAACTCCTGAAGAATGACCGGTTTCTTATTTATGGTAGCAGCGACCTGATTGGCATCGAATTGTGTGGTATCTTAAAGAATATCATTGCTTTGGGTGCTGGCTCTGTGATGGGACTGGGACTGGGAGAAAATGCCAAAGCTTTATTCATCAGTCGCGGCCTGGTAGAAATGGTCCATATCGGTAAAGCCATGGGAGGCAATGCACAGGCGTTCTTAGGGCTGGCAGGAGTGGGTGATCTCATGGCCACTTGTTCCAGTAATTTGAGTCGAAACTTCACCGTGGGTAGAAAATTGGCCGAAGGAAAAACCATCGAAATGATTCTGGAAGAAATGGAAGAGGTGGCCGAAGGTGTAAAGACCATAGATATCATTAGAGACCTTTCCAATTCATTTGGTATCCGTTGCCCAATCACGGAAACGCTTTATCGTGTCATTCATCGACAGATCACAGTAGAAGAAGCGCATACCTATCTGATGAAATTTCCATTTCGGGCAGAGATCGACTTTTTGGATTGAGGAATTTATTCCTGCTGATCAACAGATTTCATGGCCCGAACGCGCTCTAAAAGTGGGGGGTGCGAGTAATTCACAAATACATATGCCGGATGTGGGGTCAAGTTGGAAAGATGGTCGCTGCTCATTTTTTTCAACCCTTCAATTAGCGGAGTGCTATCATAGTTTTTTACTGCATATTCATCCGCCTCGTATTCATTCTTTCTGCTTAATTTATTCATGAATATGCCTAATATTCGGGAAAGTGGGCTGAACAGAATCGCGAACGCCAACATATTGAGATGGATCGTTGACGTTTCACCTCCCATAGCTAAGCTTACCTCATTTGTAAAGATCATCCTGGACAATAGGAAAAGCATGATCCCCATTTGAAGGATGGATAAGATCGTTGAGAGAATGATGTGTTTCTTTTTATAATGCCCCACTTCATGTGCGAATACAGCAGTCAATTCTTCGGTAGTGTGATTTGCTATTAAGGTATCAAAAAGCACAACTTTTTTTCGTTTACCAAGGCCTGAGAAGAAGGCATTGCCTTTACTGGAGCGTTTTGATCCGTCCATGACGAAAATATTGGATAGAGGAAACCCTACTTGCTTACTGAAAGCTTCTATCGAAGATTTTAGCTCACCCTCTTCTATGGGTTTTAACTGATTGAATAACGGTAATATCCAGGATGTATAGAAAACATTTATGAACAAGACGAAGACAGTGATGACGATCCAGAAGTAGATCCAAAAATTCGTTCCCATCATTTCAATCAACACCAATAGTACTGATATTAAAAGGCCTCCGATGATGATGGCCAATACATAGCCTTTGATTTTGTCTAGTAGATAAGTTTTGACGGTCGTCTTATTGAAGCCAAATCGCTCTTCGATCACAAAAGTGCTGTAAATAGAAAAGGGTGTGGAAAGGAGATCCGAACCGATAAATATGATGCCGAAAAATATCAGCGTAGAAAATAGATCGGAAGTGCCAGATGTAATGATGGCTTGATCCAGCCAGCCAAACCATCCGAAGTACAAGGCACTTAAAGTCAAAAGGAATGAAAATGTAGCAGTGAAATTGCCGAATTTGCCTGTGACCCTTTGGTACTCCTGAGATTTTTGATATTGATCCTCATCATAAACTCCCGACAGCTCTGATGGAATTGATGCTTTGGAGCTCTTGTCATTAAGGTAACCCAACACTCTTTCCAATAAAAAGTCAAGTACTACAATGGCCAGTAGCAGGTTTAGGATCGCAGATTCCGTCATGATGCGAAGATAAAGGCAAACTCGTGAAAGGGAATAGCTAGCAGCTATGCTCTTCCGGGGTTGGTTAGTGAACTCAATCGTAATATTCTTAGGTCAAGAAGCCTTCAGTTGTCGGGTTCGTAGCATTTTGTTTCCGGTATTGGGTCGGATGATTATGCCAATCAGATCGCTTGCTACTGGTTTTATTTTAGTTGGTTTTACAGGAGTTGAGGGGTGAAAACACAGTGGGAGCTGATCACTACCTTTCGGAAAATTTGGTATGTTTTGGTGCCATTGATTTAATCTTACCAATGCTTCTTTTACTGGGACTTCTTGTTGGCTTGTCTTCAATGTAAATATCGTCCGGTCATTCAATGACAATAGTGCTATGTCTGTTTTCGAGGTAAGGAAAATAATCGTTTCTTCTTCGTGTATGATGGTGTTTCGAATTAATGGTTCAAGGTCTTTTACCTTCAGTACACGATTATCTCCCTCTAGGATGAGTAAGTGATTGTCCAGGGACGCTGTGTGATTCGGCATAGCAAAATGGTCCCGCTTTTGATCAGTATTTGATGTATCCTGATGAGGTGGATATAATTGATTTTGATGATGAATCGCGTCAGAACCGGACTTTTCTTGAGGATCAGCATCTACTTCTGCATTGGTTTTGTCCCCCCCAAGATTCGTTGATTGACCAGATGCTTCTTGCTGGTCTAAGAGGATACCCAATTGGTTGATTGATTCTTCATGTTCAGGGTCTAACTGAAGTATTTTCTCAAGGTATTCAACGGCTTTCTTGGTTTCAACTTTTTGGTGAGCTGTGGTAGCTAACAATTGAAAAAGCATAATGTCAGATTCTTCAAGAAAAGTGCCTTCGTGCAGGTTGATAAGCTCCGCCGCATCCTGATAGGCCTTTTTTTCACGTTTACACACCTTTTGATAGGGATCTACAAGGATTGAGGGAACTCTCATCATGGGTTTTATGCCATGGATATATTCAGTCCAGATGACCATGTCCGCCTTATTTGCTTTACCAAAATCCCGGATTCCTTTTATCCCGGCGGGTGAGGATTTTAAGTGATCACGGTAGATAATCTCCAACTCATCAATACCTAATTCCTCTTTTAATTCTTCGTATCGATTACAAATCAGTTCGCCGATTTGACCTTCGAAATGCTGAATCGCTCCAAATCTCTTGTCGGGTAGAATAAGTAATCTGACTTGCTCATTCGATTGCTGTTTGTTTTCAGCGTTTGGAAAATGATTCGATCGAAAGTCATTCCAGCCATTATAGCCAAGATAATCGCACATGAGGTCAAGGCGATTTTGTCTCACGGAGAACTTCTTTTCCCGTTTATAGATATAGCGATAGTCTCGGATTGTGGCAGGTTGAATACTGCAATCAGCACACGATTTTGAATTGATCTTGCGACTAAGAAAGTGAAAATGGTTTTTCTGAAGGTGTTCGACGGGAGCTTCCACACCTCCTGCCGCTACTACTGCTTCCAGTAGCTTGCAAAAGGTATGAAAATACAACTCGTCATTTACCAGCATGATACATTTAGTTTTAGTCAGGTGTTATGGTTAGCCATCACTTTAGTTATTAGTGAATTGCTGGAATGAAGTTGCTGCCATCTTCTTCTACAGGCAATTATTCTTCGTGACATCTACCATTCATTTCGTGATATGTTAGGTTAGTACCGTGGAGGTATGCGCCGTTGTGTGCGCCTGGCGTGATTGGTAAGAATTCAGCATTTGGGTTTCGGTAGTTACCGATACAAAACAATTAAGTATTTGTTTTTCAGTGAGTTGTATTTCGTTTTGAATTTTTTTTTCGATGTAAGTCGACCGTCACACAGGCTACTTAAGTGTTGATTTAGTCTTGCATCAAGCTCAGCTCATCCGGAGGGCAGCGCTTAGAAAAGAAAGAACATGAAAATAATTAGTACACCTGACATGAACATTTATCGAGGCAACAGATCAGTAGCTGGTCTCTTCCGATTATACGCAATCGGTTGCTCCCTTCACCTCAGTGTCGAACTATTTATTCGAATGATCCTTCCTATCGACCAAGCTTCGTATGTGTCGCTTCATCCTTCTCCAAGGTACAATGGTAAAGGAGTAAGAAGTCTGTACCCGATAGCTCGAAGCACAAGAAAAATTCCTACGAATGAGAAAGTTTTTTGTGCGTATTTCAATGGTAGCTTTTATGATGGTCTCACTAGCAAGTTGTGTGGATGATGGTGCAGAGATAGTTCCTCTGGATGACAAATCCTCACCTACTCTAAATTCGGAGCCAGATGAGTGTAAAAGCGGTAGTTGTTAACAGCCCAAGAAACCAACTGTAATTGCAGCTGGTTTCTTTTTTTTATATCCCTTAACGATATTTAATGAATGTTTAGGAGGGGTGTAATGAATATTTCAAGTCTTTGCTCTGATGTACTGCTGATAAATAGGCAAACAATTGGTCTATGGATTCTTGTTCAGTTATTTGGTTTCCAGTCAATAGCTCAGCATAGTCCTCAGGTAAAAATTGAAACTGGTGACAGCCTTTTTGCTCTAGGTGATTCCAGTTATTTCGATAATGACTATGATGGAGCCATTGATAAGTATTTATTGGCATTGATAGAATACCGCTTGTCCAATGATACAATTAAAACATCCAACACGCTTAATGATATAGGTTTATCATTTAAGAAGTTAGGTTTATTTGATAGTGCTTTGACTTATTACAATTTGGCACTGGAATTGGATTTACTTATGCTCGATTCAGCAAGAATAATTGCGAGATATCGGAATTTGAGTAATCTTTATGTAGATCGAGGAAATTTTACACAGGCTAGTGAAATACTACTTGAGGCACGGGAAATAGCTCTAAAGACAGGTCACAGGAGTTCACTAGGTGGTGTGAATAATGCCTTGGGTAGTTTATATGAAAACCAGGAAGAATTTAATAAGGCAATAAATTACTACCATCAAGCTAAATGGGAATACCAGTGGAATGGAAATCAACAAGGATATGGTATTGCGCTCAACAATTTAGGAAAGAGTTATATAGAATTGGGAATATCTGATAGTGCTTTTTTCTATCTGCATCAGGCTTTGTCAGTCAAAAAAGAGCATTCTAAACCGAACTCAATAGCCTATACACTTCATGATTTAGGTTGCTTGTTTTTAAGTTTGTCATCTTTGGATTCAGCTGAGCAGTATTTTTTGCAAGCGTATGATATGCGAGAAAAGCTTTCGGATCAACTGGGCTTGGCTCAGACTGCTAATGAGTTAGGATTACTGTATCTTAAGATGTCAGATCCATCAGAGGCTTTTTTTTACATAACTCAGGCTCGTAAGTATGCGCAAGCAGAGGGGACACAGAAATTGTTTATAGAAAATACACATACACTCTCCAAATACTATCTTGCCACTGGAGATACTTTATTGGCTTATAATACACTCGATTTTTGGGCGAATCTAAAAGATAGCATCCTAAGTGAATCAAAATTTGAAGTATTGGAACTTCAAAGTGCATTTGAGTTGAAAAGAAAAGAGGAAGAAAGAAAACAACAGGAGAAGAAAGCCTTAAATCAATCTCGAATTGCGGAACAACGTTTATTGATTATAGGAGGTGTGACCGCCGCTGCTCTAATGTTGGTGGGGCTCGTATTGTATGTGATTAGGCAGCGATCTAAAATTAAAGCACTCAATGAGAATTTGAAGCTGGTTAACCGTGACATGTATCATCGCAAGAAAAATGATTACATGCGTCTCTTAAATGAAATATCTGAGACAAATGTGACGATCTCAGAAGACATCAGAGGGCAATTATTAGCTTCGGCTGCAGTAGATGAGTCACTTTATGAAGAGGCATATGATATGGTTGATCTTGATGATTATTTAGATGAACGGCTTGAAGATATTGCAGATGCACAAGGCTTGAGTGCGAAGGAAGTTGCCCTGAGGACTGAATTGGACCGGGTAAAGATTAGCGGACAAAGAGCAACTGCTATATTACTTGTGCTTAATGAGTTAATGACCAATTCAGCAAAACACTCTTTCGCCGATCGAGGAGGTATCATACACATAGTGATATCCGGGGAAAGCGGACATTTAAGAGTTATCTATAAAGACGATGGAGCGCCTTTTGTTTCGAAAGCTAGAAGTGGTGCAGGAATGGGGCAGAAAATCATCGAACAAGTATTGAAGACACTACGAACTGAATTGAGCAGGGAAGTACAAGGACAATGGAATCAGAGCTCATTCGTCATTAAAGTTTGATAGTAACCTAAAACAGCTAACTAAAATTAACTAGACACATATCCCTATTAATAGGTATTTATCCTAACGTCATTTGCGAATTAGTTTGATTTGTTTATTTTTTCGCAAATTAGTCTCTCTAAAAGACCGACCAAATAGATGAATGTCCTATTGGTAGAAGATGATTTGGACCAGGCTACCAAGGTAGCCAATCGCGTCCAACGACACTTGGGGAAGGATACCAACGTACTTGGACCGTATTCGGAATTCAGTGCTGTGCTCAGCATTGTGAAGGAGCAGCAATTTCACCTGGCGCTTATTGATATCCAGTTGAAGAATGATCTCTATGCTGGAATTAATATCGCTGAGACGATTCAGCAGTTCCATCCTGTACCGATTTTATTTATATCGGGAGTGACTGAAAAAGAAGTTGTGGAACGTGCAGACCAGGTCCATTCCAGTGATTTTCTACAAAAACCATATGATGAGCAGAGTTTTTTCAGAGCCCTGGATTATACAATTCAGCGAGTAGACTTAAGTCGTTCTGGTAGTATAAAACGCGTTTTTCGCCCGAGGAATAAAGATCGCTATTGGATCAAGAGTGATCGGTCCGTATATGAAAAAGTAGATCCGAAGCATATAGTTTGTGTCGAAGCATTGGATCATCATTGTCGGTTTTATATCCGTAATGAAAAGCCTATCATCACGAGTGCTAAATTGAAGCAAGAAGTATTTGAAAACGGATTAGGCCCTCTTGGATCATTTTACCTGCTGAATAGAAGTACAATTATCAATCTGGATGAAGTAGATCGGATCGAGGGAAACCAAGTGATCATGAAGGAATTGAAACCTCTGAATAAAAAATCCTTACTGGTTCCTAAGGAAAGAAGAAAGGAATTATTTAATCATTTGGGTATTCCCTTAGATTAAACCTGTCAGGTAGATTTATCCGAAAAGCTTCAATTGGGACGCAAAACCTATTTGGTGGTACGTAAATAATGGTTTGATGTACAGGAAATGATACCCTTCTTCACGACTTGTTGAGTGCGTATCACGAAGTATAAGCAGCACTTCACGAAATAAGTTTTTGATCAGTCGTTAATTCATTCATCTTCCGTAGGCATTGTCAATCTCACTTGAGGTTGATCACTTTTCCATTAGAGCCCGATCGAGATGAAAATACTGACTGCCATTAGTTCATATTCCGGAGACCCCTATAATTTAGAAGAAGCTGTTTTAGAGGCGAGTCATTCGATTGCAGTGAAAACCACGCAGGAGATTTGGCATGTGGATGAGGTAGAAAGTTTGGCATCCTTTCATGGGGCGATATTTCAAATTGAGACAGAAGAGGAATTATACTTAAGTCAGGCCATCATTCAACAGCAAACTTCACGGTTTCCTATTCCTTACCTCTATCTGGTGCAAGGCTCATTTCCATTCGATGTAAATCAGATCAGTCAGCTATTTCCTGATCAGTTGATTTTGACCCCAGTATCCCAGGATCATTTGCGACTGGTGATACGCTTATTTCTGATGAAGATACAACAAGGCTATCACATCAATGGAGTGGAACAGCGAGAAAGGAAGAAGATTTGGTTGACCGTTAAAAGAGGTGTCTATCAAAGTTTAGAGACCGATAACATCAAATGGATAGAGGCAAGTGATCACTACGTAAAAGTCCACACGGACAAGGAGGAGTATGTGATGATTAAAGCTTCCTTAAAAGACTTTTACGAAAAACATCTCAGTCACTTTGAAGACTTCTACCTATTAAATCGCTCCCTGATCATCAATACCACCAAAGTCTCGAAAATTGAGAATGGTAATCTCTATATAGATCAGGACAAACCTTTGAGCATACCTAGAACTAAAAGAGAGGCGGTGCTAGAGGTTTTGGAGGTGGGTTAGTCCCTTACTAGCCTGAAGTTCTCGAAAGCTAATTCACCAACCCCTCGCTATTGTACTGGATCTTGTTGATATAGAAGACCTTGCGACTGGACTTGAAGCCGAGGGAGCCAGGTTTGGAGAGGCTTTGAACACCTGAGGCATAGAAGCATTCTTCGTACCAGTGATCAAGGTCTTCGTCTGAAGATGATTTCGATCGCAATTCTTCCGTATCGTCGTTAAGCTTCACAGGGTTATATGTTTTGCCCTCCACTACGTCGTTCTCTCTTACGATCTTAGATCGAATCTCATTCTCATCTAAATACATTAAGATGGTTTCATCGCTGTAACTACCAACAGCAACAAGCTTGTCTAATGAATAGGTCTGAACATCTTTGATCTTGAAACTGTGGTCCCATACGATTTCGCCGTTGTTATTAAAAGCAACGACAATGGCATGTGTAAATTTATAGCCCATGAATGTGGTAGGTGTTCCACCTCTGTATCCATAGGAGTAGGGTGAGTTGAAACCATTAGCACTGCTGTACCTGGGGTAATACGCTTCTGCAACCATCAGATTCACGCCATTGTCCAATTCACGCATTTCATGAATTAGTAGACGATAATTGAATTTGCTGTTTTTGCCTAAATCTTTTCTTCGTTTGATCCGTGCTTTGATCCGTTGCTCGCGCTTGTCATTGAGGTAGCCAAAGAAATTTTCCAGGTCTGCAAAATTGTGGTACTTGATGAACTGCTGTCGGCCGTTTACAAACTTAGACAAGTACAATCCTTTACTGTAGGAGGTACTTCTTTTAGAGTGCGCCCCGGCTACTAATTGAATGCCATTGTCAAAAGTGGTGGAGGCACCATCAATCAGGTTTTTCTTTTCTCCCGGGGTGATGAACAGGTCCTGCACCATTAGCCCTTCAGAAGTGAAAGTTTTGGCTCGAATCGTGTACTGTCTACTGACAAGTTTTTCACGGACAACTACTGTAAACATTTCCTCATCATCATCAATGATGATATCCATGAGTTGATTCCTGCTTTCGTAGAAACCTGGAAGTACCTTGGGTTTCTTTTCATTTACATTGTAAGTAATGATTGCAGGCTTGCCGTTGACATTACCGCCAAGGATCAAGGTTTCCCCAATTACTTCAAAGTATTCCATTCTGATGGGGAACACCGTGGTGATCTCAAATTCATTGACATTGGCCTCTTCGTCAATTTCATAGACCATGAGGTCTTGCATGCGATACTGCGAGGCAGTGAGTAGCAGGTAATATTTTCCCCCGAAGTATTCATACCCTATCAGTCGCCCATTGATATCGATGAAGAGTGATCTCTCCCATTGCTTCTGCAGTGCGGTATCGAGTTTAGTGAGGTTCCAGTTGAACTTGCCATCAACTTTTTTGTAGGTTTCTTCCAAAACTAACAAACCATCATATCCTCCATTGATGATCGTGAAATCCTGTTGGATTTTCTTCAATTCGAATTCCACACGATTCGGTTGCACCAAAAGATTACTCGTATCTTTCTCCTTTTTCTTTTGTGCTACAAGAGGAAGTTGAATTGCGATGCACAGTAATAACAGAAGCTTTTTCATAGACATGGAGTTATTATGGGGTAACAGCCAAAATTCAAGCCTGTTTATATATAAACAACTATCAATAACATTTCCTTTATGCTTCACTCATTCCAATGATCAAATCAAACTCCTCGACTTTCACAGGTTGTACAGATAATCGTGTGTTTTTTACCAGAACCATTTCTGAGAATCTGTCATCTGCTTTGATCTCATCCAGTGTCACTTTCCTTTTTAAGGGTCTAACCGGAACAAAATCCACTACACACCAGCGCTCATCATTAGTGGTTGGGTCCGGATAGTGCTCGCGAACAACTTCGGCGATACCAACCACTGACTTTTCATTTACGCTGTGATAGAACAGTGCCTGATCACCCACTTCCATGGCCTTCATATTGTTCCGCGCCTGGTAGTTTCTAACACCATCCCAGTGATCTCTGCCTAATTTCACGAAATCATCCCATGAGTAAGTATTTGGTTCAGATTTGATCAGCCAATAATTCATGTAAAAAGTGTTTCAATAAGTTGAACAAACATCCATCAGCAAGGTTCACAGAAAGGAAGTTCCATCTACTTTTACTGGTTATACAATTTAAGTAATTCTTTGGCAATGATTTTCATGTATTCCCCACTTATGAAGCGATTGTAAAATGAAAGTGCTAATTATACGATTTTCATCTGCTGGAGATATTGTACTTACATCACCGGTAATACGGACGCTAAAAGCACAGCTTCAGGATGTGGAAATTCATTACGCCACGAAGCCAGCTTTTAAGGGCATTTTGGAGGCGAATCCCTACGTAGATCAAATTCATGAGCTAGGTGATGGCCTATTCGGGTTCTTTAAGGCATTGAAAAAAGAGTCTTTTGACGTGATCATTGATTTGCATCACAATCGAAGAACCTGGGTGTTGAAGCGCTTACTTGGCGTCAGGTCTTACAACTTCAATAAGTTGAATTGGCAGAAATTTCTGATGGTCCGATTTAAAATCAATCGATTGCCAGCCAAACATATTGTCGATCGGTACATGGACACTGTGGCAGCTTTGGATGTGAAAATGGATGCACTCGGTTTGGACTATTTCATTCCGGAAAAAGATGAAGTTGAAAAGGAATGGCTCCCAGAAACGCATCGAGATGGGTTTTATGCGGTGGTTGTAGGCGGGCAGTATGCAACGAAGCGATTACCTGCCAGACGTCTGATTGAATTATGTGATCGGATCAATAAGCCGATTATTTTATTGGGAGGAAAAGAGGATCAGGCTGTTGGAGAGGAAATTGAACAGTTTTTTGTGCAAGGAGATTCGGATGACCCTCGAGAACAACAATTGCAAAATGAATTAGGAAAGAAGGCGCTGGTTTACAATGCCTGTGGGAAATTCAATTTCAATCAGTCAGCTTCCCTTGTAAAGCAGTCTATTGCCGTTTTTACGCATGATACGGGGTTAATGCACGTGGCGGCGGCTTTCAAGAAGAAGATCTTTTCCATTTGGGGCAACACCATTCCAGAGTTTGGAATGTATCCATACCGAACGCAATTCACCATCTTCGAGAACAAAAAGCTCGGCTGTCGACCGTGTTCTAAAATCGGTTATGGTCAGTGTCCCAAGGGACATTTTAAGTGCATGAACGACCTGTATTTTGATTTCTGGTTGCCAGGGTGACGTAAATCCAGGCACCTCGTTATTCACTGGATTCTTCGTAACTTTCTAATCTTAATTGATCAAATAAACTGACTTTTTGAAAACTTGAACAGCAACTAGTTATGAAAAAGTTATACCTCGTTCGGCATGCCAAATCTTCCTGGAATTTTGATGAGCTCGATGATTATTATCGGCCACTAGGAAAAAGAGGCCGCAGAGACGTAAGTCGGATGGGGCAATTTTTAAAGGATGAAGTTGACACACCAAATTTAATCATTACCAGCGGGGCAAGCCGGGCCTTTTATACCGCACTTCATTTAGCGGATCACTGGAAGTACCCTGAAGAAAAGATCATTATTTCTGACACGTTGTATCACGCGGGTGTGACTGATTTTGAAAATGTAATAAAGGAAGTTCGTGAATTTAATTCGGTTGCCATTTTTGGTCATAATCCCGGGCTCACCATGTTTCACAACAGGATCAATGAGAACTACATTGACAATATCCCCACCTGTGGTATTGTCGGACTTGAGATTGATGAAGCTTCGGACGAAAAGTGGAAAACCAGACGACTTTTTTATCAGGTGCCCAAGGAGCTCTGAAGAGAACATTTATGCTATTAAATGCAGTGTCTTTAAGTTAAGGAAAATGCATCGTCATCGCGAAGGAAATAAAGCGATCTCAAATAAGGTAGTTAAGTAGAATTTCCAATTAGGCTGCATTGCAAGCCTGCTTGCAGTGACCGGAAGTTTAACTAAACTACATTATTTGATTGGTTAATATATTAACTAACATGCTAAAGCTCCAAAATGAGGTTAGCGAAGATCTTTCCGACAAGATTCGTCAGCTCAGAAAGGTGAAAAAGCTGTCCCAGCAGCAGTTGGCCAATAAATCCGGCGTATCACTTGGAAGCCTCAAACGGTTTGAGCGTACGAGTCAAATATCCCTGGAGTCGCTTTTGAAAATCGCGATGGTATTGGGGCGACTCAACGATTTTGATCAATTGTTCCAGCCACAAGATGAATTGCCTGCGACCTAAGATGAAATCATAAAGCCTTAAGATGGAGTTGGAATCCATTGATTGATCCAGGTGAAAATGTCTCTAGAGATACCTGTAGGGAGATTGGCCTTACATCAAGGGAAAATCCTGTTTGAATACTATCCTTCGTTCATTGAACGAGGGTTAAGTATTTCGCCATTCTATTTGCCGTTGCAGGCTGGAGTTCATGTGGGGAAACAACCATTATTTGAAGGGCTGCCTGGTGTATTCAATGATTCACTCCCAGATGGATCGGGACGTTTAATACTGGATCGAGGGGTAATGTCGAAAGGAATTCCTCACCAACAATTGACACCTCTGGACCGATTGGCATACGTGGGTTCAAAGGGCATGGGTGCCTTCATTTATGAACCTGAGTTTCATGATTTGGGAGATAGCTCGAGCGTATTGGATCTTGATGAACTTGATCAAGCGACGAAAGAAGTGTTAGGAGGCGAAGCGCAAGAAGTGATTGATCAATTGCTGGAGCTAGGAGGCAGTTCCGCAGGCGCACGGCCAAAAGTGCTGCTCAATTACGATAGAAAGACGGATACACTTTCACCAACTGGAAAGCACTTAAAGGAGCATGAAGAGCCTTGGATGATCAAGTTTGCTTCCAATATGGATCAGATTGATATCGGTAACATTGAGTACGCCTATGCGCTCATGGCGGAGGTTGCTGGAATTGACATGCCAGAAACTCGTCTCTTTCGAGGAAAGACCAACAAGGCCTATTTTGGAGTGAAGCGTTTTGATCGGGTAGGTACCGAACGAAGGCACATGCATACGGCAAGTGGTTTATTAAATGCTGACCATCGTAATTCAAGCCTGGATTATGAGAATTTGTTTCGGGGCATGCTAGCCCTTGATCCGGATATTCGAGAAGTTGAAAAGCTCTTTCGATTGGCATGTTTCAATGTGATTGCCCATAATCGAAATGATCATAGCAAAGAAGTTTCAAATCAAGAAGGCGAATGAGATCATTGATCAGGTTGCAGAAGTCGTAAATCAATGGTTGCCTTTTGCAGAACAGGCAGAGGTGGGCTCTGATTCTAGAAAGACGATTGGTAAGAAGTTGGAGGCGATGTTGACTGATATATAAACTTTCTTCTTGACTCAATTCCCTTAAGAAGAAAATCAATTTCTCACCCTTTAGGGTCGGGGTATTTGAAATTGATTTTCTAACTCGATAAAATTTATAAAAGCCTTTATTCCAGATTTACAAAATATACTGACTTAAGTCCTTGTCTTTCACCAGGCCGTCTAGCTTGGAAACAACCAGATCTTTGTCGACCAGAACATGGGAATTAGCACTGATCGTATCGGGAATTTCAAACAGGATATCATTGAGGAGTTTACTCATGACCGTATGTAATCTTCTTGCACCAATATTCTCTACTTCCTCATTGATTTGAAATGCGATTTCTGCGATCTCTTCCAAAGCATCATCCTGATAAGTCAATTTCACTTCTTCAGCACCAAGCAAGGCAGTGTATTGTTTGGTCAATGAGTTTTTAGGCTCTTTCAAGATTCGAAGGAAGTCTTCTTTGGTCAGATTCTCCAACTCTACGCGAATTGGGAATCGACCCTGAAGTTCCGGGATCAAATCAGAAGGCTTGGAGAAGTGAAACGCTCCGGCTGCGATGAATAAAATATGATCCGTATTGATGATGCCATATTTCGTATTAACGGCACTGCCTTCTACAATCGGAAGTAAGTCTCTTTGTACTCCTTCGCGGCTTACATCTGGGCCACTCTTACCATTTCTACCGCCAGCGATTTTGTCCACTTCGTCGATAAAGACTATTCCTGTATTGGCTGCTCTTTTGATGGCCTCATCCTTCACCTCATCCATATCGATGAGTTTGGCAGTTTCCTCATCCATCAAGAGTTTTCTGGCTTCCGCGATCGTGACCTTTCTCTTCTTGCTCTTCTTGGGCATCATATTGCCGATCATCTCCTGCAAGTTGATCATGGAAGCCTCGTCCATCATACCGCCGCCAATCATGCCAACTCCTGATCCATTGGGTGCCTGCACATCGATATCAATTTTACGATCATCCAGTTCCCCATTCTTCACCTTTTCTCTGAATCGTTCGCGGGTCTTCTCGTTGAGTTCTTTTTCCTCTGTTGGAGAATCTTCACCTAATGAATGCGTATTGGTGGTCGCTTTCAAAGGAGGGATCAGGGCATCCAAAATGATTGACTCCACAATCTCTGAAGCTTTTTCTTCCACTTCTTCCTTTTTGGCCAGCTTCACCATATTCACCGCTTGCTCGACCAGGTCACGAACCATGCTTTCAACATCCCGACCTACGTACCCCACTTCCGTAAATTTTGAAGCCTCTACTTTGGTGAAAGGTGCCTGGGCGATCTTGGCCAGTCTTCGGGCGATCTCAGTTTTACCAACCCCCGTAGAGCCGATCAAAAGAATATTATTCGGAACAATTTCTTTTTTGATGTCCTCTTTGACATTCATGCGACGCCATCTGTTTCTTAAGGCAATGGCTACATTCTTCTTGGCGTCCTTTTGTCCAATAATGTATTTGTCAAGCTCTCCAACAATCTGGGTTGGAGTAAGGTTAATGTCTTCCATATTTTGGTTAAAATAATTTCTTTATGCGGCTTAGGTTTCCCTGAACACTGAAGGTGCTCATTCCTCCGGCGGCATGATAGGTCGCTCTTGAAAACCTAATGTCCAATTTCTTAATTCTTGCCATGAAGCCCCATGAGAAGCCAGCTCCAAATCCTCCCTGAGCCAATCTTAGTTCTTGATTTCTTAAATGATTGTAGCCGATTAGAAAATTGAATGATTTTCCAATCAGCAATTCCATTCCCAAATTGATGTGCCGGAAGACTTCCTGAAATACGGCGGGGTTTTCCTCACTGTCGATGGTCTTTCCAAAATAAGCCAGATCCGAATCGACAAAATTGTAGGCGGATAGAGAAAATCTTGCTGGCATGTGCTCGGGTTTGAAGCTGATGCCCATGTGGACATCCAGCGGTAACTCCGGATCGATGTTGGCAAAGTTGCTAAATGAGGTTCCTAAATTTTTCAACACCATTCCAAAGGTCAATTGAGAACCGGGTTTTTGGTAAAACCCACCCAGATCTGCCATGATCGCATTGGAGGAGTAGCCTGCAATAGAGGCATTGGCGTATTTGAGACTGGCTCCTAGTACAAATGGGCCGATGCGGTGACTTTTACTCACTCGGAGCATCAAATCGCGTGGTGTAAATGTCCCTAATTCCGTCCCGATCAGGTCACGCTCAGTAAAATCACCATAGTCTACATATGCAATGCCGACAGCTAAACGTCCGGCTTTTCCCACTTCGAATGCCCCGGTCACATTGAGGTAATTGATTCCTCCGAAGAAAGGAGCATAGGCAAAAGCAAAATCGCCGGTTTTTACAGAATCCAACAGTGCTGGATTGTCTGCAACCAAAGTGATGTCTCCCGGTAATGCAGGAACTACCCCGCCTAAAGCCGCGGACCTGGCGCCCGAGGGCAATTGCAAGACACCAAAGGAGTTTTCACCGGACACCTGAGCCATGGCCAGCGAAATGTGAAGACATAGTAATAATGTGGTGATTAGGAATTTCAAGATTTTACGGCTTCATCTGGTATTACGAATTCTACTGGATTAGCCACCTTTTCATCCATAAGCGCGATGTTCAATACTTCGCTTACATCCTGAACAAAGTGGATGTCCAATCCTTTAACGTAGCTTGCCGTAATTTCTTCGAAATCTTTCTGATTCTTTTCGCAAAGAATGATCTCCTTGATACCTGCTCGTTTTGCGGCCAGGATTTTTTCCTTTATTCCCCCCACAGGCAATACTTTACCACGAAGCGTGATCTCGCCTGTCATGGCCAGTTTGCTTTTGATCTTCCGTTGCGTAAATGCAGATGCCAAAGCTGTGAGCATGGTAATCCCGGCCGAAGGGCCATCTTTAGGAACTGCCCCGGCAGGAACATGCACATGGATGTCGTAATGATCGAATACACGATAATCGAGTCCAAGCAAGTCAACATTGGATTTGAGGAAGGACAAAGCCGTAATAGCAGATTCTTTCATCACATCCCCTAGCTGTCCACTTAAAGTTAGTTTACCTTTTCCTCGGCTGAGGCTTACTTCTATGAATAAAATTTCTCCTCCTACAGAGGTCCAGGCCAGCCCAGTGGCCACACCAGCGAAGGAATTGTTTTCATAAAATTCTTTATCGAAAACCTCGGGCCCCAGAATTTTACGGACTGACTTCTCAGAGATCTTAGAACTGGTCTTTTCTTCCATGGCGATGGATTTGGCCACATTTCTGCATAGTGCGGCAATTTTCCTTTCCAGGTTTCGAACACCAGATTCACGGGTGTAATCATTGATCACTTTCTGCACCGCTTTCTGATCGAAGGAGATATCATCCTCCTTCAGGCCGTGCTCTTCTCTTTGTTTAGGGATCAAGTGTTTTTTCGCAATCTCAACTTTCTCCTCCTGTGTATAGCCATTGATCTCTACAATTTCCATCCGGTCGCGAAGTGCCGGTTGGATAGTATCTAGTGAATTGGCCGTCGCAATGAACAGGACTTTTGAGAGGTCATAGTCCACCTCTACATAATTGTCCTTGAAAGCTGTATTCTGTTCTGGGTCCAGTACTTCTAATAAAGCGGAGGAAGGATCACCTCTGAAATCAGAACTTACCTTATCGATCTCATCCAGAATGAAAACCGGGTTGGAAGATTTGGCACGTTTGATGTTCTGGATCACTTTGCCGGGCATTGCGCCAATGTATGTTTTTCGGTGCCCTCGGATCTCCGCTTCATCGTGAACGCCACCCAGCGACATCCTCACATATTGCCTTCCGAGTGCTTCAGCGATTGACTTTCCAAGCGAGGTTTTCCCTACGCCGGGAGGGCCATATAAACAAAGGATGGGCCCTTTCAGGTCATTTTTTAGTTTTCGAACTGCCAGATATTCCAGGATTCGGTCTTTCACTTTGTCGAGACCGTAATGTTCTTTATCCAGTACCTCTGATGCGTTTTTCAGATCGAAATTGTCCTCCGTGACTTCACTCCAGGGCAGGTCTACCAATAACTCGGCATAACTCATGGCTACGGGATATTCCGCTGCCGAAGGGTTCATGCGTGCAATTTTGTCCAGCTCTTTTTTGAAATGTACAGCCACTTCTTCGGGCCAATCTTTTTCCTGTGCTCTTTGCTTCAAGGTATTTAATTCCTGATCCGGACCTTCCTGGCCCAGTTCATCTTGCAACACTTTCATTTGCTGACGCAAAAAGTAGTCCCGTTGCTGCTGGTCTATATCTGTGTGTACCTTGTGTTGGATCTCCTGCTTCAATTGTAGCATCTGGATATCCTTCAACATGAATTTTAGTAGCTTTTCTGCCCGGGTTTGGGGGTCGTCTATTTCCAGCAGCCCTTGCTTTTCATGCACTTCCGCATTGACATTGGAACTCAGGAAATGCGTCAGGAAAGCTGTGTTATCTATGTTGTCCAGTGTAGATTGAGCTTCTTTCGGAATCTCCGGATTGAGCTTCATGATCTTGTTGGCCGCTTCCTTCAAGGATTGCTGGATCGCAATGATTTCCTCTTCGTCTCCATCCAATGTGCCTTCCTGTAGTAATTTGAACTCAGCAGTGATATAAGGCTCTTCTTGAACTGACTGAATCAATGAAAAGCGTTTTTGCCCTTGGATGATGATCGTCGTATTGCCATCTGGCAGCACCAACATCTTGATGATTTTGGCGACTGTACCTACCTGATACAAGTCCGAAAACGTCGGATCTTCTATTTTGATGTTTTTTTGAGCCACTACACCGATGATGCGGTCACCTTTGTAAGCCTTCTTGACCAATTTCGTGGACTTTTGTCTACCAACAGTGATAGGGATCATCACCCCAGGAAAAAGAACCGTATTTCTAATTGGAAGTATGGGCAGTGGCTGTGGTATACTATCGTCAGAAATCTCTTCCCCATCCTCAGGGCTGATGATCTGGATCAATTCATCCGTTTCTTCATCAAGAAATTCGGGGAACAAGATTTGAAAGTCTCTTTTTTCGTTCATATAAGACAATATGTCAAATTGGCAGGTGTTTTATAAATACATGCCTTTTTTGAATGCAGTTATTAAGGGTTCAAGAGGTATGCCAAATTAAAACTTAGTCCGTATTTAGTATTATCTTTAATTAAAATGCAACTTTGACTGACTTTTCGTCGGATATGAACAGGTGCGTTTCCATAAGGTGTTGGTTGCTTTTGGGTTGTTTACTCATGGTGCTGTGGAGTGATGCCCAATCACGAAGGAGGAATAGAGCCGTCGTGCCAGTGGACTCGTTGCCCTCAGATGTCGTCCTGAACATTTATCAATTTGAAAACATCAACAAGATAGCGAACTATTACGACGAAGGAAAACTCAATCGAATCAGAAAGCTGGAGCAAGAAAAGCGCTGGGAAGAATTGTTCGTAGCGCTAAAGGATTATGTAGGGAATTTTGGGGTTCGGAATTTCTACAAAGACACCCGAATGATTTGGCGGCTTGCCAAACTCACCGAACTTTTCGGGGATTATGAAGAGGCACGTTCCTTGTACCGACTTGTCCTTCGACATCACCACCAAGGAATCGATATACGAGAAATTGAGATTTACTACGACTCACTGAACAATAAGGAGGCTGAACAATACGTACCCATCGAATACTATTACGAGCTGGTGGAGCATCGTAAATTGATTGATACCTTGCGGCCACCGAGAGGGGTATTGCTCAATATGGGAACATTGGTCAATAGCAGTAAGGCGGATTACGGACCTACCCTTAGCTTCGATAACGATAAGCTGATTTTCACTTCCAAACGAAACAACCTTGAATTCTCTATCAATAGAAAGGAGAACGAGGATTTATTCATGAGTACGCTTGATGATTTGGGTTATTGGTCGGAAGCAAAACCCTTGAAGGCGATCAATTCCTATTATAATGAAGGAAGTGCTGTATTGAGTCGAGACGGTAAAACCCTTTTCTTTTCTCGTTGCAATTGTCAGAATTGTATCGGTGATTGTGATTTGTTCATGTCCGAAATGCAAGCGGACAGTACCTGGGGTCAGGTTCAAAACCTCGGCATCAACGTCAATAGCGTAGGTTGGGATTCACATCCCGCATTAAGTCACACGGGCGATACGTTGTATTTTGCCTCCGACCGATTAGGAGGATTTGGCTTAGCCGATATCTACTATACCTATAAGGAAGGTGACGCCTGGGCGCCTGCCAAAAACCTGGGGCCGGTGATCAATACCCGGAATAATGATGTCAGTCCTTTTTATCATCCGGTCTTTGATGTGCTCTATTTCACCTCGAATGGACAGCTCTACAGTTTTGGAGAATATGACATTTTTAAATCGCACAATGTAAACGGAGATTGGTCCGAACCCCATAATATTGGTCCTTTGGTGAATGGGAAAGGCAGTGAGTTCTATTTTACTATCGATAAATATTCGACCAATTTGTTTTACGCCAGATCGGCTACACGGGACTTGAATAAACAAGACTTGTACTCTTTTCCGCTTCCGATGGAGGCTCAGCCTTTGGCGACAACCCGTTTCAGAGGCTCGTTGACCGATTCAATTACAGGTACTCCCTTCCGGGGAATTGTAACGATTATTGACATGGATGAGGGGATAGAAGTGGCTCCCCGGTTTTTACAAGCAGACGGAACTTTTGAATTTAATCTAATTGATCAACGGAACTACCTGTTGGTAATCCAGGGAGATGATTTTTTCAGGATAGAAGAAGCTTTTTTCCTGGATGGACCAATGACACTTGATCGAGTTACAGAGCCTTTGGCAGCCAGAGTAAAATTTGAGTCCATTGAATTTGAAGTCGGGCAAGCAGAGTTGCTACCGGGTATGTACGGAGACCTTAACAAGATCGTGAACTTCTTATATGACAACCTTGATTTCAAATTGAAAATATCTGGTCATACCGATTCCTTTGGGGCCGAAGATTTCAATTTAGCTTTATCAAAGGACCGGGCCAAAGTGATCCGTGATTATATTGTTCTCTTTGCAGGAATTCAGCCAGATAGAGTGGAGCACGATGGTTATGGAAGTTCACAGCCCATCGTAGAGGAAAACTCTGAAGAAGATCAGGCACTCAATCGCAGGGTAGAGTTTGAGATCTATCGACCAGGAAGGGAAACGCCGGCGGCCGAAACCCAAGATGGAGATCAATAATTAAACTTTTCTTACACTTGAATTTCACGGAAATTAATTCTCTATCATCAGGATTTATTCGTTCATTATTCTGCCCTTAAAGAATAATTAAAAATTTTCTCAAATTCCCTGTGACTTTCGGCATGCTTTTGGATTATGGGTTAAAAAGATCCGAGTGCCGGAAGCGAAACAACATATTGATCATCAGGACGAGCAGCAATGGATAGCTGAAGCTCAGCGAGACCCTCAAGGTTTCGAGCCGCTATACAATCGCTATTATGATGAGATCTTTCGATTCATCTATCGGCGTACCGATCGCGAACAGCTCACGGCTGACATTTGCTCGCAGACGTTTTACAAAGCGCTGCTAAACCTCAAGAAGTACCAGTGGACAGGAAGGCCATTTGTTGCCTGGTTGTACCGGATTGCTTCCAATGAACTCAATCGTCATTTCAGAGATCAGAAACCTGTTTTTGTCATTGAAGAAGACAAAATGTGGGATTCCTTTCAGGAAGTGGAGATGAGCCCGGACATAGAGAGTTTGATCCAGGTTTTCTCGCTATTGACAGATGAGGAAGTCCATCTCCTGGAGCTCAAATATTTTGAGCAAAAGACCTTCAAGGAGATTGCAGACATTCTGGATTTCACAGAAAGTGCGATCAAGATGCGCTTGTATCGATTATTGGAAAGAATGAAGCAAATGTTACCGCCATGACGAGACGTAATTACAAAGTAAGACGTGCCTTGTTCAAGGAAGGCCAATATCAACAGCATAGGAATTTTCGACAGTTCCGGGAGCAATACCGGGAGCGACGCAGAAAGGATTGGCGGATGAAAATTGCCATTGGCATCGCCATATTGATCTTGCTGGTTACGCTGATGTTTGGTGTTTCTGCGGAAAGCACAGATCAGCGATTACAGAACTATAGTGAGATCGAATTCAAAAATGCAAACCAAAAATTATAGAATTATGGAACAAAAGAAGAATCCGGAAAAAGACCTGGAACGAAGCAGGTCTCCTTTACTGGCCCTGGGTATGGTGGTTAGTTTGGCCATTGCGATAACAGCTTTCGAGTGGCGGACGATTCAGGAACCTATTGTGGATCTTGGTGTAATTGATGACCAATTTCAGGATAATGAGATCATTCCCCAGACCATCCAGCCACCACCAGAGCCTCCAAAGCCCAAGGTGGTTTTGACGAAGGTCGTAGAGACCAAGGAAGAAGTGGAACCGCCAGAAGATCTGATTATTCTGGAACCTGAGGAATTCGATCCGGGAGAAATCTTAATTCCTTATGAACCAGAGGAAGAACCTGTTGAGGAAGTCTTGAGTTTCGTTGAGGAAATGCCTAGCCCGGAAGGAGGAATGCAAGCTTTTTATAGTTTCTTGTCCAAGAAAATGAAGTACCCCAAACAAGCTCGTAGAATGGGCATGGAAGGCAAGGTTTTCGTCCAATTTGTGGTAAACGAGGAAGGAAAGATGACAGATTTAGAAGTAGTCCGAGGCATTGGTGTGGGGTGTGACGAGGAGGCTTTACGGGTGATGAAACTGGCTCCTGACTGGAATCCTGGTAAGCAAAGAGGCCGCCCTGTCAAAGTGAGGATGGTGGTGCCGATCTATTTCCACTTGAAAAATTAATAGTTGCGTTTGTTAAGCGATGAGAGAGGAGGCTGACTCGAAAGAGTTGGCCTTTTTTTTATACAACCCTGACAGGGCTGATATCCGTTTTTGGGTAACCCTGTCAGCGTTTCTTATCGAAAGATAGACAGATCGAAATGTCGCACTTCGACAGGCTCAGTGGGACATGATGATCAATCAGGCTCTGCAATCGAGATATTCATCGGGATTCCATCTTTTCCTTTTCGATACAAGCCATATTCGTCAACATTTTGATGATTCAGACTCAGGTATTGAGTTGGAGTAAGTCCTACCCGGCCCGCATAGATTTCGTAGTAGGCCTTTTTTGTTTCATCCAGCGCGATTATGAAGTGGCTGTATTTGGTGCCTCTACTTGCTTTGATGGATACGATCGCATCTTTTGGACTATCAGAGAGATTCGGATCCAGACCCTTATTCAAGACAAAAGTTTTGATCTCTTCACTAATTCCCTTAAGATCTGACCGTATCTCACCTTCAATCAGATATTGATCATTAGCATTGATCAGAATATTGAACAAATTCCTTTCGTGAATTTCAATTTCAACCTCCTTTTCAGGTGGAGGGGGTAGTTTAAGTAGTAATCCTTTGTCTCGTTTGATCGTTGTGGTGACCAGAAAAAAGATCAACAGTAAAAAGGCAATGTCCGCCATGGAGCCACTATTGATGGTGGGCTTTTGAGGTCTTGTAAGCATAGCATTTTTGGTTTTTGATACTAAGCTTATAATCCTGAAAAGGCCGAAAGTCACACATTTGAGCTAAAGTCATGCCCAAAGAAAAAGGTCAACAACTCGATGGCTACTGACCTTTTACATATCATTGATGGCGAAATATTCTAATTATAATACTGCTTTAGTACATCGGCGTATTTCGTCGCTAGTTCATTTTCTCCATGGATTCTCAGCGATCTGCTGATTTCACTAAGAGAAAGCAATCTTCTTCTCATTTCCAGGTCTTCGAAGTTACCCTGATCGGCGAAATACCCCAGCCACTCTTCTGCTTTGGTGCCTACTTCGTTGGCAATGTTAAGTGCAAGGTCATTTTCGCCTACTTCGAACAATAAGCCCATTTGCTGAACAGAGAAGAAGTCATATGGAATCACCTCATTGGGCATCACTTCCAGAGATTTCTTCAATACTTCTGCTGCTTTTTCATAATCACCCTTTTCAATGTAGGCATTGGCCAAAGAGTTAAAAGAAGAACGATGATTCAGACAGAAATTTCTATAATCTTCTGTGTTGTATGTATCAGGATCCGACAACCCTCTCCAATGGAATTTATTCATCAGGTTATCGTACATCACATCCGTATTGATCAGGAATTCTCCAGTATTTGATGTGTATTCGATAGGCATCAATCTATAAGTCAAACCTTCTTGTACCACATGCTTGCTCAGGTCCATGCTAATACTTCTCAAGGAAGTCGTATTGAAATAGATTGGTCTTTTCCACTGGCTATTGATGATCAGGTCAATGATCGCAAGGTCCTTTTTCTCAATCCCTCGGCCTTTCACCGTCCAGGTCAGTCGATCTGTGAAATACTGAGAAAGCTCTGAAGTTTCATAAGGTACAGTAGTCAATTCTCCTTCCTGGATCAATTTCGAAGTATCGACTTTTAGGAACATCGAACGAGCAGGAACAGCATTGTAGGCACTGATCATGGTGGGTACCTGTAGACCAGGATGTTCCTTGGCAATCAGTCCCATGTATTGCTCTGCATTGATTGCTCCTTTGATGTTAGGCTGTTCCACGACAGGTAAGTAATCATTCAATCCACCTTGTTGATAATCTTTCAACGTCAATCCGAAAGGCAAAGGATCAGACTCGTAAGCCTGACGCATCATTTGCTCGATGTACCAATCCGTATTGAAGTAACTCAATACCACCACTCGAACGTCTGTACGGTAGCCTTCTACCTCCTGCACGTACCACAAGGGGAATGTGTCATTATCCCCGCCGGTAAATAAGATCGCATTTGGAGCACAACTATCCAGGTAGTTTTTAGCTGCGTCCACGGAGAAGAATCGGCCTGTTCGATCATGATCATCCCAGTTTTCACTGGCCATTAGCGTTGGAATACCCAGGCACAGGAAGGAAGCTGCCACCGCAATGATGGTCGCATTTCGTTTCGAAGAACCACTCAATAACTCATAAAGTGATAGCACGCCAAATCCGACCCAGATCGCAAATACATAATAGGAGCCCGCATAGATGTAATCTCTTTCACGAGGTTCAATCGGTGGTGAATTGAGGTAGAGTACCAGCGCTGCTCCTGTCAGGAAGAACAACAGTAAGGTGACCCCAAAATATTTTGGACTTTTATAATATTGAATGAAAGCACCCAGCAAGCCCAGGAGCAAGGGAAGCATAAAGTAGATGTTCCTTGCAGGGTTATTAGCTAGTTCTGTTGGTAGTTCTTCAAATGCATCGCTGATACCCACCCAGTCTGCATCTTGAATGTCTGATGCACGTCCTGAGAAGTTCCACATGAAATAGCGTAAATACATGTGGCCCAATTGATGCTTCCGCATGAAAGCAATGTTGTCCGAGAAAGTTGGTTTTTCACCCTCACGCAAGCCAGTAATCTGACGATAGCGCCTTTGATGACCTCCATCCGGGCTTTTGCTGTACATACGGGGAAGGATCGTAGAATGCGCGGGATCGTACTCGTATTCTACCTTGTAGTCTTTGACGATGTACTCATCATCACCCTTCATGTAGACAGGATCTCCCTTTTTCTGATCGATCAGGTCTGCGGTGAAGTACTGACCTTTCATCAGTGGCCTGTTGCCGTACTGCTCCCGCTTCAGGTAGCTTACGTATTTGATCAGGTCTTCAGGGTTGTTCTCATCAATTGGTGTATTGTAGTTAGATCGGATCAATACGACCATGTACGAGGCATAACCGATCAGGATGAAAGTAAGGCAAAGCATTGCCGTATTCAATACCAGCTTTTTCTGTCTTTCAGAGAAAATGATCCCATAGATCAAAGCGCCAAAAAATAGCAGTAAGAAAATAATTAAACCGGAGTTGAATGGAAGCCCAATCGTATTCACGAAAAAGATCTCAAAACTTCCGGCCATTGATGGCAATCCGGGGATAATGATGTTGTTGACCAGAATGATGACCGCACCACCAATTCCCATGGTAATGATGGCTCCTTTCCAGGTCCAGTTGTCATATTTTTTGAAATAGAAGATCAGTGCCAATGCGGGGATTGTAACGAGGTTCAACAAGTGAACTCCGATGGATAAGCCCATCATGTAAGCAATGAGGATCAGCCATTTGTTAGAGTAGCTCTCGTCTTTGATGGTTTCCCATTTCAGCATCGCCCAGAAAACAAAGGCTGTGAAAAATGAAGACATGGCATATACTTCGGCTTCTACCGCAGAGAACCAAAACGAATCAGAGAAGGTACAGGTGAGCGCCCCTACGAATCCGGCGCCGATGATGGCGATGGTTTTGCCAAGGTGCTCTTCGCCTTCTTCCAGATTAACTACTTTTCGAGCCAGGTGAGTGATGGACCAGAAGAGGAACAAAATGCTGAAAGCAGCACTCAATACACTTAGGATGTTGATCCAATACGCCACTTGAGTTACGTCACCCAAGGCCAGCATGGAAAAAAGTCGACCCATGAGCAGGAAAAATGGTGCTCCGGGTGGGTGAGGTACTTCGAGCTTATAAGCCGTGGCGATGAACTCTCCACAATCCCAGAAGCTCGCAGTTTCTTCCACGGTGAGTAGGTACACTACCAGAGAGAAGAAAAAAGCGGCCCATCCCGCTACATTATTAATTAGCTTGTATCCCATGCTTTGTAATTATAGACTGGCGAAATTAGCAATTAATCAAAAATTAACGGAGGCGAGAATCGTCGTTTGAGTGAATTAACAAATTTTTACACGGTTGGTTGTATTTTAAACAATGTCAACTGTCCAACAAATTGAATGTCAAGATGTTTTTAACATTGAGTGACAATCTGGAATCCCTAAATCTGAAACCCCGATGAAAGTAAGACCCGCATTTTTTCTAATTGCCTTTTTAGCCATTGCTACAATAGTTTCCATATCCCTATTTGTAGTGCCCATTTGGAGCGCTTTCATCATTGTCGGTCCGTTGATTTTAATCGGAGTTGTGGACGTTTTGCAAACCAAACAGGCCATTCGGCGCAATTTTCCGGTGATCGGACATGGCCGATATCTGTTGGAAAAAATCCGTCCCGAGATCATGCAATATTTTGTGGAAACAGACACAGAAGGTCGCCCCATCAATCGAATTTACCGCTCAATGATCTATCAAAGAGCTAAGGGGGTGAATGATACTTCGCCGTTTGGGACACAAATGAACGCGTATGAAGCAGGTTACGAATGGATGGAGCATTCCATGTATCCAAAAGCATTTGATGAGATAAATCACGATCCGCGGGTCACAGTCGGTGGACCAAACTGCAAGCAGCCTTATGATGCAAGCCTATTGAACGTTTCAGCGATGAGCTTTGGAGCGCTTTCCAAAAATGCGATCCTGGCCTTGAATGGAGGAGCCAAAGACGGCAATTTCGCGCATAATACCGGTGAGGGTGCTATCAGTCCTTATCACAAAGGGCCCGGGGGCGATTTGATCTGGCAAATAGGTACAGGATATTTCGGATGTCGAGACGATGAGGGGAACTTCAATCCCGAGTTATTCAAGGAAAAAGCAACAGATCCTCAGGTCAAAATGATTGAGATCAAGTTGTCTCAGGGAGCTAAACCTGGACATGGGGGGATTTTGCCAGGTGAAAAAAATACGCCCGAAATTGCGGCAATCAGACACGTTCCAGTAGGCAAAACCGTGTTTTCACCTCCCTACCACAAGGCATTTTCTGATGCAGAAGGATTGATGAAATTCATCCAGCAATTGCGTGATCTTTCTGGTGGGAAGCCCATCGGTTTCAAAATGTGTCTGGGTAGGAAAGAGGAATTTTTGGAATTGTGCGATGCTGTTAAAAAATCAGGAACAGGACCAGATTTCATTACTGTAGATGGTGGAGAAGGTGGGACTGGTGCCTCTCCGGTCGAGTTTTCCAATTCTCTAGGGACACCCTTGATAGAAGGATTGTCATTCATTCACTGTACTCTGGCGAGTAAAGGCCTGAGAGACGACATCAGAATATTTGCATCTGGTAAAATCATTACCGGCTTTGATATGATACGTGTGTTGGCATTGGGGGCGGATGCTTGTTATAGCGCCCGAGCCATGATGATGGCCTTAGGATGTATCCAGGCACTCGAATGTAATCACAATACTTGCCCGGTTGGTGTAGCCACTCAGGATAAAGTGCTTCAAAAAGGACTGAACCCTGCCGACAAGCGTGTCCGGGTGAAGAATTTCCATGAAAGAACGATCGAGTCGTTTGTGGAAATGCTAGGAGCAGCAGGTTTGACGTCTCCGACAGAAGTAAGCAAAAAGCACATTTTTCGACGCGTTGAGATGCATGAAGTGCGGTCTTACGAGGAGTTATATCCGTCAGTCACCGCTTGATAGGCCGCAACCTATTTATCTTGAACTGACCGAAGAACAGGTGAAGTTTGTGAATACACCGATCAATCAATTTACACAGGGGTGAGTGAGCCGCCTGTCTCTAATGTTTTACTGGATGATCTCGCTATCGAGTAATTGCAGGCCAATGAATTGCGCTATTTCATGATACCCGGATGCTGTAGGGTGCCCGTCAAATCGATAGAAATATTTGTTTTTCTCTTCTAACGCCAGGAAATGGTCGGTTAATTCCATGTATGAAATTTCATGCTGTGCTGCGACGGATCGGTAGATTGAGTCTACATGATTGTTTTCCAGAAAATACTTGCTAAGTACATCGTTAGGAGTCCTTTCTGTTAAATGCCCGGTAAATTCAGGCGTTGGCAGGTTGAGCATCACAAAATCACTGTAATATTTTGTGCAAAGCGCTTTCATGCTTTGAAGGTCTTTGCTGAAATTTCGTGTGGCTTCAAGTGTTAATGGATGATTTGGGTTGTTATACACCATATGACGATAAGATAATTCGACAGCATAGATGAGCATACTTGGATTCAAATTACCCGTTTCATAGAGCTGCCTCACCGTATCGGATAAAAAGTGGTACTGCTTACGTGTCAACGGAGACATTTCTTCTAATCTTTCTTTAACGGCGTTTTTGCGAAATTCGACTATGTCGATATTTTCCGGAGATTCCTCATCAATTAGGCCTTTGATCAATTCCAAACCGTAGTTTTTGAAAGCGTAGATCACGGTTTCTGAAACAGTCGGTTCATCATTGGCATAGGGAGAGTAATTATTCTGAGACATTTGAGCAAGGTCATCCAATTGAAGTACGCCTACTAATACCAGGTCTGGCTTCAAGAGTGGGACTACTTGTTTCATGTATTTGAGATAGTCCGTCGTATATCTTCCTTTCTGCCCACAATTAACTACTTCAATTTTTCTGGAAAGACTATCATTTAGTAGCACCTCCAATTTCTTTGGCCAGCTATTTTCTACCTCTACTCCAAAACCTTCTGTCCAGGAGTCACCAAAACATAAAATTCTGAACTGATCCTTTTTATCAATAGTGATCTCTCTATCTCTTAGTCCTAGTGAGTTGGTGCTGACCTCATAGTCATATTCTACTGACTTGAACCGGATAGTTGTGTTTTTTGGAAAGATGAGCCCTTCAGTTGAATCTTTTTTATACTTTCTAGTGAAAGAGCCGAAAACAACGACCAAACCCAATAAAATTGCTAAAAAAGTAAAACTAAACAGGTTGTTGCCAAAACGCTTTTTCACATTCGTTTTACGCAGATACCAGATGAAGAAAAGACCAGTGAAGAGTATTAAACTATGGAATAAGATCAGGAACTTATTGGTCATTAAAAACGTATCTGAATAGAGATACATGAATGTGCCTGGGTTCCAAAAAACGAGTGCTATTCCGACGAATACCGAATGGATCTTATTTTCTTTTTCCATTTTGATCTGAATAAACTGATTGCCTTGAGTTCAATGGCCCACGACTGACAGAAACTACTTCTTTAGGAATTCTTAATGGCAATTATTCCGTCAAAGTGTTGAAATTTCCTCTAATAAAACTAGAACAACAAATTCACTTAATCTTGCAGTAGAAGAATTTAGAAATTACATCTTTCCTGATCCCGTGGAGTTCTAAATTAGAGAACAGGGAACTTTCTGAATCCGAACATCAAAATGAAAATACTTGGAATCTCAGCGTTTTACCACGACTCGGCAGCGTGCTTGATCATAGACGGGAAGATCGTAGCCGCCGCACAAGAGGAGCGTTTTTCCAGAAAAAAGCATGATGCTTCCTTTCCGAGCGGCGCAGTTTCCTATTGTATGGAAGAGGGAATGGTCTTGCCAGAGCAGATTGACAAGATTGTATTTTATGACAAGCCGCTGCTCAAGTTCGAGCGACTCCTGGAAAGTTACTATGCCTTTGCTCCGAGAGGCTTAACCTCTTTTATTGCCTCAATTCCAGTTTGGTTGAATGAAAAGATGTTTCTGAAGCGACTCATTCGAAAAGAGTTGAAGCAAATTGGTTTTTCTAGTGTACCTAAAGTGTTGTTTACTGAGCATCATTTGTCACATGCAGCCAGTGCATATTACCCGTCGGGTTTTCAGGATGCCGCTATTTTGACGGTGGATGGCGTAGGAGAGTGGGCTACTGCTTCCATCTGTAAAGGAGAAGGAAACCAAATCGAGGTATTGAAAGAATTACGATTTCCGCATTCCCTGGGACTTTTATATTCCGCATTCACCTATTTTCTGGGCTTCCGGGTGAATTCCGGAGAGTACAAATTGATGGGGCTGGCTCCTTATGGAAATCAGGAAGATCCACAGGTGAAGGAATTTGAAGCCATCATAGAACGCGAATTGATTGATATTGCTGAGGATGGATCTATTTGGCTTAATCAGAAATACTTCAATTATGCTACTGGTCTCAGGATGGTGTTCGACAAGAAGTGGGGCAAACTGTTCGGGATGTCCAAAAGACTGCCCGGAGATGAGTTGGAACAAAAACACTGCAACCTGGGATTAGCTATTCAAAAAATTACTGAACGGGTGGTGGAATTGATGGCGATGGAGGCAAAACGTATCACAGGGAGTGAAAACCTATGTCTTGCAGGAGGAGTTGCTTTGAACTGTGTGAGTAATGGGAAACTTCAAAAGAAAGGCATTTTCAAGAAAATGTTCATCCAGCCAGCGGCTGGAGATGCGGGTGGAGCTTTGGGGGCAGCTTTAGCAGTACATCATATTTATGAAGATCAGCCTCTGACACAGGTGCAAGGAATGGACGGGATGGAAGGGTCTTTTTTAGGGCCTGCCATTGCTGAGAAAGACGTGTTAATGGTGAATAGTAGCTACAACGCACAAGCCCACAAGATGGAATACAATTCTCTTTATGCAGAGGTAGCCAATTACATCGATGAAGGTAAGGTTGTTGGATGGGTACAAGGTCGGATGGAGTTCGGCCCAAGGGCATTAGGTGCCCGAAGTATTTTGGGAGATCCCAGAAATCCTGAGATGCAAAAGAAATTGAACCTGAAGATCAAATATCGGGAGTCATTTCGGCCTTTCGCGCCATCGGTATTGGCAGAAGATGTAGGAGACCATTTTGAATTGGAATCAGACAGTCCTTACATGTTGCTGGTGCAGCCTGTGGTCGAGAAAATCAAGCGGCCCCTGCCCGAAGGATATGGGGATTTGAATGTCAAAGAGAAGTTGTATTACGAACGCTCGGACTTGCCGGCGATCACTCACATTGATTATTCTGCCCGGATTCAAACGGTGCATCAAGAGACGAATCCACATTATTGGAACCTGATCCATGCGTTCAAGCAAAGGACCGGTTGCAGTGTGGTAGTCAATACCAGCTTCAATGTACGTGGTGAACCGATTGTATGCACGCCAGATGATGCGTACCGATGTTTCATGCGAACAGAAATGGATGTTTTGGTGGTCGGGCAATACCTCTTCTTAAAAGAAGAGCAACCCGATTGGGACAAGAAAGATGATTGGCAGGAAGAATTTGTTCTAGATTGACAATAATGACAATTCGATTGGTCAAGCAAAGAATCTTAACTCAGTGCGTCATTCCAGAATTTTCTGGCTTAAAATTTCTTCAGAGTCAGAAAATATCAGGAATCTCTTCACGCGCTGTATGCTTAACCAATCATTTGGAAGGTGATAAAATTTTGGATGATTTAAAATGAAACAACAAGATTATAAAACGGTACTGGTCATGGTGCTGGGCTTACTCATCATCGCGATCTGGCGGGAGTGGACCTGGCTGACCTACACATCGATTGGGATCGGACTGGCAGCGGTCATTTCAAATCGAATCTTAACGCTCATCGTGAAAGGATGGTTTGGACTGGCCAAAGTGCTTGGCTACATCAATTCACGTATCCTGCTCACTGTCGTGTATGTATTGATACTCATGCCGCTTGCTTTTCTGAGCAGAATGTTTGGCAACAATTCAGTTCAGCTAAAGAAAAAGAATGGCGAATCCTATTTCGAAACGCGGAACCACAAATACGTCAAAGCGGATTTGGAGAATCCGTGGTGAGGGGATTTCTTTTTAACTCCGAAGCTTCAAGGCTCTGACTTGGAACTGCTACCCATACACCAACGAATAGAAAATCAACCAAAGCACCATGCCCAGTACATAGCTTGAGAGGACCACATACGTGGAAATCGAGATTTTTTTACCACTCAGCAAAAAGACACCTGCAATCAATGAGAGGGAATAGAGTACTTCGAAAATGTTCAGTGATTTAAAAACATAATGCCATCGCCCGGGCAGCGTTTGGAAATCGAAAAAGTTCATCAGGGAAAATGGGTAGAAGGCCTGGTATTGTTCGAAACTGGCTTCTGAAACAAAAACAGTGAACCAAATTACTTTGAACGCTTCAGGAAAGAGAAAGACCACTTCTGCGAACATGACCCACTTCCAAAGCTGCGTAAACGTGAGCCGGTAACCGAACATAAAACAGCCCATCCAAAGCAAGAAGGTCGTAAAAAGGAATTTCCAGGCAAGGAAAAAGGGTACTGATAAGTACTGCAAGCCAAAAATGATGTCAAACACCCAGAATTCACCCCTTTCCTGCAAGATTTCAAAAGCCGCTATGCTGTCAATGATAAATAGCCGCTTAAGTAATAAAAGTGCGATGTAGAGAAAACACAGCAACAGAAAAAAGACCGGGACGTTGAAGTTATACCAATCGGAAAAAAACTTTTCTCGATTGCGTTGGAGCCATTCCATTTTTCGCATTTTAAATTCGCAAAGTAAATTGAAGGCTTGATATCTGGTGAAGTTGAATCAACATAATTTATGACCGGCAGAAATTTTCTATTTCGTGTGGCCCTTTTGCTTCCAGTATTGGTGAGCTTCCAATCATATGCTCAGCAGTGGATGGTGCCGGTGGATAGTGCCAATAAGAGTATTCTCACCAATCCTCACATCCAGTTTGAAGCGACGGAGGCCATTGATGACATGTACAACTTCAACTTTGAACGTGCAAAGAACGGCTTCAATGCGCTGAAGAAACAATATGGCTGGCACCCATTGCCTTATTTTCTGCAGGGCATGAATAACTGGTGGCAAATCATTCCGCATATTCCTAACGAAACGTATGACGAAGCCTTCTATGCCGAAATGGACACGGCACTTATCCTATCCAAGCGATTGTACGAAGAGGTCAATGAAGTAGAAGGTGCTTTTTTCCTGGCGATCACGCATGCTTTTAGAGGTAGGCTGCTTTCTGAGCGGGGACAATATGCCAAATCTGCCGTTGCGGGTCGTAATACGCTGAAATACCTTGGTGAAGTACGAGGTAAGACGGATTACAGCCCGGAGATCCTTTTTGCAGATGCCCTTTTCAATTATTACGCCGTATGGATCCGTGAAAATTACCCGTTGCTCCGGCCACTTATGGCCCTGTTTCCAAAAGGAGACAAAGGTTTGGGCATTGCCCAATTGAAGGAGGTGGCGAATAATGCTTTTTACAGCCGTACGGAAGCACAGTATTATCTCATGCGGCTATTGGCGCTTGAAGAAAATGACATGATCGGAGGTGTAAGGATGGCGAGCTACCTTCATGAGTCTTACCCAAACAATGCCTATTTCCATCGGTTTTATGCACGTCTCTTGTACCAAACAGGAAAGTACCGCCAGGCCTCAGAAGAATCCAAACTTATCCTCGCCCGCGTTGATAGTGCTTATCAAGGGTACGAATCCAACTCTGCACGATATGCGAGTTTCTATCTCGGACACATCAACGAATTGCAATACAAGTACGAGGAGGCCATCGGTTATTTCAATCAGGCCATTGCACATTCCGAAAAAATCGGAGCGACCGATAAAGGCTATTACTTCTATTCCTTTTTGCACCTGGGCCGCATCGAAGAAAAGAACGGAAACGAGGACAAAGCCCGTGAGTACTACAAAAAAGTGAGAAAAGTCTCCAAACGCAGCCACGGGGCCAACAAACAAGCCAAAGCGGCATTGAAGCGGCTGAGATCTTAGATTTCAAATAAGCTTAAAAACTTTTCCCGGATGGCATTTATAGAATAATTCGCTTCAATATGCTTTCTTCCGGCGGAACCCATCTTTTGCCGCTTGCTTTCGTCAAGGATCAATTCTTCCAGGCGAGTTTTCCAGTCTTCTGTTTTGGTACAAAGAAATCCGGTCAACCCATCCTTCACGACTTCAGTGTTGACACCTACGGGTGATACTAACGCAGGGATACCAGATGCTCCATACTGAATGGCTTTAAAACCACATTTTCCTTTTGACCAAATATCATCTGTCAATGGCATGATGCCTATGTCAAATTTTTGAAGGTCTGAAACTTCGCTGGATTGAGTCCAGGTAATGAATTCAAAACCCGTGATCGGTAGTTCCGGATTTTTATTGGCGATCACGGCAAATTTCACTTTCTGCTTTTTACACAATTCATCCAGTGTGGGAACTAGAGGAATGAGGTACTGCAATGTGGAATGTGAGCCCGTCCAGCCAATGGTAATATCCGGATGTTCTTCATTGGCTGGAAGGTGATAATTTGTGTCCACAACTGTGGGTATCACTTCGACCTGATCGGAAAACTTTCTAGCAAAATCAGCAAGGTATTCATTGCCAGCAGATACTTTCCAACTCCACTGGCAAATTTTTTTGACTTTAGATTTCCACTTGACCAACCGGATCAGTGGGTTTGTCTCATTGGGATCTGGTAACCAAATGGCATCATCAAAATCGTAAATGATTTTCTTACGCAGGATTTTGGCAATGATCCATTCGAATATGGGAGGTCCCGCAGGAGTCAGCTCTCTATGGATGAAAATGATGTCGGAAGAAGGAACTTTGAGGAGGTGAGCAATTCTTCTGAAAAAACCTCCCAATATGCTGACGAGTCGACTGATCGCGCTTCCTTTATAGATTATTTTCCACCCATTCATCGAAAGAAAAGAGTGTGTATCAACCTGCCACCCCTTTTCTTTCATACTTTTGATCAATAATTCGAAACGAAAACGTTGAGAAGGCGCTTGCCCCAAAGGATACGGCACTAGCAGGAGGATCTTCACTGTATGACGACTCAGGATTTATTTGTCACGCCAATTTATATCATTCTTTTTAGTCTGATCGCTTACCTAATCAGACCTTTTGCCACGACACCTTACACAAGACAATACTTTATGCCAGCACTTTGGGTGAAATTCTTTGGTGCGATCTTATTGGGACTCCTCTACCAGTTTTATTATGGAGGAGGAGATACCATTAATTATTTCAACTATGGAAGCCGATGGATCTGGGAAGCTTTTTTGGTAGATTTTGAACAAGGAATTTCGTTGCTCCTTGATTCTGGGGGCAATAACAGAGATCCGGAAACATTTAGCTTTAACTCCAAAATTTGGTACTACCGAGACCCTAAATCGTACGCGATTGTAAGGATTACCGCAGTTTTTGATTTATTCACCTTTCATACTTATTCAGCAACGAGTCTGTTTTTTGCGACATTTAGTTTCAGTGGGCTATGGGCACTTTTTTCAAAAATCGTAACGAGATATCCCTATGTAAAGCCGCGAAATATTGCAATATCCATCCTTTTTGTTCCTTCAGTGATCTTTTGGGGTTCGGGAATACTGAAAGATACAATTACCCTCGGGGCATTAGGGTGGTTGATTTGGGCACTGATGAACCTGATCGAAAAAAGATTTGCGATTAAGTATTTAATCGTTCTTTGTATAGCCGCGATTCTTATTTTAGGAATTAAGAGTTATATTTTATTAGCATGTATTCCCGCTGTTATTATTTGGGTGTCTGTAAAATATTCTAATCGAATTCATGGGAAGTTGAAACTGGTTGCTACACCCTTGATTTTAGCAATAACGGTGGGATTTGGATTTTTAATATTGAGAAGTATTTCTTCCATTAATAGTGAGTATACCCTTGAGAATTTTTCCAGACGTGCGGCTATTACAGCTTATGACATTCGCTATGGTTGGGGTGCCCGAGGTGGCGGAGAAGGTGGCTATGATATCGGTTTGCCTGACGGATCCGTACAAAGCTTAGTTAGACTAATACCCGCAGGGGTTAATGTGAGTATTTTTCGACCCTATATTTGGGAGGTCCGCAATCCGCTGATGTTGCTTTCTGCGTTAGAATCATTGGTGATTACCATTCTTTTTTTAGCAACCCTCTACAAAAGAAACTTAAGGATGATCACAAAAGATCCATTCCTTTCTTTTTGTCTGGTTTTTAGTTTGATTTTTGCTTTCGCAGTTGGGGTTAGTTCATTCAACTTCGGTACGCTAATTAGATATAAAATTCCGATGACACCTTTCCTATTTCTATTTTTGTTTATCGGGCAATATTCCAGGAAATCTTGAAGAAATTATACTTTCCTAATCTTGATGGCCTTCGGTTTTTTGCTTTTTTGGCTGTGTTCTTTGCTCACAGTTTTTATTCAGAAGAGACCTACATTCAGGAACATGCTTTGTATCAAGCCTTCCGGTCTATTGGACATCTGGGCATCTTCGGCGTTAATTTCTTCTTCGTATTAAGTGGTTTCCTGATTACATTTTTGCTGATCAATGAAAAAGAGAGTTTTGGAACAATCAGTTTACGTAATTTCTATATCCGCCGTGTTTTAAGAATATGGCCTCTTTATTATTTCATTATAGCCGTTGGCTTTTTTGTTATTCCGACAATTCAACGGGATATTTTGGGGTCTTCCTACGAGGAAAGTGCCAATATTTGGCATTACGTTTTTTTCATCAACAATTTTTTTGATCAACCTTCCTCCGCCGTACTCGGTGTGCTTTGGTCCATTGCGATTGAAGAACAATTTTATCTTTTTTGGCCTGTTTTTATAAAGATATTTACACGCCGCTATTGGCCGGCTTTCTTCCTTTCTATCATAGTATTCTCCGCCATATCCCGGACATTTTATATTGGCTACGGGTATCAACATACTTTGTCTTGTATCTCAGATCTGGCTATTGGTAGTATGATGGCCTATTTTGCCTTTTACTCTTCAAAATTTAAGGAGACTTTTTCACGGATGAAGTTTTCATATATTGCAATAATTTATGTACTGGGTGGTAGCTTGTTCTTTTTTAGATCCTATTGGGCTGATGTAGCATGGCTGTATTTGAATGAACGCCTTTTATTCTCGTTGTTCTTTTCCTTTATCATACTAGAGCAGTGTTATTCTGAACAACCCTTAAAGCTTGGGAGATTGAAACTCATCACCAACTGGGGGAAAATTTCTTATGGCCTGTATATGCTTCATTTTGTGGCGATTTATATTGTAGCTAAGGTATTTGAACTGATCGTCCATGAAACTTTGGTCTCCGTGTTGCTTTTTGAACCGATGATGGCTTTTGTGATTTCAATCCTCTTGGCATTTCTAAGCTTTAATTTTTTTGAAAGCTATTTTCTTTCATGGAAAAAGAAATTTAACCGATAGTATTTGTGAACGTATTGCACACATTTTCCAATTACTTAAACCTTTCTGAAAACTGGGCTTATCGTCTGATTTCTAATATTCCTGAGGTGAAAACTTTTATAACAGCGGATCAATATAGGAAGACGAATTTTTACGATTCTAATTTTGAATTTGTGGAATTTCCCTTGACATACGTTGATGAAAGAATCCCATTAAATACGGCACTTAATAAGGTTATTGCGCAGGTAAGAAAAACCAATCCGCGATATGTCGCTCGGATTTTAAAAGACCGTTCCATAAATGTATTACACTCCCACTATGGCTATTCTGGATGGAATCATAGGAAAATAGCAGATCTGCTGAATATCCCACACGTGATATCCTTTTACGGTTGGGATTATGAGAAATTCACTTTTCTGAATCCTTCCTGGAAACCCAAGTATCAGAAACTCTTTGAAATTGGAGATAAGTTTTTGGCTGAAGGAAGCCATGCTAAGCAACTAATGGTGAAGATAGGATGCCCGGAACAGAAGGTTGATGTGGTTCGACTGGGTGGTGATATTGAGTCCATACCTTTTCAATTAAGGCAACGCAAAACTTCTAATTTTCGACTAGTCCAAATTGCTAATTTGACAGGCAAGAAAGGCCATGTATACACAATAGAGGCCTATGCTTTGGCGAAAGCAAAACGATCGGATATTTCTCTTACGATCATAGGGAATGGGCCAGCTTCATTTAAACAAGAACTTGTCAGCAAAGCAAGACAGCTCAATGTTCTGGAAGATATCGAATTCATCGATTATGTGAATTTTGATCATTTGCATGATCTTCTTTTGGACTATCACGCCTTTATTCATCCAAGTTGCTATACGGAAAACTTAGATAGCGAAGGCGGTGCTCCCGTTGTGTTGATTGATGCTCAGGCGACAGGTTTGCCCGTGATCAGCACAACCCATTGTGATATTCCCGATGTTGTGATTGATGAAAGCACTGGTTTTTTATCACCTGAGAAAAATAGTGAAGCCGTTGCCGAAAGTATCGTTAGATTATTTGACTTGTCTCAATCTGATTTTGATCAGATGTCCATCAAGGCCCGATCACACATGGAGGATACTTATGACATTTCGAAGAACTCCAAATATTTGAGAGGGATTTATGGACAGTTATTAACTTGAAATGAAGAAAATCCTTATCATCACTTATCAATTTCCTCCGGATAATATCATTGCTGCTTATCGGCCTCTTGCCTATGCCAGGAATTTCCCGAAACACGGTCTTGAAACAACGGTAGTCACTCACCTTTGGGAGAAAACACCTGATCAGTCTGCCTGGCAATACCATGATTCGGGTACGAGTCCTTTTTTGGAGGAAGTGGAGCATTATAAAGTTTACAGAGTTCCGAGAGAGCAGACCTGGCATCAGAAATTGTATTTAAGCCTTATCAAAGTTCCTGGTTTATCGAAGGTGATGACATTCCTACTAAATGTTTTTGGTTTTTTTGATTTAGATCTAATTGCTTCTTATCTGTGTTTTAAGCGTTTTCTGAGAAGCCATCTCAAGGATCATTCATACGATTGTGTGCTTACATTGTACAGTCCGTTTTACAACCTAAGGTTAGCGCATTGGGTAGAGCAGCAATACAGAATTCCATTTGTTACAGATTGGAGGGATTTGCATGATTTGCGCCTAGGCAACGAGTCGTTTGTTCCTTCAATAAAAGACCGGATTTATCTTTCTATACAAGAGCGATATATCAAAAAGTATTTGAAACATGCTCTGTTTGTAACCGCAGCGGGTGTTTTTTGGGCAGAGTATTTGGGTAACCTCACAAATAAGAAGGGGTTTGAGATTACGAATGGATATGATGAGACTCTTTTTGATGATGTGAGTCCGTATGTATCGGAAAAGTTTCTTATTTCCCACATAGGCACGTTGTACCCTGATCAAAACATAGAAATATTCTTCAAAGGTCTTGCCCTGTTTTTGGAGGAAAAAGCAACTGATGACGTATTGGTTTCATTTGTAGGACTCAAAGGAAACATGTTAGAGCAGATTGAAAAAATGGCAAGTAAGTACGTCAAACATGGAATTGTACGATGTGAGGGAAGAGTAGAAAGACATAAGGCATTGGAATTAAAGAAGAGTTCTCACGTCTTACTTTACCCTTGTTGGCTTGGAACAAAAGGTATTTACTCGGGCAAGATATTTGAGTACATTGGTAGCCAACGTCCCATATTATTAGCGCCGGGAGATAAAGACTTTTTGGAGAAAACGATAATCGAAGGAAATCTGGGAAGTGCGGCATATGAACCAGAGGGAGTTCGAGATTATTTAGATCTGAAGTTTCAGGAATGGAAGCAATACGGAGATGTACTTTATGATGGGGATAAAAACATGGTCAATAGTTATTCACGAGAGGTTCAAGCAGAAAAATTGGCCAATTATATAAAAAGAGAATTAATTAAAGGGAATGACCTTGTTTAACCATTAGAGACAATACGGAACTTCCCGATACAGTTGATGCGTATTAGTTGGTACAGATCCAAAAAACATTCCACAATATCTCAATAGGTTAAATGAAGGAAATTGGCCAACGGGTGAAATACCTAAAAATTGGAATGAAACGGCCTCTAAACGAATTGTGAAAGCTTTGTTTGATCTAGTGCTTTCTTGATACAGACTCCTGTAGGCCAGGACTATTAAGGTAGTTTAGTGGTTAATCCATAAAAGACAACTGCCTTTTTGATAGTTCGACTGCTCGGATACCTTCATTTTTCAAGTCTTTTCTGCGGCATTGATAATGTGATTGATGCCGGTAGTGTAGGAAGAACTTGTTGAGAAATATGCGATTGCCTCTGCGACATCTTCGATTGGCAGTAAGCCCTTCAAAGGGTGGTTTTCCTCGATGTTTTCCATGATTCTGTCGTCTACACCCAATGGAATATTGGTTTTCATGAGTGATGGACTGATGGCCATCGAGGATACATTGAATTTAATATTTTCTGTAGCCCATTGCTTGACCATAGACATTAAATAGGCCTTGTTCGCCGTGTATTCGGCCATGCCTACGGTGGGGTTTCCGATGATGTCAGCACTCAATATCGTGATGATTTTACCGTTTCTTCTTTTTCGCAATCCTTTCAAGGCACGATTGGTAATAGCGATGGTGGGCAGAACATTTTGCTCGAAACTTTTTTGGTAATCTTCGATGGTAATTTTATGTGCGTGTGCCCTGACCATTCCAGAAATGGCATTATTGACCAGTACATCAATAGACATCTCATCTATTTGTTCAATAAACTGATCAAGCGAAAATCGATCTCTAAAGTCACAATGAATTGCTTCCGCATTTGCATATGTCCCCTTGATGGCTTCTGCGTTTTCTTTCGAATTGTTATAAGTAAAGAAGACCTTGTTGTGGTGATCTTTAGCTAGTTTATTGGTGATCGCTTCACCAAGACCTGATGCGCCACCGGTGATAAGAATATTCATTAGCTTATATGATTCCAATTTGTACGATACCCTTAGCGATCATTTCTTCCAACTGATTATAGTAAGAGAATTTCAGACTTACAACTTGGAGAACGTCATGGTAGGCTGTTACTTCCGCATTGAGTCGAATTTGATCACCAAGAAAGAATGGTTTGTGATAACTGATCGTCTGCTTGTGAATGATGACATCTCTGGTAGGTAATTGTTCTCCGATGAAATAAGAGAGGAAGCCATTGAGTATGTTTCCGTGCATCACTTTGCCCTTGAATCCCTTTTTCTGGGCGAATGCTTCGTCGGTATGCAGAGGGTTGCTATCTCTGAAAAGATGGATAAAACCTGACCACAATTGCTCAGTGATTTCAAAGTCAAGTTCGAAAGACCTGCCTACTTCCACTTTTAAATCTTTAAAAGAATGGCGTCACACATTTCACCAACATTTTTGAATTCGTTGATTTCGCCACTTTTAAATCTAATTTTAAATGACTTTTCAATGGCAACTACTAATGCAATGTGATTTAACGAATCCCATTCTTCTATATCTTTCGCAGAAGTCTCGTAAGACAAAACAATGTCTTCATTTTCCAACTCATCGATAAAAATTTCATTCACTCGTCGAAGTACCTGATCAAATTCCATAATTTCCAATTTCTTTGCGAATCTAATTACAAGGACCAAGCTTTGAAGGTTCAAGTCAAATCTAATTGGAAGAATGTTAACTGATTTCAAGGGTTTAAGGAAATTAAGTAAAAAGCCCTCAGACGGACTGCCTATTAAAAAACTCGCCATATTAAGTGACTCTTCTACTCAATTTTTAAGACAAGCAATTAAAGGTCATGGATTTGAGAAGGATCTTAATCTTGAGATCTACGAAGGAGCGTTCAATCAGATGGAGTTGGAACTGCTTGACGATCGTTCTGACTTATATGCATTCAAACCTGACTTTATCTTCCTGTTTTTCTCTGCCGAAAAGCTATTGTCGGAGTTTTTGGATTTAGATCCCGGCGACAGAAAGAATTGGAGTCAACTTCACTTAGACCGTATCCAACAACTTTTAGATCTCATCAGAACCAAGAGTAAATCAAACGTTATGGTGAGTAATTGCTGGATGGTAGAGGATGCGGTTTTTGGCAATTATGGGAATAAAGCCATCAGCTCATGGAGGTTCCAGAGCTCCCTTTTCAATGTAGAATTGATGCGGGAAGCACAATCGCAGAACGAGCTTTATGTTGTTGATCTAGAAAAGGTGAAAAGCACTTTAGGGCAGACCATATTTGAGGATGATAGATTGCGGGTCAATGGAGACATTTCAGTGGGATTGGATGCGCTGCCTCAGGTTGCAAAAGTGATCGTTGACATGATTTCCGCGAATTCAGGGAAGGTGAAAAAATGCCTTGTGCTGGACCTGGATCATACCTTATGGGGAGGAGTGATCGGTGATGATGGTATGGAGGGGATTTTACTTGGCGAGTCGGGGATAGGTAGGGAATATTGTAATATTCAACGTTGGGCAAAAGCACTTAAAGAGAGAGGGGTATTGCTTGCCATTTGCAGCAAAAACGATGAGGAAATCGCAAAAGAGCCTTTCAGACAGCACCCTTCAATGATGTTGAGATTAGAAGACATCACTATGTTTGTTGCCAACTGGCACAACAAAGCAGATAATATTAGAACCATCAAGGAGGCATTGAATATTGGATATGACTCATTCGTATTTATCGATGACAATCCTTTCGAACGGGAACTTGTAAGGACCGAATTACCAGATGTTTCAGTACCGGAATTACCCGAAGATCCTGCGGAATACCTCAGTTATATCAGGTCATTAAATCTTTTTGAAGCATCCTCTTATTCTCAAGAGGATGCAAAGAGGACAGAAATGTATCAGCAAGAGGTCAAGCGTGTTGCTGTAAAAAGTTCTTTTACAGACCTGAACCAATACTTACGGAGCCTTGAAATGAAGGCAATTGTAAAGCCTTTTACCGAGAAGGATATTGCCAGGATCTCCCAATTGACTCAGCGTTCTAATCAATTTAACCTTCGGACCATTCGCTATTCTGAATCTGATATTAGCGCCATGATGAGTGATAAGTCTTACCGGACCTGGAGTGTCTTTCTACAAGATAAGTTTGGGGAGTATGGATTGATAAGTCTCGCCATTGCCAAGGTACAAAGCAAACAGTATTTTGTTGATTCCTGGATCATGAGTTGCCGCGTCTTAAAGAGGGGCGTTGAACTTTTGTTGTTGGATAACATCATGAAAAATGCCAAAGAAGATGGAGTAGAGGTTGTACTGGGTGAATATTTGAAAACCAAGAAAAATGCCCTGGTTGAAGATCATTATCCGAAATTAGGATTTACCCATTCTGATCAGAAGTGGAAATTTGAGACTTCAGGGTTTTCAACGCCTACCTATTTTATTGAACAAGTTCATTGATGATCGACAGTCATAAAGCCCTATAGCCTTGTTATTCAATTCAGTTGAGTTTTTCGTATTCTTTCCGATTGTTCTGACGCTTTATTTCATCTCACCGTCCAGGTTTGTATGGATTCCTTTGTTGAGTGCGAGTTATTTTTTTTACATGTCCTGGAAAGCGGAACTGGTTCTGCTGATCATGGGTTATACGCTGCTCAATTATTATTGTGGTCTTTACTATGCTAATGAATCGAACAAGCATAAAAAGTTAGTCTTAAACTTGAGTATGATCATCAATGTCGGTTTGTTGGTGGTCTTTAAATACCTCGGATTCTTTTCTGAAACAGCCCATGACTTAGGAATTCTTTTAGGTATATCTTATGCGATCCCAATCATTAAGGTAGTGTTGCCAGTCGGTATATCTTTTTACACTTTCCAGACCATGGGATACAATTTGGATGTGTACTATAACCGTATTTCACCAGAAAGACATTTAGGGCGATTCGCTCTTTACGTGTCTTTTTTTCCACAACTTGTTGCTGGACCCATTGAGCGTGCAGGCAATCTCTTGATACAATTCAAAATTAAGCCGAAAGTAACTTATGAGAATTTTAGCCATGGGCTGGCAATATTTTTTTGGGGCTTATTCAAGAAGGTAGTGATTGCTGATCGTTTGGCCATATTTGTGGACGCTGTTTATGGAACACCTGCTTCTTTTCAAGGAGAGGTAATGCTCATCGCTGTTTTCTTTTTCTCTATTCAATTGTTTTGTGACTTTTCGGGATATTCCGATATGGCGATCGGCATGTCTTATATGATGGGCTTTTCTCTCATGCAAAATTTCGATTTGCCATATAAGAGTCAGTCGATTACCGAGTTTTGGCGGAGATGGCACATTTCTCTCAGTAGTTGGTTTCAAGACTACATCTTTAATCCGTTAGCCATCTACTTTCGAGATCATGGAAAAGCCGGTGTAATGTTAGGCATATTCATCACTTTCTTTCTAAGTGGATTATGGCATGGAGCTAATTGGAATTATGTTGTTTTCGGCGTGTTGCATGGAGTTATTTTGATTTATGAGTTTCGAACTCGAAAAGCCAGAAAGAAGTTGACGAAAAAATGGAACAAGCTTATGGTTGCATACACATCCATATTTTTGACTTTTTTGTATGCCACATTCACATTCATATTCTTCAGGTCAAGTAGTCTAGGTGAGGCCTGGGTTGTGATCGAGCAGTGCTTTTCAGGATATTCTGTTCATCCATCCGGGATATATGAGGCCATAAAAAGTGTAGGAATGAATAAACTTGACTTCCTAGTCGCATTAGGTTCGCTTGTATTCCTGGCTTTTGTGACGCTATTGAGAAGAAATGAACAGTACCTTCAATTCATGCATGACTACCCTGTTGGGGCCAAGTGGGCAATTAAGCTAGTAATATTATTTGGGATAATCATCTTCGGTGTAGATGGTGGGGATCAATTCATCTACTTTCAATTTTAACGCATGAATCTATTCGGTTTTAAAACGGATTCATTCAAAAGTCGCATCGTTCCAGTGACGATCTTCTCACTGATTTTTGTGCTGATCAATTTTGTGCTGAATCTATGGTATCAGGACGTGATGAATGGTAGTCATATAAGAACTACTGATCGTAATTTTCATACCTATGCCCCGGGAGATTCGATCAAGTACTTGATCCTTGGACAGTCACATAGTTTCGGCCTACTAGGCAATCAGATGGTCAATGGGGTCAATTTTGGTTCTTACGGTGAAGATATTAGTAGGTCGTACTACAAATTGAGGTACGTATTAGAAAGAAATCCAGTTGAATACGTAGTTCTAAATTTTGACCTGGGCGATGTGGACGAACGAACTGGCCTTGGACGTGAAAACCTGTACTATTGGTTGCGATATGTAGATTTTTGGGAACTCGGTCAAGTCAAGGGAGAAATTCTGAACTACTCCTACAAATATGCAAAAGCACGATTCTTCTCCTACGCTGATGGTGAAATGGATGTTTTTGAATATCTGTTTCCCAAGGATCAGAATGATCTGTTGGTCGAAGATTTGGAAAACGCAACGGTAGAGGTTTCGGACAAGTCTGAATACAAGGATTGTCTGGAAGATAAACTTAGTTCCGAAGGGCTGTATTATTTCACTAAAATTATTGAATTAGCTCATTCCAGGTCTGTCAAGTTGGTCTTGTTGAAGTATCCTGTTACTGAGGCTTACTATCATCAGGTAAGCTACTGTTATTCGCCTGACACTTATTATGAAAGACTCATGACAGTATTGAAACCTTATGAAAACATTGAGATTTTGGACTATCAAAAAACCTATTTTGATAGCCTGGAGCTATTTCGCGATAGTAACCACCTTACTGCCGAATTTAGGCCTACTTTTACCAGCATAATTGAACAAGAAATCATCAGTCGATATTGATGTTATTTGATTTACAAGCATGACCGAAGTTTCAGAATTTTATGACGATTATTCCAACTTTCAACATTCAAGAGGGATTAATCATCGTCATCTAAGTATTCAAAGATGGCTTGAGTTTTTTGGTTTAAAAGGAAGTGATCAAGTGCTGGAAATCGGTTGTGGAATTGGAACTCAGACGGAGCTTGTCCTACGTTATTTAACCACCGGCTCGATTACTGGTATTGATATCAGTGAAAAAAGCATCGAACTGGCAAAGCAGCGATTGGCAAAGTACAATAATCAGGAATTGATTGCCGGTGATGTCGTTCAACTAGACATTCAGAAGAAGTATGACATCATACTAATGCCAGATGTATTAGAGCATATTCCGATTGAACAACATGCCAGATTATTCTCAAAACTTGAACTGTTGCTGAAACAAGATGGCTTATTGATTATTCATATTCCTGATCCGGATTCATTAAAGTGGATCAGAAAGAACCAACCTGAGACACTTCAAATCATTGATCAACCGATTGAATTAGGAGAATTACTTGGTAATCTTAAGCATACTTCATTCAAAATAGAATATTTGCATAGCTATAGCATCTATTCAACAGATCCGGATTATCAATTGATCGTCATGAGAAAAAACATAAGTGAAAGGTCCTATAAGAACCGGCAGGCTTTTCTTGATGATTCGTTTTCCCGAAAAGCGAAGCGCAAATTGTCTTATTATTTGAGAGGCTTAAAGTAGTGACCCTGCCATGTGTGGTATTGCCGGTATCGTCAAAAAACATAGTAGCGTCACCAAAGATGAATTAACTTACTTTGAACCTTTTCTGAAAGAAAGAGGACCTGATTCGACTGGTTACTGGAATGATAAAAACGTCGGGCTGGTACATACGAGACTAAAGATCATCGACTTGTCAGATGAGGCCAATCAACCGATGGAAGATGATCGAAGCATCATCGTTTTCAATGGAGAAATCTACAATTTTCAGCGACTAAAAAATCATTTTAACTTATCTGAATACGAATTCAGGACTGATTCGGACACGGAAGTCATTCTGGCAGGTTTTCAGGTATGGGGTTTTGAAGGACTGATGGAGCGATTGGATGGGATGTTTGCGATTGCTCTTTATGACAAACATGAAGAGGTATTATTCTTAGCCAGAGATCGATTTGGTAAAAAGCCGTTGTATTATCATGAAGATGCTAATGGACTTACCTTCTCTTCTGATATACGCTCCTTACAACAGCTCAGGCACGTCAGTATAGACATGTATTCCCTGGCTTACTATTTCAAGGAGCTATCAGTACCTCAACCATCAACAATATGGAAGGAGATCAAACAAATTTCTGGTGGCTCCTACCTTAGATATGATTTGAACAAATCCGAATCAACGTTCAAGAAATTCTGGTCACTAAAGAGCAAAGAAACCATCGTTGATGAGCAAGAAGCACTGAATACTATTGAAGTAGGTCTAAAAGATGCTATTCTCAAACGGATGGTCAGTGATGTGCCTATTGGCTGCTTTCTCAGTGGAGGAATAGATTCCGGCTTGGTCGTATCGATGCTTGCCAGTCACTCTTCCGAGAAAGTAAATACCTACACGGTAGGAATCGAAGGAGGAGCAGATGAACGGGAAGAAGCAAGGCTAGTAGCCAGAAGATACGATACCAATCATGAAGAAATTGTATTGTCTGGGGAAGAGATCGGCCAGGGACTGGATCAAATAATTAGCTATGTAGGTGAGCCATTTGCGGACTCTAGCCTTATTCCAAGCTATCATATCACAAGACAGATCAAGCGTTTCGCGACCGTTGCCTTATCGGGAGATGGCGGCGATGAGTTATTTGGGGGGTATAGTCAGTATTTGCAGGCATATCATGCAGAAATGTTAGCAACCCGATATCATCCAGCTTTACGTCAATTAGCCGTGTTAGGTGATAAAGTACTTGGAAGAATTCAGCGTCGAGAAAATCTTGGTTCCTATCAGGCATTCTTGAAAATGTCTCCAGCGGGTCAATTATCAAGGTATATGGGCTTTGATGATCATATGATGAAGGAGCTGAATCCTGAAATTCCTCGACAAGCTCCTGATGAACTTTTAGATGGTTTATGGGAAAGAACACGAGAAGTTCAGGGACTCACGAAAAAACTAATGATGACCTCTCTGGATACCCGATTGATCAATGATTATCTGGTCAAAGTCGATCGTGCTTCAATGATGAATTCATTGGAGGTCAGGTCTCCGTTTTTGGACGCCAATTTGGCAGAGATCGCGTATTCTATAGATACCAGGCTGATGTATCGCAATGGAAATGCTAAATACCTACTTCGAAAGCTTGCTGAGAAGTATGTAAGAAAAAATGCGATGACAGAATCCAAAAAAGGATTTAGTGTTCCGATTGATCATTGGATCCGGAATTCATTAAAGCAAGACATCCATGGGCGATTGGAAAATCTGAAACAGCGGAATCTAATGAACGCATCGGCAATTGATCGATTGTCTAGCGAGCATCTTCTGAGTAGAGGTGATCACCGTCATCGAATATGGTTACTTTACTGTTTGGAAATCTGGTTCGAGAAGTTTAATCCGAACTTTAGACTATAGTATGGTCCTTAAGTATCCCTTTCCCTATAATGCGTGGTTTACTATTGCCAACGACCCTGATAATACCAATATAAAGGACTGGCGGGAGCTGGATAAGTTCATTTGGCAAGAACTCGGCCTTCCAATCAGCAACAGCCTTTTTGTGCGTTCCTATAATGCCAATTTGCCCGATCAAGTAAACCTTTTTCAGCATCCGGAAATCACTTCTCAATGGCATGATATTATTCACACCTGGGGAGACTATATGCACAGCAGGGGCAAGGGTTTTGACCGGGAGGATGCCGAGGAAGCAATTAAGATTTTGAAGGCACACGGTGTTTCACCCAAGGTTTGGATTGATCACGCCGATTTCATAGGGAATTTGTTACATAATTCTCAAAAAGGTGCTTTACCATATACTAAAGACCTTTCTGGGCATCAATACAAGATCTACACTTATACGCTTGATTTGATCAAACAAATTGGGATTCACTATATCTGGGATGGTGAGTTGACTGAAATCGTCGGACAAGATAGAGCGGTAAATTCCTGGAAGTATTTTTCTGATATTTCTACTTCGCGATTAAAAGCGGTTGTCAAATTCATTTTGCTCAGGTTATTACCTGAAAAGTTCGTACTTCTCCTGAAAATGAAGATTCCCCAAAACCGCCAGTACTTTGTTGAGAAGTTTCCGGATGGTAATTCATTCTACTGCTTTAGAAGATATGGCACCTGGAAAGATGCGGATATTTATGGGCTCGGAAATATCATAGATTCAAAAGTGATCGATCAATTGATTGATCAAAATGGAACAATGGTCACTTACACGCATTTGGGGAAACGACCATTTGATAGATTACAAGAATCTTTTCATATTCCTGATAAAACACGAGAAGCACTTACTTACATTAGGAAGAAATTCGACGAACAGCAATTAATGGTGAGTCCAATCTCGCAAATGCTGGATTATCTGGTGATTCGAGATCATATCAAGATTGATGAGTCTAAAAGCACAGTTCATTTTTATCCAGATGGCATAAGGTATGAAAAACTGGAGCTTGAAGATTTAGGTGATCATGTCTTTAGTTTCAGGTCATCAAAAGTTAATGCCAATGCACTAAAGGTTTTCCTTGGGCAAAAGGAAGTTCCTTTTCATTTGGTGAAACATAAGTCTGATATTTTTTCAATACGGTTCGAATGAAAGTAACACTACTTACCAATAATACTGATGCAGCAAAGGCCCTTGCTGTAAGTATGTTGAGCCAGGGATTGGATCTGGACCGCATGGTCGTTGTTGCTTCCAGAGAACCTTCATTGAGGGATCGATTGGTGAAGTCAGTGCGTGGTGAGCTTTCCAAAATAAAACAGTTGATCACTTTAGATTCAACGACCGGAAAAACTTTAAGATTCGAGCGAAGATGTGCAACAAATGCCCAAAAACATCTGAAGCGATTCATTGGTCAGTATGATTTTAAGAAAATAAGCCATATTCCCACAAAGGTTTTTTCATCTATCAATCATCCACAGTTATTGGAGGAATTCAAACATACTCCCCCGGAAACCTGTATGGTTTATGGTACGGGGATCATCAAAGAAAATCTTTTACAATTGGCGAAGAAGGCGTTTGTCAATGCTCACTGTTCCATTCTTCCGGATTACCGAGGTACAAGGTCAGAGTTTTGGCAATGCTTTCACGATGATTTTGATTCGCTAGGTGTAACCATTCACCTTGTTAACAGTGGAGTAGATACCGGGGAGTTATTGAAACAGATACCCTTGACTAATGTGGAATACTTTGATCCGGATTGGTTGAGAGTTAGCAATACAATAAATATCATTGAAGAATTCCCCAAAATAGTAAAGGCGTTCATTGAGGGAAAAATTATACCGACAGCTCAAGACAGGGCTACTCATACAAGGGCATATCGATTTAAAGATATTACCCTTGAAAAGAGATTGACTGTATATGAAAGAATTCGAAAACAGAGAAAATAGACCATCGTGAATATTCTTTTTCTGGCGGATCCATCTTCCATTCATGACCTCAAATGGATCACTTATCAGGCAGATGAACATCAGCTGTTTTTGGTAAGAAGGGCATCACATGTAAGTCTGCAGGAAGATTACAAACATCAGATTCTGGAAGTAGGGTTCCTTCATGATTTTTCCATTATTCGGATATTTAAGACGATATCTGGCTTCTTGAAACTTCGATCCATCATCAAAACACATAAGATTGATGTTTTTCACGTGTATTTTGTAGAACCCAATATTCTTTGGGCCATCTTCAAACCCTTTTTGGGTGTCAAAATCATTGCTACTACTCGTGGCACAGATATTTTAGTTACCATAAAGAATCACTTTCGGCAATTTTCCCTAGCGAATTTGTACACGCGCATCTTGTATCAAATAGCTTTTCGAAATTGTGATTGCATTACGGGAACATCAAAAGGCCAAAAACAGATGATCCGGGAATTGTTCGGGTTGAGTGATCAAGTGCATGTCATACGAACAGGTGTAGATGTCAGCGCGATGGAAAAAATATCCAGTGGCTCGTCCTTGATTTCAGGAACCAGGAAGTATGTGTTCATGCCGCGTGTTATGAAGCCTCTTTATAATCATGAGTTTACCGTTGAGGCGATTGGCCTTTTGAAGAAGGAGATTTTGGCTGATTATGATTTCGTTTTCATTGATGAAGATGCCCAGGACCAGTCATATGTTAATCGCATCAAAACTTTGATGGAGGATAATGGGGCTGCCAATTTCATATTTTTGACAAGACAAAATCAGGAGCAATTATTTAAACTTTATTATGGTACTAGCCTGGTAATTATGAACCCCATTTCTGATGGGACACCTGTTTCTGGTCTTGAGGCAATGTATTTTGGAAAACCACTTATCCTGGGTCCTTTGGGGTATGATCGAGATGTTTTCGGAGAATGGACTTATATACTTGGTGAATGGAGTGTTCAAGAATTAGCCCATACAATAGAACAAGCCTTCCTCGGTTTTTCTGAAGAAGAATCGATCCAGGCTCGAGAGGTGGTAATTAATTTGGGGAATAGGTCGTCCGAGATGAAAAAGATTTCATCTCTTTACGAAGCTGTAACCGCTTCAGTTGAAAAAAGTGCTTCAACATAAAAACATCTTAATCGTTTCCCCTGAAAGTTGGACACATCTCTTTCTTTCGAAACATCATTACGCAGTGACACTCGCTAGTTTGGGTAATCAGGTTTTCTTCCTGAATCCACCTTCCGGTCGAGAAGCGCTAAAACACACCGAATATGACAACCTTCAGGTTGTAGATTACAAAGGTTTTGTGCCCGGGCTCCGATTTTTTCCGAAAATCATTAGAAAATTGGCGCAACGAAGGGTCTTTAATCAAATTCAAAAGCGGATTGGCTTACCAATCGATGTGGTATGGTCCTTTGATAATTCAGTGTTTTTTGATTTAGATTGTTTGCCAACTCGGGTTATCAGTATCTCACATATTGTTGATCTGAATCAAGACTTCCACTTTGATAGAGCTGCCGGTTCGGCTCACATTTGTTTTTGCTCCACGGAGCATATCTTAACTAAGGCAAAAAGAGTAAATCCAAAGTCTTACTTCATCAATCATGGATATGACAATCAGGTGTCCCGGGGGACTTTTTCTGTAGGTACTTCTCAGTCTTTGAAAGTGGGGTATGCTGGCAGTCTGGATATGGTTTACATCGATTGGGATATAATCGAACAGGTTGTAAAGAAACACCGCCAAATTACCTTTTATTTTGCCGGTAAAACCCACCAGTTCAGGTTGGAAAATGAGGAGAATGCGACGTATGTGGGAAAGCTTAGTAAACCCGAACTTTTTGATTTCTATGATCAAATGGACCTTCTGATCTTAGCGTACAAAGCAGATGAGTACAAAGAACAACTGGCTAATCCGCATAAGATGATGGAATATTTAGGCACCGGTAAACCTATTGTAGCGACACACACACATCATTACAGCGAGTTTTCAGATTTAATTGCTATGAGTAGTACGAATGATCGATGGTCACAAGTATTTTCTGAAGTAGTTGATAATTTTGACTTTTGGTCTGAAGATTCCAGAAATAGAAAACGGAGAAATATTGCGCTTGAAAATACTTATCAAAAACAAGTGGAGAGAATCGGTAGCTTGATAGCGAAATTATGAAAGTACTTTTTGTAAGTGTTGCCTTTCCTCCGAAGCGCGACCCAGAGTGTTTACAGACGGCCAGGTATGTCAAATACCTTAATCAATTCGAGGATGTATCTATCGAAGTGATTACCAGTGCCATGCCCACACTGTATATGCCGTATGATGCAGGACTGGATCAATATAGAAAAGGTTTGTATCAGGTATATGAAGTTAAGTTGCAGGAGTACAAATTACTCAATAGTATCATTCACCGGGTGAAGCCAGGGCTATTATTTCCAGACTCCAAAAGAAGTTTTATCAAACAAGCGCTTGCAGTAAATACAGATAGGCCTGATATCATCTACTCTCGTAGCTTCCCGATAAGCTCAACATTGGCTGCCTATCGACTATCTCTTAACCATCAAGTGCCCTGGGTGATGCATATGAGTGACCCCTGGTCGGCTTATCCGTTACATGATTTTTCACCAGCTATTCACCGGAAACATAAAGCGATGGAAGAGATGTGTTTAGATCGGGCAACGGCCATAACCTTTACGAGCAAAAAAACGATTGAGCTTTACAAATCACTATATCCGCAGCATGTAGATAAGTTTCATTATCAGCCTAATGTTTATGATGACGAAGATGTACAAGATTTGCCACTAGACTTTAATCGAACAATCAAGGTTGTTTATACGGGAGGGATGATCGGTAGTCGAAATCCATCTTACTTTTTTGAAGCATTCAAACAACTTAGTGCGGAAGATCAGGAAAAGTTTGAAATTCAATTTGTCGGACAAGCAGATCGATCCAGTGAAGCAATGATCAATGATTTTTCAGAGAAGGTTGCAGCAAAAGTTACGTACCTGGGACCAAAACCTTATTCGGAGGCCATCAAGTTTCAAAATGAAGCACATTTGTTGTTGCTCGTAGATAACCCTTTGAAACCCGGAGAAGAAGCTATCTTTTTCCCTTCGAAGATTCTGGATTATTTCATTGCAAAAAGAAAAATCATTGCCATTACGCCGCAAAATAGTACGACCAGTGAGGTGTTGAAAGATGAACATCATGTATATCATCATAATGAAACGCAACAATTGGCGGATTTTCTAAAAGAGGCTACTGTCCAGTTCGAAGCACAGAATCATTCCTTTTTTCAGACAGATGCGATCCCTGAGTTTTACTCGGCCAGGTATCAGGCTGGATTGTTATATAAGCTACTAAGCAGTCATGGGAAGTAAAATAAAATTGGTCATCGGTACTCGACCGGAAGCCATCAAGATGATCCCGGTTTTTATGGAACTGAAAGATCAGGGGTTTGAAGTAGAACTCATATCTACCGGGCAACATCGGGAAATGTTATTGCCCATATTTGATCTATTTAATATTGTTCCGGATAGGGATTTGGATTTAATGAAGCCGAATCAGACCCTTTCTCAGTTTGCCTCTTTTGCCTTTGAGAAAATCGAGCAAGCCTTGTCAGAAGATACAAATTTGGTCATTGTTCAAGGTGATACCATTACCGCGCAGATTGCGGCACAGGTAGCTTTTTACAATAAGATTAAAGTAGCTCATGTAGAAGCTGGCCTGAGGACAGGAGACAAGTATTCACCTTTTCCGGAGGAAGTAAATCGGAAAATTATCTCCATTTTGGCGGATTACCATTTCGCTCCTACACAAGTAGCCGTAGATAATCTCGCAAGTGAAAACGTGATAGAAAATGTTTTGATGACAGGGAATACAGTGATTGATGCCTTGTTACGTGCAAAAAAACAGTTGGAATCCGAAAAGATTGCGGAGTTTGAAGATCGGTACAATCATGTATGTTCCCCGGGAGGTGACAATATTCTGGTGACTTGTCATCGAAGAGAAAGTTTCGGAAAAGAAATGGAGGACATTTGCGAGGCGCTTAAGTCACTGGCACAGCGCTACACGACCTACCAGTTCATTTTCCCGGTCCACTTAAATCCCAATGTAAGAGAGGTGGTTTTTAAAATATTAAATGATGTTCCGAATATCCATTTAATTGATCCCGTGCCATATCCGGATATGATTTATTTAATGACTCAATCTAAAATCATTATTACTGATAGTGGAGGCATTCAGGAGGAAGCTCCTGCATTAGATGTTCCCGTGGTAGTCATGCGAAACCATACGGAGCGAATGGAGGGAGTTGAAGCGGGTTGTTCGGTACTGGTGGGCACCAATAAAGATAACATCCAACATGAAGTGTGTCATATATTGGATAATCCAGAGGTCTTTTCAAGAATGGCCAGTGCAAAAAATCCTTTTGGTGATGGACTAGCGGCTGAAAATATCGTGAATCATTTAAAGAAAGATTTTCTTTGAAAAGAACCATTGTTTTTGTTTATAACAGTTTTTCTGATCCACTGTTTCAATCCAACCTTTACCAGTATATCCTGAAGTATCAGAAGTCCTATCCTGGCAAAGTGTGGTTTACGGTCATTTCATTTGAACAAGCCGAATTTGGTTTAAACGCCGACGAGAGAAGCACGATTCATGCGGATTTGAAAAAGTTAAATATTGAATGGATTCCGCTTAAGTGGCATACGGGACAACCTAAAATATTGATCAAAGCTTTTGACTTATTGATTTCTGTTTTAATGGTGGCCAAGTTGCGGTTGAAGGGTTATCGTCAGGTCGTTAGTCTTGGTACTGTGGCAGGAGCATTTAGTCAATTGATTTCGGAAATATTTCGATTGAAACACTTTAACTATCAATATGAGCCACATGGTGAATTTTTGAGAGATTTTGGTTTGATTGGTAGCCTTCCTTTCAAAATATTGAACTTTTTGGAGGACCGTATTGGTAAGAAAGCGGAAGTAATTGCGACAGGTACGAATCACATGCTGGACCGACTGCATTCCAGAAATAGGACTAAGAACTTGTTTCTGGTACCTAGTTGTGTGGACGAGGGAAGGTTCGTTTTTTCAGCTCAGGCCCGGGAGGAAATACGAGAAAAGTTGTCGTTAAGTCCTGATCAGCATGTCTTTGTTTATGCCGGAAAATTGGGAGGTATTTATTATGATGAAGAGCTTTTGGATTTATTCAGCGTATTCGCTGAAAAGATTGAACGATCTTATTTCCTGATTTTGACAGGACAACCAATCGCGCCATTAGAGGAACGGTTGATTCAAAAGGGCATTGACCGCAATCTGTTCTGTATCATGAAAGCCCATTTTTCTGAAATGCCAAATTATTTGAGCGCTGCAGATTTTGGATTGGTATCCGTTCCTCCATTACCGAGTCAAAAGTTTAGAAGCCCAATCAAAGTTGGAGAGTACCTTTGTTGTGGATTGCCTTATTTGGTATGCGAAGGAGTATCTGAAGATGATCATTATGCTCGAGAATACCAGGTAGGGGTAGTTGTAAACAATTTTGACGTGGATTCGCTGGAACGATCAATTCCTGAGATTCAAAACTTTCTTAAAGAAAAGAAAGAACGCTTGCGAGAAAGATGTCGGAAAATCGGGATCAGCTATAGAGGATTTGATTCGCTTTCTGTAACCATGAATCAGGCCTTTGAACGACTCCATCAGGGATAATAATTGTTAAGCAAGTAGTCTTTTATAATAGGATCATATTATTAAAACAGAATTTGAAAGTACCTTTTAATAAACCGTGTGTCATTGGTAATGAGCTTGATTTTATCCATGACTTAGTCAATTCTGGCAGTAAATTTTCTGGCGATGGCGGCTATACAAAGAAGTGTAACCAATTGATTAAGGAGATTACTGCGAGTGCAAGTGTATTGTTGACTACCTCTTGCACCCATGCATTGGAAATGGCGGCGATCCTATTGGACATTCAGCCGGGAGATGAAGTGATTATGCCTTCTTTCACCTTTGTATCTACAGCCAACCCGTTTGTCCTGAGAGGTGCGAAAATTGTATTTGTCGATATCGCTCCAGCTACAATGAATATTGATGAAGATTTAATTGAAGCAGCGATTACTCAAAAAACCAAGGCCATCGTTCCTATTCATTATGGAGCGGTGGGTTGCGATATGGATAAGCTAATGGACATAGCAAAGCGCCATAACTTATGGGTAGTTGAAGATGCCGCACAATGCATTGATTCGTACTATAAGGGAAGACATCTTGGTGCAATTGGTCATCTCGGAGCCCTCAGCTTTCATGACACCAAGAACATACAATGTGGGGAAGGCGGTTGTCTGCTCATCAATGATGAACAGCTCTCAGAAAGGGCCGAAATTATTCGGGAAAAGGGAACGAATCGAGCCTTGTTTTTGAGGGGAGAAATAGACAAATACTCATGGGTAGATAAAGGTTCTAGTTACTTGCCCAGTGAATTCAATGCGGCGTTTCTATACGCCCAATTGAAAAGTGTAGTGGATGTAACCAAAGATCGGCTACAAACCTGGGAAAATTATAGAACAGTACTGAGGCCACTATTTGAATCAGGTGAGTTGGCCTGGCAAGAAATACCGGAGTATTGTAAGCACAATGCCCACATTTTTTATATAAAACTGAAAGATATTGACGCAAGACAGGAAGTCATCGAGGCATTGAAAGCTAAAGGGATTAGTAGTGTATTTCATTACATACCCTTGCACAGTGCTTTGGCTGGAGAAAAATATGGTCGTTTCCACGGTGAGGATGTCTATACAACAAAAGAGAGTGAGCGATTATTGAGATTGCCGATGTGGTATGGGTTTCCATTTGAGGAAGAATTTGTTAATCATTTGTTGGCATGTCTTACGCCAAAATAGTCGAGCGAAGAAGAGCAACCAGAGAAGAGTGGTTGACATGCTGGGAGGCATGCGATTACGCCACGTACTTCCAATCGCCAATGTGGGGAGAAGTTTGGGAGGCATATTCGCAAGGAGTGATCAAGTCCAATGCCGACTTAATTAGGTTGGACAATGGAGCACAATACATCGTGCCATTCGGGGAAGTTTTTTCCTTCAAGGGGGCTTTGCGCCATACACACATGTCACAGGCAGGAACTTACGGTGGTGTGATTGCTGAGAACTCCTCACCGGATTCGGAGGTGATGAATCACATCATTTCCGTTTATGATAATGTGACATTGAGAGGGAATCCCTACTTGCCTTTGGAGTTAGATCTGTCGAAAAAGAACGACGTTAGCCAGGTGATCGATTTAAAAGAACTCACCGATGATATCAAAGAGAGGTGGAGCACATCGCACAAACGATCCCTGAAAAAGGCGATTAAATCTAATGTCAATATCGAACTGGCTACAACGGAGCAGCAGTGGGATGAATACTTTGAGATTTATTTGAAGTCACTGGAAAGGTGGAGTGATAAGGCCACCATTGCCTATCGACGAAACTTATTTAGTCTGCTAAAAAGCCAGGAGAATTTATCGTTGTGGGTTGCCATCATCGATAAAAAAATAGTTGGAGGAGCCATCATGCTCTATTCGAAGAGAAACGTCATCTATTGGCATGGCGCATCGGATCAAGAATATTATGATAAGCGACCTATTCATCTCTTGTTCTATCAGATGATAGCAGATGCCAAACATCGGAATTTGTCTTATTTTGATTTCAATCCCAGTGGAGGCATTGAAGGAGTAGAACGATTTAAGTCTGGTTTTGGAGCAACTTATATGGATGCTCCTATCTGGGAAAAAGAAAGCATGAAATCACGTATTTTAGGTAAATTCAGATCATTCTTTTTCAAATGAGTTCATACCTTAATTTTCAAAAGAAATATTGGAATGACCTGGCTAGCCTTGATGGGTTCAGGCCGGTTTTGGATCCGAAAGATGAGGATGGTCAGAAAAATCTAAATCTGAGCAAGATCCATCATAGTCATTTAGTGACTGTTTTTGATAAGCCAATATTCGCAGATAAGAAAAGTGTAATTGATTTCGGCAGCGGAGTTGGTCGAAATGTGGACTTTTTAGTCACATATTTTAGCGATTACACGGGAGTAGATCAATCTGAAGAGATGCTAGTAAAGGCCAGAGAAAACCATCCGGAACAGGAGTTTTTTCATATCGAAGATGGCAATCTTGACAAAATAGATTTGCCTGCTGCTGATGTGTTTTTTTCGTTTTGGGTGTTCCAGCATGTTATTGAAGATCAGGATCTACTCGACATCCTGTTAAAAGCTTACAACCTCTTGAATCCTAATGGCCTTCTGGTTTTTTGTGAGAGGAGTTCGAAGGTAAGAAATGAACATGGGCAGGATATACACTATATCAATCATAGATCGCCAAAAGAATATGAAAAACTATGTCGTGAGGCGGGGTACAGAAAGAAGTACATTAACAAAGTAATGTACAGGGAGCCTTCGTTCCGTGAACGTTTTCAACGCGTGAACGAAAATGGGGAGAATATTTATGTCTTTCAGAAGTAAAAAAACGGTTGTCTTCACGGAGCTTGGGAGTTATTTTTTTCACTACTTCCCATTATTGATTCTCAATCCGTTTTATCGTGTATCAACAATATATCTATCTGTCGAAAGTAAAAAGAGCTATCATCAGTTGTTAGCATTACCTCTTAAGGATAAGCTACGTTTCTTATGGAAGCGGATCAGGCACAGAAAGTTTTCAGAACTCTTGTGTTATATTTATTTCTTTATCAGGGCTAAACGATTCCTGATTTATGATAAAACAACCTTTCAGCCTGTCGAGGTTGATTATTTGTGTAGCCTTGGCTTTTTACGATTGATTCCTGCCGCTCAAATTAGTGCTGCAACATTTTCAACGAACATGCACTGGTCACTGCTCCCTAAATATGCGGGGATGCATCCGGTTTATTGGACCATTAGAAATGGTGAAAAAAGATTTGGGTTCACACTTCATGAAGTTAATGCAGAATTTGATCAGGGAGATATCCTTATTCAGCAATCTTTTGAGTTGCAAAATCACATGACAAGCGACGATGTTAATGGGGTCTTAAAGAAATATTCCAGAAAGTCCTTCAGTAAGTTTCTGTGGAACCGGCAGAAATTTCAATCCCGTTCACGGGAGCAGGAGGTACTGGACGATGCCTTGAAAATGAAAAAGCCTTTGCCCGAGGAATTGGTGCTTCAAGAGGTCGATTCCATAGAAGAGATGGTGCTGAAGTTTAGAGCAGATATTTTCGGAACCAAAGTAGTGTATCAAGGTGAATTAATTCGTGTATACGGTGTAGGTAACTATAAGCCATTTACCCATTTAGATCAACGTTCATTCATGTTTAATGGGCTAGAAATATTTGTCTCTTCTGATGTTTTTTAAAAAATCAAAACCGGAAATTTTTGTTCTGGGTAATCAAAAATCAGGTACTTCAGCAATAGGCCACCTTATCGCGGATGCGAGCAATATCAGCAAAACAATCGACATACCTGTATTATGGCCCCCTTATATCCAACGTTTGGTGGCTGGAGAATTGCTTTTGGGTAAAACCGTAAAATCGCATAGAAAGTATTTTAGGACAACCCTGGTCAAGGAGCCTAACCTGACATTTCTTTATGGCGAACTGCTAGAAATCTTTCCTGATGCGCAATACGTTTTTGTTGTGAGAAATCCTTTCGGAAACATAAGAAGTATTCTCAACAGATATCAATTGGATGGGTCATTGCAGGAACTTAGTACGGAACAAATTCGAGATCTGGGAGCTCATTATAACTTGTTTCAGGCTGAAAATTGGAATTTTCCTGCAGAAAGAAACCCAATTGCTGTTCTTGCGGTAAGGTGGAAAGAGGCAGTCATGAATTATCTAAAGTATCATCAGGAGGTTACTACCCGGCTTGCCAGGTATGAGGATTTCAAAGCAGATAAGAAAGGTTTTATTTCTCGCATGTGTTATGAACTAGGTCTGGAAGTGAAAACAGATATCGAGGAAAAATTGCACATTCAGTTTCAGCCTAAAGGCGACCATACCCTTTCTTATCGTGAGTTTTTTGGTGAGGAGAATTTCAAATTGATCAAGAATATCTGTTGGCCTTTGGCTGAGCAGTTTGGTTATGTAACAGATGGATAAAACAACGGTAAAGGATAAGACGGTAAAAGGCTTAAAGTGGAGTCTGGTAAGTCAAGTGGTGAAGTTTGTGATTCAACTTACCTCTTCCATTGTACTTGCAAGGCTTTTGCTTCCCGAAGATTACGGGTTGTTTGGTATGATCAATGTATTGATTGGCTATGCTATGATATTTGCTGATTTTGGCTTTAGTAGTGCAATCATTCAAAAGAAGGATATTTCCGAGATTCAACTTAATACCATTTTCTGGCTCAACATCGCGGTTAGTATTGTACTAAGTCTGATTTTCTATTTTTCATCAAGTTGGGTAGCTGCCTTTTATGATAACCCAGCTTTGGTTACTGTTACTAAACTCTCCGGGCTCGGCTTTTTAGTCCTTTCAGTTGGTCTTGTGCACAGTGCGTTACTAGCTAAGCAGATGGACTTCAAGCGCCTCTTCTTCATCATGTTTATTAGTAACATGATTAGCCTTTTAGTGGCTATTTGGATGGCTTATTCCGGCTATGGTGTTTATGCCCTTGTCTTCCAGACATTGTTGATTTATTTGATCAATAGCATGTTATGTATCTTGACTGTTAGGTGGAAACCGAGTTTGCAACTTTCGTTTCAATCCATTACGTCCATTATCAACTTTTCAAAGTACTTGTTTGCAACACGTACTTTCTCTTATTGGACCAGAAGTATTGATAATCTGCTTGTTGGTAAATTTCTTAACCCAACAGCGCTTGGAGTTTACACCAAGTCGTATGCGCTGATGACAATGCCGTTACATAATGTGTCACATTTGATTTCAAGGGTGATTTTTCCTTCTTTTTCAGCCTTGCAAAACGATACGGAGCAGGTTAGATCCATTTACCTTAAGGTGACAAAAACAATTGCAATGGTCACCTTCCCTTTGATGTGTGGTATTTTGGTAACAGCAGATATCATGGTGCCTTTTGTTTTTGGAGAGCAATGGGTGGCAATGGTACCTATCGTTCAAGTGTTGTCTATCGCCGCAATCCCACAATCCATAGGGACTTTGAATGGAAACTTGTATATGTTTCAGGGGAATACCAAGTTGCAATTCAAAGTGTCGATGGTGATGAATCTGATTGTGATCGCATTTATTTGTTTCGGACTTTCTTATGGCATTGTTGGTGTTGCTACTTTCTATATGATTGGGAGTTTTGCCATTATGTATCATAATTTCAAATATCCGTTGGATTTAATTGAGATGAAATTTACAGATTTAGTGAAGAATCTTTTTAAGGTCCTAATCTGCGCGATAACAATGGCATTGGCAGTGAAATTCATTACAATATTACTCGCAGGACATTTCAACGACTATATGGTGCTTTTAATCGATTTAGTGGCTGGAATTGGAATATATTGTTTTTTAATATGGAAATTTGAAGGAGATCATGTGATTTTTTTATTGAAGACAGTTTCAAAAAAGTAGTACCGACAATAGTTTTCTGAAGTGAGATCATTCCTTACACTTCTTTATTTGATTGGGTCGTTTATGGCCTATTCTCAAGTCGCTAGTTTTAGTGTTGAGAATGAGTATTGTCTGTCTGAAAATATCCTTTTCACCAATGAGTCTACAGGAGCAGATGCATACTTATGGGATTTCTGTGTAGGAGATCTTGACTCTATCCCCGTAGCGAGCAACCAACTGACGAATAGTATTTTTAATCAATCGTTCTATCAAAAAGTAGTGTTGGTTGGCGATGACTATTACGTATTTGTCAGCGATTTCAATGATAACCGGATTTCAGTTCTGAAGTTCAGTGATAGCTTAAGCAACGAAACTTATTCCGATTTTGAGATCTCTGATCCTTTAATGAATGGATCTAGTGGATTAGCATTGTTACAATACAATGAGATGTGGTATGGTTTCCTGGCTAATTTTTCAAGTAGTGAAATATTAAGACTTAGTTTCGGTACTTCGCTTGAAAATGCGCCTACCATTGATGTCTTGACTGATATAAATCTTGTTAATCCATCCGGAGTAGAAGTGGTAGTTGAAGAAGATGATGTTTTTCTGGTTGTAAGCAATGGAGCTTCATCCGAATCTTCCTTCACAATCATCGAAATCGGGGCACCCGATTCTGATATCAATGCTTCACAAAAAATCAATAGTGCTTTTGGCAATAGATTGAGAGGCATCTCAGTACAAAAAATCGGAAATGATTATGTAGGATTTATTGCTTCTAGTAATAATGGGGATCTAGTGCGCTTAGATTTTGCGAATACCATTAATTCTACCCCGACGATAAGTAACTATCAAGGGTTGTCTTTTAGCAATACCACAAATGTGGATTTTGTCAATGAAGGTGGACACTATTATGCTACGGTGATGCAAAGGAATGGTACCTTGCATCATATCAAATTTGACTTAAACGCTACTACGATTGCCAGTGCGAGTACCTTAGGTAACTTAGGCGTATTATCGAGTAATATATTCGGATATTCCATGGTTCGCGACTCTTCAAATTATTATGCGGTTGCGAATGATTTCAGTAATAACAGTTTTTACCTGATAACATATCCTAATACTTGTGGCGGGTCAGGTGATTATTATTCAAATGATTCGAATCCATTCTTTTCGTACAACATTTCCGGAGTTAAAGGAATTTCATTAGCTGCTTTTAATGGGGATCAGGTGAATTATGCCCAGCGAACGCTGACCGTAATTGCACAATCAGCGCCAGACATAGATTTCACGATAGATGAGAACCGGTGTATCCTCATCAATAATACCTTTACTAGTGTCAATACGAGTGGTGATATATCCAGTTACACCTGGGATTTTAATGGCGAAGGGAACAGTACTGATGCAGCGCCGACATTTGATTTTGTCACTACAGGCGAAAAAACAGTCACATTAAATGTGTCAAATGCTTCGGGATGCCCCAATGAAGTTAGCAGGAATGTAACCATTTACCCCGAACCTCCCACACCGACTTTTTCAGTCTCAGGAGGTAGTTTATGCACCAATAACACTTTGTCATTCAATAATACAACAGTTGATGCTGCATACGATGGTTTGGTTACATATAGTTGGGACCTGAATGGCGAGGGAAATAGCACAGAAACCAATACACAGTTCACGTTTGCAACTGCCGGGGATAAAACCATCACCCTTCAGAGTTTTTTGACAGGATGTAGTTCAGCGGTCACGTCAACAGACATATCGATTGACGAAGGGCCAGAGGTATCCTTCACTTTTAGCAATAACTGCTTTAGTGAAGCAATAGCTTTTACGGGTGCAATCAATGGGGACTTCAATAGCATATCCTGGGATTTTGATGATGGGACCATCATCACAGGTGAATTATCTCCTGAGCATACTTATGCAACAGCAGGGAATTATACGGTTCAATTTACTGTAACAAATGATGTGGGCTGTTCTTCAACATTTTCTTCGGAACTAATTGTGAATGATGGTGCACTAGCTGATTTTGGCTTTTCTAATGAAGTAATTGAAAATGTTTCCGCAAGCTTTGACGGCCAGGATCTGACTACTTCTGGCGATGAAGTGATATCATGGTCCTGGGATTTCGGCGGGTTAGGTGTGAGTACAGAGGAGGATCCCTCTTTCACCTTCACTTCTGCGGGGGATGTTCTAGTAACGCTTACGGTGGAGACTACTCAAGGGTGTGTCTCGATGGTGACGAAGACCGTGTCGGTTGTACAGGCGGTATGCCCCACATTGGATGTGTCAATGGATTCAGACCTGTGTTTAGGTGAATTACTGACATTGAGTAATAATTCCATTAATGGACAATATTACGAATGGGATTTTTGTGGGGAGGATTTTCGTGGTGAAGCAGAAGGTATAGATCTCGGAGTTTTAACAGATCTATCCACACCGTATGACCTTATCTCCTTAAGAGGGGAAGAGGCAAATACTTTTCATTCCTTCATTGTAAGCCGGGACAATCAGAAGTTATTTAGAATTGATTTCGACTCCTTATCCGATACCTATGCGGTGGTTGATCTTGGAGATCTGGGTTTGTCTGCAAATATCCAAGGTATTGGGACCTATATAGAAGGAACAACGCGCTATGGTCTACTGGCAGATCAAAGTGGAAACGTTTATCGGCTAATCTGGTCGAGCCTGACCACTGTGCCGACCGTACAAAACCTTGGCTCCACAGGGGTGACTGACCTAAGAGGAATACAAATGTTAGAAGACGGTGGTAATTACTTTGCCATACTTGCTGGTGGAGGAAGTAGTGGCCAATTGGTAATACTAGATTTTGGATCATCACTTAGTAATACCCCTACAACTACAACGAGATCGATCAGCTCAGTACGTTTTCCTTCTGAAATCTTTGTTGTAAACGAGGCAGGTTTATGGTTTGGGTTGGTGAGTGGAACAGGGAGCAATCTGCATCATTTGTCTTTAGGAAGTGACCTTTCTAGTGGCTCAGTTACTACTACCGCATTGGGGATCGGCCGCAGCGCGGGGTTCAGCTTATTAAAGGAGTTTGATGATTATTATGCCATTGTCAATACAACGGGCAGTGGGACCATCTATCGAATGAATTTCGGAAGCAGCCTAAGCAACACCTCTCCAACCCTGGAAGATCTAGGCAATTTTGGAGGCTTGTTTAGTGTGAACACTGCATTTGAAGTAATTGCTTACGGAGGGATATACTATGGATTAGGGGTGGAATTTACATCGAACCAGTTTTCGATGATAAGATTCACGCGATCTGATTGTGAGAGTTCAACGACATTTTCACAAGATTTTGCTCCTACAGGTGAGGTGAGCTATGGTACATCAGGTACCTACCCTGTGATCCTTCGAGGCTTTGGTCTATTGGGATGTGAAGAGGTGCTGACTCAGACGGTAACAGTGAACTCATCCACAGCTCCGGATATATCCTTCACGATTGATGAAAGCCGTTGCATCCTCAATGAAAATACATTTACAAGTGTCAACACGAGTGGGGACATCAGCACCTACAGTTGGGATTTCAATGGTGAAGGCAGCAGTAGTGAGGCAAATCCTACCTTTGATTTTACGACTACAGGAGAGAAGACCATCACTTTGCAGGTGTCGAATGCGGATGGCTGTACGAATACAGTAACGGAAACGCTAACGATCTATCCGGAGCCCCCAATGCCAACGTTTACCGTATCGGGGGGTAGTTTATGTACGAATACCGCACTGACATTTACCAATACCACCGATGAAACGGGATATGACGATGTATTGACCTATAGTTGGGATTTCAATGGAGAGGGGAATAGTACGAGCAAGGATGGCGAGTTCACCTTTGCGACTTCAGGAACCAAGACGGTAACCTTGCAGAGTTTTCTTCCAGGTTGTAGTTCAGCCCTGAGCAGTACACCAGTGGAGATCACAGTAGGTCCGGAAGTGTCGTTTACGTTTGACAACAATTGTTTCGGTGAGGCGATCTCGTTTACGGGAGAAATAACGGGTTCTTCCAATAGTTTGACCTGGGACTTTGGTGATGGGACGACAGTATCGGATGAGTTAACTCCTACACATACTTATTCCTTAGCAGGTAGTTATACAGTGAGTTTGCGAGCAACAAATGCAGATGGCTGTGAGACCATATTCACAAGAGAATTGGAAGTGAATGATGGAGCCTTAGCGGCATTTAGTTTTCCATCTGAGGTTGTAGAGAACCTTCCAATTTCCTTTGATGGGGAAGATTTAACCTTATCGGGAGATGCCGTAGTTAGCTGGTCCTGGGACTTTGGCGGACTAGAAAGCAGTACAGAAGAAGATCCGACCTTCATATTTACAGATCCTGGGGAAGTAGAGGTAGTTCTGATAGTTGAAACGTCTCAAGGGTGTAGTTGGACGGTTACAAATACAGTAACGGTGATAGAGGCAGTATGTCCGACGCTGAGTTTTACTGTAGATGATGATTTATGTATCGGGGAGTCGTTGACGTTGAGTAATGAATCGGTGAATACCCAATACTATGAGTGGGATTTTTGTGGTGAGGATTATAGGGGTGAAGGCGAAGGCATTGACCTGGGCATAATCAGCGAACTATCAAGTCCATTTGGTCAGATGACGTTGCGCGGAGAGTCGGCGAATTCGGTTCACACGTTCATTGTGAGCCGTGATAATCAGAAGATGTTCCGGATAGATTTCGATTCCTTGTCGGATAGTTACGATGTGGTGGATTTGGGCGACCTGGGCCTTCCATCAGACTTTCAGGGGATAGGTAGTATGATGGAAGGATCGACACGCTATGGAATACTGACGACTCAATCAGGAATAGTATATCGATTGCAGTGGAGTAGTTTGACCACTGCCCCAACCGCAGAGAGCCTTGGAGATGTCGGCGTGAGTGACTTGCGAGGGGTGGAGCTGTTGGAAGATGGGGGTAATTATTATGCGGTAATCGCAGGTGATGGGAACTTGGTAGTACTTGACTTTGGGTCCTCCTTTTCGAATGAACCCACGGTTACCACAAGAACAATTAGTGGGGTCACCTTTGCTACGGAGGTTTCGGTTGTGAAAGAGGGAAGTGATTGGTTTGGGTTGGTAAGTGGAGCGGGCAGTAACCTGCATCATTTATCAATGGGTACGAGTCTGACCAGTGGTTCGGTTACGGTGACAGGCTTGGGTACTGGCCGCAGCGCAGGATTTAGTTTATTGAAAGAACAGGAAGATTACTATGCGCTCGTAAATACGACGAATAATGGGTCCATTTACCGGTTGAACTTTGGTAGTAGCTTGAGTAACACCTCTCCAACCCTGGAAGATCTAGGCAATTTTGGAGGCTTGTTTAGTGTGAACACTGCATTTGAAGTAATTGCTTACGGAGGGATATACTATGGATTAGGGGTGGAATTTACATCGAACCAGTTTTCGATGATAAGATTCACGCGATCTGATTGTGAGAGTTCAACGACATTTTCACAAGATTTTGCTCCTACAGGTGAGGTGAGCTATGGTACATCAGGTACCTACCCTGTGATCCTTCGAGGCTTTGGTCTATTGGGATGTGAAGAGGTGCTGACTCAGACGGTAACAGTGAACTCATCCACAGCTCCGGATATATCCTTCACGATTGATGAAAGCCGTTGCATCCTCAATGAAAATACATTTACAAGTGTCAACACGAGTGGGGACATCAGCACCTACAGTTGGGATTTCAATGGTGAAGGCAGCAGTAGTGAGGCAAATCCTACCTTTGATTTTACGACTACAGGAGAGAAGACCATCACTTTGCAGGTGTCGAATGCGGATGGCTGTACGAATACAGTAACGGAAACGCTAACGATCTATCCGGAGCCCCCAATGCCAACGTTTACCGTATCGGGGGGTAGTTTATGTACGAATACCGCATTGACATTTACCAATACCACCGATGAAACGGGATATGACGATGTATTGACCTATAGTTGGGATTTCAATGGAGAGGGGAATAGTACGAGCAAGGATGGCGAGTTCACCTTTGCGACTTCAGGAACCAAGACGGTAACCTTGCAGAGTTTTCTTCCAGGTTGTAGTTCAGCCCTGAGCAGTACACCAGTGGAGATCACAGTAGGTCCGGAAGTGTCGTTTACGTTTAATAACAACTGTTTCGGTGAGGCGATCTCGTTTACGGGAGAAATAACGGGCTCTTCCAATAGTTTGACCTGGGACTTTGGTGATGGGACGACAGTATCGGATGAGTTAACTCCTACACATACTTATTCCTTAGCAGGTAGTTATACAGTGAGTTTGCGAGCAACAAATGCAGATGGCTGTGAGACCATATTCACAAGAGAATTGGAAGTGAATGATGGAGCCTTAGCGGCATTTAGTTTTCCATCTGAGGTTGTAGAGAACCTTCCAATTTCCTTTGATGGGGAAGATTTAACCTTATCGGGAGATGCCGTAGTTAGCTGGTCCTGGGACTTTGGCGGACTAGAAAGCAGTACAGAAGAAGATCCGACCTTCATATTTACAGATCCTGGGGAAGTAGAGGTAGTTCTGATAGTTGAAACGTCTCAAGGGTGTAGTTGGACGGTTACAAATACAGTAACGGTGATAGAGGCAGTATGTCCGACGCTGAGTTTTACTGTAGATGATGATTTATGTATCGGGGAGTCGTTGACGTTGAGTAATGAATCGGTGAATACCCAATACTATGAGTGGGATTTTTGTGGTGAGGATTATAGGGGTGAAGGCGAAGGCATTGACCTGGGCATAATCAGCGAACTATCAAGTCCATTTGGTCAGATGACGTTGCGCGGAGAGTCGGCGAATTCGGTTCACACGTTCATTGTGAGCCGTGATAATCAGAAGATGTTCCGGATAGATTTCGATTCCTTGTCGGATAGTTACGATGTGGTGGATGGACTGGCTCCGATGATAGATATATGGCCCCCCCCCCCCCCCCCCCCCCCCCCCCCCCCCCCTCCCCCCCAGGATACTTATTCCTTAGCAGGTAGTTATACTGTGAGTTTGCGTGCAACAAATGCAGATGGCTGTGAGACCATATTCACAAGAGAATTGGAAGTAAATGATGGGGCATTAGCGGCATTTAGTTTTCCATCTGAGGTTGTAGAGAACCTTCCAATTTCCTTTGAAGGCGAAGATTTAACCTTATCTGGAGATGCCGTAGTTAGCTGGTCCTGGGACTTTGGTGGAATAGAAAGCAGTACAGAAGAAGATCCGACAATTACGTTTACTAGCCCCGGAGAAGTAGAGGTAGTTCTGATAGTTGAAACGTCTCAAGGGTGTAGTTGGACGGTTACAAATACAGTAACGGTGATAGAGGCAGTATGTCCGACGCTGAGTTTTACTGTAGATGATGATTTATGTATCAGGGAGTCGTTGACGTTGAGTAATGAATCGGTGAATACCCAATACTATGAGTGGGATTTTTGTGGTGAGGATTATAGGGGTGAAGGCGAAGGCATTGATCTGGGTATAATCAGCGAACTATCGAGTCCATTTGGGCAGTTGACGTTGCGCGGAGAGTCGGCGAATTCGGTTCATACGTTCATTGTGAGCCGTGATAATCAGAAGATGTTTAGGATTGATTTCGATTCCTTGTCAGCTAGTTATGATGTGGTGGATTTGGGAGACCTGGGAATCCCTTCAGATTTTCAAGGGATTGGCAGTATGATGGAAGGATCGACACGCTATGGAATACTGACGACTCAATCAGGAATAGTATATCGATTGCAGTGGAGTAGTTTGACCACTGCCCCAACCGCAGAGAGCCTTGGAGATGTCGGCGTGAGTGACTTGCGAGGGGTGGAGCTGTTGGAAGATGGGGGTAATTATTATGCGGTAATCGCAGGTGATGGGAACTTGGTAGTACTTGACTTTGGGTCCTCCTTTTCGAATGAACCCACGGTTACCACAAGAACAATTAGTGGGGTCACCTTTGCTACGGAGGTTTCGGTTGTGAAAGAGGGAAGTGATTGGTTTGGGTTGGTAAGTGGAGCGGGAAGTAACCTGCATCATTTATCAATGGGTACGAGTCTGACCAGTGGTTCGGTTACGGTGACAGGCTTAGGGACGGGCCGCAGCGCAGGATTTAGTTTATTGAAAGAACAGGAAGATTACTATGCGCTCGTAAATACGACGAATAATGGGTCCATTTACCGGTTGAACTTTGGTAGTAGCTTGAGTAACACCTCTCCAACCCTGGAAGATCTAGGCAATTTTGGAGGCTTGTTTAGTGTGAACACTGCATTTGAAGTAATTGCTTACGGAGGGATATACTATGGATTAGGGGTGGAATTTACATCGAACCAGTTTTCGATGATAAGATTCACGCGATCTGATTGTGAGAGTTCAACGACATTTTCACAAGATTTTGCTCCTACAGGTGAGGTGAGTTATGGTACGTCAGGTACCTACCCTGTGATCCTCCGAGGCTTTGGTCTCTTGGGATGTGAAGAAGTTTTAATACAATCATTTACAGTGAATAATAATACTGCACCTGATATAGAATTCAATATTACAGACTCCCGCTGCATCGATAATGCCAATATCTTCACTGCAAGCACAGATATTTATACCTACAGCTGGGATTTTAACGGAGAAGCGGTTGGTATCAGCGCAGAAGAAACATTTCAGTTTACCAGCCCCGGTGAAAAGCGAGTTACACTGGACATCAGTGATGGGACTTGTACCAATACGATCGAAGAAACGATTACTATTTATGATGCGCCGCCTGTTCCGGTTTTTGATATTTCGGGTAATATCTGCCAATCCACCAGTCTGGAGATTGCAAATAGTACGGAAGATGCTGATTGGGAAGATGTGATTGCTTACGACTGGACGTTTAATGGAGATTCCATGGTAACCGCTGATCAGCCAGACTTTGCGTTTACAGGCTCCGGAGATCAGTCAGTAAGTGTTGTTGCCACGATTCCCGGATGTACATCTGAGGCTGCAACGCAGCAAATTACCGTCAATGACTTACCAGGTATCGATTATTCCATTTCCCCTACTTGTGATCAAGAGGTGACCAACTTCACGAATCTTACCATTGGTGCGATTAGTTACAGCTGGGATTTTGGAGATGGCTTTACGAGCACACAGACTTCACCTTCACACTTGTATCAAGTTCCGGGAGATTATGAGATCTCGATGGTAGCGACCAACAGTAGTGGCTGTACCGACACGTTAAGACAAGCTTTTTCGGTTGATTTTTTACCAGAAGCTGGCTTTAGGGCACAGCTACCTTGTGAAGGAGCGATCAATTTGATCGATACTTCTTCAGTTGCAGCTTCGGATATTGTGGATTGGAGTTATTCTGTCGAAAGTATTGAGGAATTGTTTTCAGATCAGAACCCAGAATTGATTTTGAATGAGCCCGGTGACTATGAGATCACCCAGGAAGTGACGAGTAGTGCTGGATGCCAGAGTAGTGTCACGCAAATCATCACGGTTCAGGATGCAGCAGACCCGGCGATCCAAATCGATGCGGCATGCTTTGGTAGTAGCTTCCATTTTACTGATATCAGCGATATTTCTACCGGGAATCGGGTCATTTCCAGGATCTGGAATTTCGAAGGACAGAACATTGAGATAGCCGATACAAGCATTGTTGATATTGACTATGTCTTTTCTACTCCGGGCACTTATGATGTTTCACTGACACTTACCACCCAAAATCTATGTACGTCTACCATCTCAAGCAGAGTGACGGTATTGGAGCGTCCTGTCCTTGCATTTGATAATCCTCAGATCTGCCAAAATGACTTTGCTACGTTTTCGGACTTATCGACTTCTACGGAGGATGCCATTGTATCTCGACAGTGGATATTGAATGGTGCGCTTATCGGGAACGGTACCTCTGTCAGTCATAAATTTACCGTGGATGGAGATAATGACATTTGGTTGGTGACCACTACGGCTCAAGGTTGCATAGATACCCTAACTCGGCAGGTAAATGTACTTTCAGCACCTGTAGCCTCTTTTGAAGCCTCTTCGAACTTTGGTGTTGAGGGGTCTGGCTTCACTTTTACGAATACTTCCACGGGAAGTACTTCTTATCAATGGTTAGTCGATGACCAGCCGGTGAGCACCGACAATGATTTTGAAACGATTTTTGATGCCAGTGGAAATCGCGAAGTATCGTTGATCGCATTTTCTGAGTTTTCTTGTTCGGATACCACTTCCATAGATGTGCTGGTGAGGGTACCAGAGATCGATATAGCGCTAACTGGCATGCGATTAGTTCCACTAGATGAGAGTCCTGAATTTTCCGTAATCCAGGTTTCTGTTGAAAATAACAGCAATTTACCAGTCAATTCCTTGCGTTTCTCCGTAGAAGTCGAAGACCAATTGCCATTCCAGAGTACGGAGAATGTTCTCGTACCAATAGGGCAATCGAGATCTTTTGAATTGAATCTCGATGTTCCTAATCAGGCCAGTTACATCTGCGTACAAGTTACTGCTACTTATGACAGTGAGGATATGAATATGGAAAATAACAGCATCTGCGAAAATTTTGAGCCACAACCGGTATTTCCGCCGGTATATCCTAATCCCGCCACGAATGAGATCTCTGTTGACACAGTGTTGCCTACTGAAGGAGACGTGATCATCAGTTTGTTAGATGCTTCGGGTAAGGTAGAAATTCAAGAACGCTATACCGATCTGAATGAAGGCTTACAGTCATTTAGGGTCGAACTAGCACCCTTTAAACCAGGTATCTATTTCATCAGAATAGCATATGGTGAATTTGTGGAGATCAAACGGATCGTCAAACAATAAATTCCGTTAGGTAAGTCATAACATTGCTATCTACAGGCGGAATTTTTTACATTTCTTCAGAATAAAAATTATAATTCATACTTTTGCGTAGAATAATATTTCGTTGACAACTTTATTCCATTTGCAAACGTGTGTATTACGGAATAGATTGTAAAATAATCAGCGTTTTTGAGGAGAATGGCAAATGGAAATGGAGTTGATTGACACTTTTATAAACCCAAAATGAAAAATTACCGAGTTTTCTTTGGTTGAATGATTAAAATATTTGTTTTGGCAATTTTTATTCGGTTGCTTTGCAAGTCTGTTCGTTACAATAAGTAAAACTGGTATAAGAAATCGCGATTGGAATGAAACTAAACGCTCTAAACATCAAATTGGACAATACGGATCGAAAAATTCTGGAGATTCTTCAGTCCAATGCGAAAATCACCAATGCCCAATTATCAAAAGATATTGGTCTTTCACCAGCCCCTACTTTGGAACGGGTCAAGAAACTTGAAAACTCAGGGATCATCAAAAGCTACCATGCCAAGCTGGATACCAATCTCATTGGATTAGGAGTAAGCACCTTCGTTCAAGTGTCTTTAAAAGGGCATAACAGCAAAAACATTGCTACCTTCATCGAACGCATCAATGATATTCCTGAGGTGATCGAGTGCCATCATATTACAGGTTCCGGTGACTTTATCCTTAAAGTGATTTCTAGTGATATTGCTTCTTATCAGAAGTTGATGTTGGAGAAAGTAAGTGAGATTGAAGTAGTAGACAGCATGCAGTCCATGGTGATCTTGTCTACTTTCAAGGATAGCAAAGTAATGCCTGTTCCTGAATAGGGATCAACAGGACCGCTGGTCACTCACGATATAAATCAGGCTTTCTATCAAGCATTTCCAGGCTCAGTGCCACTATTGAGCCCATATTGACACACTGTAGAAATTCGGGTTCTTTGTAAAAATTTGCTAATTCCTGCCGAAGCGAATACACGTTTTTATCTGGTGCAATTCTGGATTTCTTCATGGCGGTCATTAAGTGATCTACACGGGCATGCTCCACTTTGATCCGGTTGGCTGTCAACGTACGCTCTTCTCTTTGATATTGACGCATGGTTTCGGTGGTCATTTTGTCAATTCCCAGTTGGATGATCGGATAGTTTTGCTTGTAGTACTTGGGCATGTAGATCGCTTTACGACCTTCATAAGATTGCTGGTCAAAGTCAATGGGTCTCAATCGATAGGAGACTTCCTCAAAATCCGGTGTAATATCTATGACGAAGTTGGAAGAATGCATGTCTCCCAATAATCGGATAAAGCACCGTTCATTGAATTTGACAAACTCTTTGGCAAGGCGTGTCTCATTCAATTGCGGATTTTTCATGTGGGTTTTGATGAATTGTTCAGCTGGAATACCCACAATATGCTCCTCTATCAACGTATCCTTATGGACCAAATAGTCCATTTTATTGGGGGAGAGCAAGTGCTCCAGTTCCAGGCCGTAGATTCGAGAAGCATCTGCTTTTTTGATGTAGAAATAGTCGAAATTATCATTGATGCGATTGACAATGCGGACCCTGAAAGGTTGTGTATTACCATAGGTGCAAAGGTCAACCCTGTCAATGAACAGATGCTCCATTACTGAAAGGTCGCCATCGGCCTTCATGAGTGCATAGATCTTTTTCAGCGCATACTGTACCTCTTCCATGTCCGACTGAGGGAAAAACACCGTCTCCCATAAGGTATCCTTTCCTTCACTGTCATATTGGGGAATCGAATTATTGTAGCGATGAAGATCTTCATAATTGATCGGTAGGGTGATCAATCTGGCATAGTGATCCAGGTATTCCCGGAGATGCTCGTCGATAGGATAGATGTCCTTTTTCTTAGAAATGAAGGCCATGGAAGCTTGTCTTTGCAACAATAAAGGTAACCATTACGGATCAGGTGAGGTGCTTCAGAAACAATTCCGTATTTCGATCTGCCCAGGGGCGAAACTTCACTGAAACATCCTGATAACTCGGAATGTAATCAACGAGTTTTTTAATGTTAAAAGCATTATTTTGTATACCTGCTCCGGCTTTTTCTCCATCCACGGCATTGCAGGCTTGCTCGTAATGTCCCTGTACTGGGATCATCATGGTAGGTTTTCCTAGATACATCGCTTCGCAGACGGATTCAAAACCTGCCGTGGTAATGTACCCGTTAGATTGCGCCATTTTCTCTATGAACTTCTGATCGTTCAATTGATGAAAAGTCAGTGTTTCGTCTACGACCAGCTCCTCGGGCTCATCCTTCTTGTCCCAGAAACAATCCAATGCAATTTCGGGATAATCCTTGTGAAAAGACTCCACTTCAGCACCATAGCCTGGATTCACCATGTAGATCAAGAGTGATTTGCCTGGAGTAGGTGTAAGTGCTTTTACTTCTGAACGGAGAAGGGGCGGGACAACAAATGTCTTCTTTCTTGGCTGGTCTTCAAATGGCTGAAAGGACAAGGCCAGAATTTTGTCGGCACTCAGTGTGGTAACTTTATTGGCCAGTTTCAGTGTGGCGCGTTCCAGCTTTCTGCCGGGAGGGAAGTCAAATTCCGGATGTGTGATCAAGTATTGATGTGCCAGGCAGATGAACTTTGCCCTGGGTCGATATCGGAAATTGTACAGTCCTCCCAAAAAGTCATAAAAATTGACGATAATATCCGGTTGAGTCCGTTGTACGATCTCATGAATTTTCTTTAAGCTCTTTTCATACTTGGGAGAGTTGAGCAATGTATAAATGGCCGTTTTCATCGGCTTGACGGACTTGTGCTGCTTGTCGGTTACAAAATTCGGGCTATCGAGCCGCGTAATTTTGGCGTTCATCTTTTCCACGAAAAAAGAAGGAAGCTCCCGTTGTTTGCTTTTACCCATGACCACTTCTACGATCTCATGCCCGGCATTTCGTAAGATCTGGCCTAGTGAGATGGCTTGTGTCATGTGTCCTCGGCCCTCGCCCTGAACGATGAACAGGTATTTCATGATGTTGGTTTTACAGCCATATAAATCACTTCGTTGGGTAGCGCAAATCGTACCACTTCTTCGGGCTTGAGTTGCTTCAGAAGATCTACTTCCGACACCTCAAAACCAGCCTTTCCAATTCGTTCAGGATAGTCTTTCCCGTACATACGAACATGATCATCCTGACCAAATGCTTTTTCACGTTCTTGCGGATCTGTAATGGTGGGATCTTCGTAGGTAGCCTCTCGCAATGGGTGAAAAATCGGAATTTGCAAAATGGCCCATCCTCCCGGGCGAAGGACGCGAAGCATTTCCGTCATGGCTAAATGATCATCACGCACATGCTCCAACACATGATTGCAAAAGATCACATCGAAACTATTGGCTTCAAAAGGAATCTCATGGATGTCCATTTTCACTTTAGCTAGCGGAGATTCTATGTCAGCGGTGATGTAATCAAGATTATCCAGTGATTCGAATCGATCAATGTAGCAAAGTTCCGGAGCGATGTGAAGCATTTTTAGTGGTGCTTCAAAAAATTCCGTATTTCGTTTCAGGAACAACCAGAGCAAACGATGCCTTTCGAGTGCAAGACAGGAGGGGCACAAAGCATTTTCTCTGGACACACGTCCATAAGGCAGGAATTTACGGAATTGCGATTCACAAATCGGACATTCAACCTGATTGCCGCGATAAAACAGCGACATGATGCGCAGAACGAAGTGGCTAAAAAGCTGTAAATATTTCCTGGGGATTTTTTTCAGTGCCCAACTGATGAGACTTTTGATCATGATTGTTTTAAATCCGCCTCAAATTTAATGGGTTATTGCTCAGACAAGTGCAGACTTTTGGTAACTGCATTTCCTGAAATATTGAAAAGAACTAACTTAGACCCTTTGGAAAACCTAGGATCGTTGAACAGGTACACAGTTGTCATAATGATGTTGAATGTGTTGATGCTATGCTCCATTGAGTCATGGGCACAACGCAATAAGGAGGAGTCCATCCATGACTACCTGCCTTCGGAGAATGTGGACCCTAAAAAGAAATTTAAAAAGAAGTCCAATGCCCCGCAGCGAAAGAAATATTCTCTGATTGTAAAAAACAAAACCAAAGGCCTCCTCTACGGTAACGCGTGCATGACAGAAAATACGCAGCGAATGGGTTTTGAATACTCCATTCAGGTGGAAGGGCTGCCCGGAAGTCTTTATCCGTGGGAAAGACGATGGAAGAATGCCTGGGTCCATACTAAACTCATTTTTACCAAAGGCCCCTGGTGGAAACTGATTCTCAAGAAAAGAGTAAAGAACTGCCGACAGAAGAGCGGGGATTTCGTAGGATAGTTAGTGCAATGCAATTCACTTAAAAAATTTAGGGCCCAATTAGTTGCTCTATAGAGCAATTCCTAAAACTACGATGGTTGTAGAGCAACCAATGACCTAATAACTAAAAACCAGCGATCATTGAACTGCCTAATAAATCTTTCTGATCATGAAATTGATCGCTACGCATAAGCCTTAGGCTCCAAGTACTTCAGCCAATCTTTTTGAAGACGTCCGGCACTGGATTTTAAGAAAACGAGATAAGAAGGTTTCACAGGCTTTTTGGCCAGCTTCATGCCTACTTCTTCAGGTGTGTTATCCCCTTTTCTAGAATTGCAATGCCTGCAGGCGGTCACCAGGTTGGTCCAGCTGGATTTGCCACCTTTAGATTTGGGGATCAGGTGATCTAACGTCAGATCTTTGTTGGTGCCACAATACTGGCATTCGTAATTGTCTCGTTTGAATAAATTGAATCGGGTTAGGACCACTCCACGATAGGGGACGTGTCGGTATTCCAGAATTCTGATCACCGAAGGGTAGGGGAAGGTTTTTGAGACGGATCTAAGGGACTTTCCTTCCACTCGATCAAGTAACTCGGCCTTATCCAGGTAAATGAGCAAGAAAGCCCTTTGAAGTGAACACAATGTCAATGGTGAATAATCCTGGTTAAGTACGAGTACACTGTTCATCCCTGCATTTCTTTTATCGCCTTACTTTCTTCTTTTTTCTTGATTGACTCTCGCTTGTCGAAGAGTTTCTTTCCTTTCGCCAGCGCCACTTCCAATTTGGCCAGTCCCCGGCTATTGATGTACAATTTAGTGGGAACGATCGTCAATCCCTTCTCCTGAGATTTGGCTTTCATTTTTTCCAACTCACGAGCTTTCAACAAAAGCTTTCGTTCCCGAAGCGGGTCATGATTGTTGTAAGTCCCTTCCAGGTATATGGAAATCGTCATGCCTTTTGTGAACAATTCTTTCCCCTTGAAAAAGCAATAAGCTTCCTGCAAGCTGACCTTTCCTTCACGGATCGACTTGATTTCGCTACCAGTCAAGACCATACCTGCTTCGAACGTTTCTACAAATTGATATTCGTAGGATGCTTTTCTGTTACGTACAGAGATATTCTTTGAAAATCTTTCTGACTTTTTCATTAAAAATGGCTTGTTTCAGCGCCTATAATTATTTCGATGATGCGACGAGGCACCGGTAAAATAGAGAACGGGATAGGATGCTAAAAGGACATCCTCGGTAGTGGACTCTCACGAAGGCTGTCAAACTTACCCCCAATATATTTGTAATATCCCGAGATTGCAATCATTGCGGCATTGTCTGTGCAATATTCCAGCTTCGGTATGTACAACTGCCAGTTATTGCCTTCTGCTTCTATTTTCAATTGCTGTTGCAATCCTTGATTAGCAGAGACACCTCCGGCAATTGCGATTTCTTTAATTCCTGTTTCCTTCACCGCTTTCTTCAGCTTCTTGATCAACATATTGATGATCGTCTGCTGATAGGAAGCACAAAGATCATCGAGGTTTTGTTCGATGAATTGCCCATTGGTTTTGAGTTGATCTCTCAGGAAGTAAAGCAGACTGGTTTTGATTCCGGAAAAAGAATAATCCAGTTCAGGCATATCTGATTCTGCAAATTTGAATCTGACGGGATCTCCGGCCTTGGCATGTTTGTCAATCATCGGCCCCCCGGGATAAGGGAGACCCAGGAGTTTGGCTCCTTTATCAAAGGCTTCTCCCGCAGCATCGTCTCGGGTTTGTCCAATCACGCTCATTTCCTGGTGACTGGCCACTTTCACGATCTGGGTATGCCCCCCACTGATTGTCAGGCATAAAAACGGGAATTTAGGCGCCGGATCGTCAATGAAGTGCGCCAGTACGTGGGCCATCATGTGATTGACCGAAATAATTGGAACATCAAGGGCAAAAGCCATGGCCTTGGCAAAAGAACTACCTACCAATAAAGCCCCCAGAAGTCCTGGTCCTTGTGTGTAGGCAATACCATCCAGGTCAGAAGCGTTTATTTTTGCAGTATTGAGCGCTTCGTATACAACCGGAATAATATTGCGTTGATGAGCCCTGGATGCCAATTCAGGAACTACTCCACCGAATTGCTCATGAATCGATTGTGTGGCGATTATATTATTGATTACTTTGCCGTTGTGACAGACGGCTGCAGATGTTTCGTCACAAGAAGATTCGATGCCCAGTATAGTACCCATTGAGATTGGAATGTGAAGGCAAAGTTGACAATATTTAGAGTAATAAGAGGAATCTATCGGTTCTTGCTCTGGATGAGCCTGTCCATTTTCATTCTGATTATGGTTGTTTTGCTATTTCTTCAAGTTCCCTCAGTGAAGCAATACCTGGCTGATCAGGCGCTTTTAAAGATTTCAGAGTTAACCGATCATCGTGCTGAATTAGGTGAGGTAAGGATGTCCTGGCTTGATTTTGCCAGCGGGAAAGATTTTCGTCTCTACGATTTCAATGATTCCCTGATGGTTGCTGCAGAGGAGATCAGTATCAATTTTGATCTCTTACATGCGTTCGATCAGGAGAGTATCTATCTCGATGATATCCTTTTTGAAGGAATCGAGGTGTACCTAACGAAGTACAACGACAGTACATCGATGAACCTGGTCACCTTCCTAAATCAAATCAAGTCTAAACAATACTCAGATCCGGATAAGCCCTCTTTACCTATTTATATCGGTAATATCGAATTTGAGGAGGTCATCCTCAATTACAACGACATGCGCGTTGCTCCAAAAAATAACGGGAAGCTGGATTTTAGTCACGTTGCTTTCAAGGTCGAGGAAGGCTATTTTCATGACCTTTCTGTAGAATCTGACAGTATCCATTTTCGAGTCTTATCACTAAAAGGCCAGGAAAAGTATTCGGGGTTGAGAATCAAAGACTGGACTTCTGATATCCATATTGATAGTCAGCACATTGTTTTGTCGGATTTAGCATTGATTACCCCTCACAGTGATATTCGGGATTCTGTGGCGCTTTCTTTCAATAGCTTCGGAAACCTTGCTCAATTCACAGATAGCGTACAAATGGACATCAATCTGGTCGATACTGATATTGGTATGGAGGATTTGAGGCTATTGGCCAATCTTGGCCAGCAAATTGATTCGGTAGTTCATGTTACCACAAGGATGCAGGGAACGCTCTCCAATCTCTTTGTGCCCACCTTAGATGTTTCCTTGTCTTCAGGGACGGGGCTTGTGGGAAATGCGCAGTTCATTGGGTTACCAGATTTAGAAAATACGTTCATTGACCTGAATGTTTCTTCGGGTCTTTTGAAATCCGGAGACATTAAGCAGATGATTGGTAAATACAGTTTTCGGGATGATATCCGGATCCAGGGGAACTTTCTGGGTTTTATCAAAGACTTTGTGGCCAGTGCGAATTTTGATACGCCACATGGCAATGTGGTCACAGATATTAATATTAAGATACCAACTCGCTTACAGGAAGCGGAGTATTCAGGTCAGTTGACCTTGCAATCATTCGATTTGGGCAGAGCCGTACAGAATGACCGGGTTTCGACCCTGGATTTGCAGGGAAAAGTAGAAGGTTCCGGGATCACGAAGGAAACCGCTAAGTTTTTTGTGGATGCTAAGGCACAGCACCTGGTGCTCAATGATTACTCTTATGACAGTCTTGAGGTCAAAGGAAATTTTGCGTCAAGGTTCTTCAAAGGGGATTTTTTCGTCAAAGATCCACATTGCCAGATCAAAGGGTTAGCCATTTTGGACTATACTTCTAATACCGAGCGTTTGTTTGCACAAGCCAAAGTAGACACGCTGAATTTGTACGATCTAAATTTCAGTAAAGACAAACTCAATTTTCATACCTCGGTATCGGTCAATGTCAAGAATCTCAATCTGGATGAGGTTACCGGTAGCGTCGAGTTTAGGAATGCGACCATCGAGAATCAATTCGGTTCCAAGACGCTGCATAGTCTAAAACTGGATGCTTCTGCGTTAGGGGATGAGCGGAAATATGTCCTTGAATCCTCGGAATTGAAAGGAGATTTTTCCGGAAAATTCGTACCAACAGTGCTTTTGGAAGACCTGCCAAGGGTCATCGAATCTTATTATGAATTGCTCACCAACGATCGAAGTGGGGAATTTTATTTAGCGGAAGATCAATCGTTCGATAGCCTTCGATCCTATGAATGGGACATTAGACTGGATGTAGTAGAGATCAACTCGATTCTGAAGCTATTTAACCTCCCAGTGAAGCTGTCCGACAACTCTTTTCTGGAAGCATCATTCAGGAAGAGTAAAAACGTCAACCTGTCAATGTATGCCGAAATGGACACCATTTCGATCATGGGAAATGAGCTATACAACAATGTGCTGGATGTCAACGCGTCCAGAGGCATAGCCTCCCCGGATGTCCTGGCCATTATTCAATTATCGTCAACTGCTCAGAATTGGACCTTTACTAACCCAACTACCAATCTATCACTGGAGTCCACATGGTTTAATAACGATATAGAGTCTCAGGTTCGACTGACCGAACCCAAATTGAATGATAAGGTGGTTTTGAACTCGGAGGTGACCTATTTTCCTGACTCCATCATGATGCGGGTCAAGCCCTCCAATATAAATGTGCTGGGTAATAAGTGGAAAGTCAATCCGGAGAATCGTATCAGGTGGGAAAAAGAACAATTGCACCTGGTGAAACTAGGATTTAGCAGTGGAGAACAATCCTTTCAGCTTGGAGGTGAAACCTCCCGTATTTCTGCTACTTACATGGATTTTAAATTCAAAAATTTTGAGTTAGAGAATTTAGATGCATTCTTGCCCAAGCACCTCTCCGGAAGACTCAATGCGGAAGGGATCATTACACGGACCTTGAGAGATTCCCTGGTGAAAGTTGCAAGTCAGGTAAGTATTGCTGAGATGGCTGTAGATGATTTACAGATGGGAGATCTGGAAGGGTTTACAAGATGGGATGCGAGACAAGAAGCCGTATACATGGACTTTAAAATATTGACACAAGGGATCAATACGGTAGAGTTAAGTGGCCGGTACAAGCCCAATGCCAAAACACAGCAACTGGACCTGGAATTGGATTTTGATAAAGCGGCCCTCAACATGTCTCAGCCATTTGTGGAGTCTTTGTTCAGTGATATGGATGGGGTGATCTCCGGAAAGCTGAATATCGGTGGTAGACCTGCTAATCCAACATTTTATGGCTCAGGTACCATCGAAGGGGGGAAGGCACTCTTTAACTACACTAAGACGGAATACACCTTTGACGGACGTATCGATTTTGACTCTTATGAGATTGCCTTGCGAGGGTTAAACATCACGGATGGTTTGAATGGGCGAGGCAAGCTGTTTGGGAGTATTTACCACGATCAACTGCAGGACATGCAGATGGACTTTAATGCTACATTCAACAAGCTACAGATGCTGAACACAACCGCGGTGGATAGTGATGTCTACTATGGTCGTGCTTATGGTACTGGCTCATTAAAGCTGAGTGGTCCTATCAGTCAATTGAGTCTCAATGCTGAAATAAAATCGGAGCCTGGGACACGCATATTCTTCCCACTTGAGTCCAGTGCCAGTGTGCATCAAGAGGATTTTATCACATTTGTTGATCCCAATGAGGAACCTGATCCGGACGTGATTACAAAACGACAATCAAGGTCTTCGGGAATGTCCATTCAAATGGATTTGAACGTAACACCAGATGCGTATGCAGAGATGATCTTCGATGCCCAATCCGGTGATATCCTACGAGGAAGAGCACAAGGTAATCTGCAGTTCAAAATGGACCCCAATGGAGAGTTCAGCCTGTTAGGAGGGCTGGAAATTGCTCAAGGAGCCTACAACTTTACTGTACCAGGGATCAATAAGGAATTTGAACTGGAAAAAGGCGGGACCATAAGCTGGGTAGGAGATCCGTATCAGGGGATCATTGACCTACAGGCTTCATATCGGCAGCTAGCCACCCTGAGCCAATGGGATCCGAGCATTACGAATACGACTAAAATCCCATTTCTCGTTGTACTAGGCTTAAAAGGCAGTATGCTTAAGCCAGAAATTTCCTTCCAGATCGAAACAGCAGATGATGTGACGGTACTACCAGGTGAAGATGGACAAGGTCTGAGAAGATTCCTGATCACGACTAATGATCGGGAAGATGAGCTGAATCGACAGGTCTTTAGTCTGCTCATGCTACGGAAACTTTCTCCACAAAATAGCTTTGTGGTTGGTGGTGTAGGTCGTGGTATCTCCGGGAGTGTGAGTGAGTTGTTGGCTAATCAGTTGAGCTATTGGCTCAGTCAGTCCAACGAAAACCTGGAAGTAGACATAGATCTCGCGGGCCTGGATCAGGACGCATTCAATACGTTCCAATATAGATTGGCCTATACTTTCCTCGATGGTCGATTGCGTGTCAGTGGTGGAAGTAGTCTAAATAATCAGGTGACTGGAGCAGCTACCAGTTTTGCGAATGATAATAACCTCATTGGTAACTGGGCAGTAGAGTACTTGCTTTCTCCCGATGGTAGGTGGCGTGCCAAGTTTTTTAGTAAATCTGCGCAGAACCTGACGGCTAATTCCGAAAACAACCAGCAAACCGGTATCAGCTTCCAGTACATCCGTTCATTCGATCAATTCCAGCAGTTGATCAAGAAAAGTAGAGACGATGAAGAAGCAGCGATCCAAATTCCACCTGCTGCCGATCGGACTTCTGCGAAGGCGAATTAGTATGCATTGAATACTGAGAGTGAATTCTCTGAATTACTAGCCCACTTTCTTCTTCATTTTGCCAATGGCTCTGGGTTAGAAGACCGTCAATGGGTTCTGTCCTTGGTTGAGGCCATGTTTTTTGTTATCTAATCAGATACAAAAGGCATGGAACGATAATGGGATAATGAAAACATGGTTTTTTCTTTCAGAATTCCATTAACCCAATATATTATCCAGATAGGACCAAAAGCCCTGTGGCATGATCCTGTACAATAGGTAATTCATGAAGTAGGCAATTATTTGTGGAAGAGCGATGGCGAAAAAAGCTAACAGTATGCCGCGTATGGAAAAAGCTTGGAAGAAGTAGATCAGTGCCCACAGGTTATAGCCAACATTGAAAATACCATAGATGATCGTGATTGTCTCCCCTTGAATTGTGGCCAATATAGGAATGAAAATAAGTAGGACTAAAAATTGACCGATGCCCACATAAAGGTTGAAAACCAGGTTCTCTAAGAAGTTGAATCCAGATTTAAGGAACAAAAGCCAACTGGCAACTGAGAATAAGGGAATGGCCGTGAGCGTGAAAAACGAAAAGTATTGTGTAGAGTAATGATTATACCCGTTAACGTCTACAAGAGGTATGCCAAATAGTCCTGAGTCTACGATAGTCTCATTGAATATACTAAATTGAAAAGTCAGGTAGTTCGTAACTGCTCCAACGATTAGGAACATTTTAAGAGGGTTGCTGAATTCATCTATTTCTCCGATAATGAAACGTCTCAGCCAAATCCCTGGATTAATTAGCAGCCTAAATAAAGTAATAAAGAATCCTTTGCTGAGGTCAACCGCACTGATGACCTTGTTTAGAAAGTACTTACCATCAAAACGCTGAACCCAGGTAATCTTACCACAATTGGAACAGTATCTAGAGCTTACCGGATGTCCACATTTATCACAATTCAAGGGACTTACAATTTGAGTAGCTAGGTATAATAAAGGTACTCAATTTTACTTTCAATGATTCTGAATGCGATGAATTCCGGTACTAACAAGCCTTTGAATTGCAATTGCCCATACTAATCCCTAACTTGATTAAGACCTAAACCACCCTAAAAACAAATCAATGGATTTTAAAGCCTTCAGTACCGATTTTGCAAAAGAAGTAGACGGTACCTATGATGAATACGATGACATGAAATCTGTTTTCATTATTCCATTAGCCAATGGTCGTAATCAGACGGTGATTGCAGAGATCAAAGAACATACGGACGGTCGCCAAATGATCCGGGTAGATTCAAGGATATGCAAACTTTTTTCACCGATCAAGTATTCAGAAATATTAGCGGCAAGTGCCAATTTCATTCATACACGATTCATTGCCGAAGACGATTATCTCAAAGCCGAAGCTTCCTTTTATCTGGATAATTTGAATGAAGGGATCATCAAAGAAATGATCATGGAGGTGGCTCAGGTAGCGGATGATTGGGAGTTGGAAATTACAGGTGAGGACATTCACTGATTCCTGCTAGTTTTGCAAGGCAAGCCAGTTCATCGCTGCTTCAATGCGAGTTGAGGCGGAGGAAAGTCCGGGCAACATAGAGCATCACACTTCTTAATGAGAAGTCTCCCGCCTCGGTGGGAGGAGAAAGTGCCGCAGAAAATGAACCGCCACCGACGACTTGTCGTCGGGGGTAAGGGTGAAAAGGTGGGGTAAGAGCCCACCGGTCGCTTCGTGAGAAGAGGCGCATGGTAAACCTTGTGAGTTGAAAGACCAAATAGGTCCCGCACTTCATGAAGACTTGTCTTCGAGAAACAGGGTCGCTCGCTCTGGTGGGATGGGTAGGTCGTTAGATCCTGTCGGTAACGATAGGGCCAGATAAATGATGAACCTCGACAGAACCCGGCTTATCGGCTTGCTTTCTTATTTTTACGGAAGTCCGGCACGATCCTTGGTCCGGTACTTTAAAAAACACTACGAATGTCAAAAATCCTGATCGTCGACGATGAAAAAAGCATTCGCGACACCCTTCGAGAAATACTAGAATACGAGAAGTATACCGTAGAAGAAGCTGAAGATGGAGAGGTGGCCCTGGCCAAACTCAAAGCTAATTCCTATGATGTGGTGCTTTGCGACATCAAAATGCCCAAAAAGGATGGGACAGAAGTGCTGGATGGTGCCCATGCTTTAGGGGTTTCTGCACCATTTATTATGATCTCAGCACATGGGACCATTGAGACGGCCGTAGAATGCACGAAAAAAGGAGCGTTTGATTTCATTCAGAAACCACCAGATCTCAACAGGTTATTGCTGGCCATTCGCAATGCGTTGGATAAATCTGATCTTGTTCAGGAGACGAAGACCCTGCGAAAGAAGATCAAAAAGACTTTTGATATTGTCGGTGAGTCGGAAGGCATCATGGAGATCAAAAATACCATTGATAAAGTGGCTCCAACAGAGGCACGCGTCCTGATCACTGGAGGGAATGGTACTGGAAAAGAATTGGTGGCCCGATGGTTGCATGAAAAAAGCAATCGATCTTCAGGGCAACTTGTGGAGGTGAATTGCGCAGCGATTCCTGCGGAATTGATTGAAAGTGAATTGTTTGGTCATGAGAAAGGAAGCTTTACCTCTGCACATAAACAACGCATCGGAAAGTTTGAGCAAGCGAACGGTGGCACGTTATTCCTGGATGAGATTGGGGACATGAGTCAATCAGCTCAAGCTAAGGTATTGCGTGCCTTACAGGAGAATAAAATTTCCCGGGTGGGTGGTGATAAGCAGATCAATGTAAATGTCCGTGTACTTGCCGCGACCAATAAGGACTTAAAACAAGAAATTGCGGAGGGTAATTTCCGTGAAGACTTGTATCACAGATTGAGTGTGATTGTGATCAAAGTGCCCGCTTTGAAAGACCGAATAGAAGACATACCGCTTCTATGCGAGCATTTCCTAGGTGAAATTGCTGCGGAATACGGTGCTAATAAGGTTGAAATAAACGTAGAAGCCCTGGCCGAACTTCAAAAGCTGGAATGGAGCGGAAATATCCGCGAATTGAGAAATGTAGTCGAACGACTGGTGATCATGGCCGGAAGCCAGATCACGGCGGCAGATGTAGTTAAATATGCTTGAGCCAACAACTTAAACGTTGGCTTCTTTTTGCTCAACTTCAACTGTGTCGTTTTGGGCATACGTAGGGCAAGTACGCTGTGTACATGCAGCCATTCCCAATACTACCAGGCAAAAGAGTATAACTTTTAATTTCATAGTCTGTAGCTTAAAATTGTATAGGAGATATTCCTCTTAACTTTTTCAAAAATAGGTGCTAGTTCCTTACCATCCAATTAATTCTCTATTAAAACCCTCAAACGGGAATAATATTATCTGAACGGGGGGAATTTATTTTATCCTCTAAATCAGCAAGTTACAGCCGCGAATGTCGGAATTATCGAATCTTCCGAGGATTTCAAAAGTGCCTTTGTCGCCTGGTTTACCCAGATCTTTCGTTTCGATGAAGGCGCAGGAATCCACATTGGCCATGTCTATGATATTGACCCCTCCCGTGCGACCATGGGGCAGATACACGAAAGGGTCGTTGATGTCCCTTATCATGACTTTTGCCCAATTTGGGAACTGAAAAATGCCCTTTCGGGGTGCGTAGGCTTGCGTGAATAGCTCACACATGCCATATTCAGAATGGATCTCTTCAACTGAAAAGGCTTGTTGCAGTACCTGATGTAGTTCTTCCCGGATCATTTCGTTGCGCCGGCCTTTCATGCCGCCCGTTTCCATAATGACCTGATTGGTAAGGTCCAGACGGTGTTTTTCAGCCAGATCCAACAAGGCAAAAGAAACTCCAATCAAAAGTGCTCGGTTTTTGTTGCTTTGAAGATCCTCGATCAGTTCTTCATCCCTTTTCAGATAATAGGCCGATGCTGGTGCTCTGGACATGAAATGGTCCACCATGGCAATCAAAGAGGAGTCGCCTTGTTCCTGATAAGATGGTAGAAGTGCTCTTATTTGGTAATTGTTTAGACTCCCGTAAATCGATTCGAAGGACTGGATTGTGTTTTCTAAATAAAAGTCCAGGTCCTTGACCAAGTGCTGGCTTCTGGTGGCATTTCCGGTGCCGCTGCTCTTAAAAACCTTTTTCGGACGCCATTTTCCCGATTGAATCTGATGGCTTTTGAAAAAAGAGATCGGTAAAAATGGGATATCCGTAAGTTGGCGGACGTTGGTAGGGTTTTTGCTCAGATGTTTGCAATACGATTGATAAAGCTCGTTTTCATGCCACTGGTAGTCAAATAGGGCGACTGCCGCAGCTTCGAAACTACTTTCTTCGATCTGATATATGTCTTTTTTGAAACTATCTGAAAATGACATGAGTTTCTCCCATAAGGGATTGTAAATTTACTTTTGTCCTTAAGCATATGAACAAGAAAAAGGTTCTATTCTTATTTTTCCTGGCAGGTTTTCTGATTTTCATGTCAGGATGTTTCGATCCGCCTGAGTTTTCAAACATTCCTGAGATCAAATACAAAGGCCTTCGCTTCGTACAAGTTGAAGGTGCGTTGGATACGCTGGAGCTCAGTTTTGAATTTCAGGATGGCAACGGTGACATTGGATTGGACTCTGATGATGTACTGCCTCCATATCATTCTTTAAATGAAATCAGGGACAGTGACGACAGCCTTGTGTTTTTTGGTAATCCCCAAGGGGTAAACCCCCCTCTGTTTTCTGTAAATCCGTTTGATCGACAAGAACGCGAAATATTCAGCGAGACTTACAATCCACCTCCTTACAATACAAGGGACTGGTTCATTAGAGAAGCTTTTGGTGATACGGTCATGGTGACTGAAAATGAATTTGGAAAAAACATCCGAATAGATCTGCTGAGAAAAGTGGGTGGGCAATATACCCTCATCAATGATGAGCTCTTTGAAGATTTTGATTCACGTATTCCTGTTTTCGATCGAGAAAACCTGATGCAAGAAAGGGCACTTTCAGGTACGATCAACTACGCAATGCAATCACAGGCATTTCCGATCATCTTTAGAAACGATACCATTAAGCTGCGCTTCTTTATTTATGATCGTGCACAGAACAAGAGCAACGTGGATGAGACACCCGATTTTGTATTGAGTGATCTTCCAAGGTAGTGACTCAGGCAGCTGAATCAGATATTATTCAAAAGAAACTGGAATTAATTGGGAGCAATGATTGGAAACGCCAACTGTTGTCTCTTAATTTAAAGCACACATGAAATTAGATTTAAAACATAAGTTCGTCGGACTGCTCAGTTTGCTGTTCTTGCTTGGATGTGAAGAGACAGTAGAATTGCCTGCAGAACCCGCGATTAGTTTTAAGTCTTTTGAATTTCTGGAATCCAACAAGAAGCTGGAAGCTGTTCGGCTGACCTTCGATCTACAGGATGGAGACGGAGATATGGGGTTGAAACCTGAGCAAAACTTCGTTCCGTTCCATGAGTTTGACCTGATTCTGGATGCGGATAATCAATTGGTGAAGCAGTCCAATGAAGTTAATGCGCCTTTTTACCGGCTACAGCCTAACGGCGAGCGATTCTTTTTTAGCGAAGGAAAGGAAAGGCCCATTTATAATGCTTTTGATTACATGCTAATGGACAGTGCCTCCGATGGTACGGTGTTATCTGATACGGTGTTGATCCATCGTAATCCATTTCATTATAACCTTTATTTGTCGATCCTGAAAAAGGGTAAATACGGTTTTGCATCGGTTGGGCTTAATCCGGTAGGGCGAGGACGATTGCCGATTTACGGTCGATTTGATGTCGAGCTACCACCAAAGAAACAGGGTCCATTGATTTCAGAAGTCTCCTTTGATGTGGGCAAGAGGCACTTTGCTCAGTTAAATCCGACAGATACCTTAAAGCTTCAGTTTTATATTTTTGATCGAAAACTGAACCAAAGCAACCTGGAAGTCACGCCTGAATTCATTCTAGGTGATTTGATTAGTGCAAACTAGGTAGGATTCGATTATCAGACACCTTGAAGGGAATCTCCGTTTTGGGGTGGCATTGATTCATTTTAGTTATTTGGTTCTTTTTCAGCAATGGAAAAAGAACAAGGTTTGCCGAAGGGAGTCTATATCAAATTCTAAGTTTGGTGGCAAATGGGCCTACTCTGACTTACATCAGATATGATAACATTTAATAGCAATCAAAAACTGATATTTTCAGATATTCAATCTGAAATGTATCCCTGATATAGCCAGGTTTAATATAAATCCGAATACTTCTCAGGTGCCACTTCTGCCATCATTGCATACGCTTCCTCGAAGATGTCTTCTGCATTTGGTTTTGAGAAGTAGTCGCCATCTGAACTATACGCAGGACGGTGATTCATACCGGATAAGGCCCGAGGTTTAGAATCCAGGTACTGATACGCGCCATCTCTGTCAAGCACCTGCTGCATCATGAATGCAGTTGCGCCACCGGGAACATCTTCATCAACAAATAGGACCCGATTAGTTTTGCGTACAGAGCTGGCAATCGTTCCGGTACGGTCAAATGGCAATAAGCTCTGAACGTCAATTACTTCAGCACTGATGCCGAATTCCCGTAACTGGCTCGCAGCTTCCATGACAATTCTACAAGTAGAGCCGTAAGTCACGATGGTAAGATCTTCGCCTGTGTGTAGTATCTCAGGGACTCCCAAAGGAGTTCGTACGTCTTGCAGGTTTTCAGGAATCCTTTCCTTCAGTCGATAACCGTTCAGTGACTCAATAATGATGGCAGTGTCATCAGATTCAAGCATGGTGTTGTAGAATCCTGCAGCTTGAGTCATGTTTCTAGGTACAAGTACATACACTCCTCTCAATGCGCCCAGGATCATGCTCATGGGTGAGCCCGAGTGCCAGACACCTTCCAGTCTGTGCCCTCGTGTTCTGATGATCATTGGTGCCTTCTGGCCGCCTTTGGTTCGGTATTGTAGTGTAGCCAGGTCATCAGACAAGGTCTGGATGGCATAAAGCAAATAATCCAGGTACTGAATTTCTGTGATCGGACGCAAGCCTCTTAAGGCAGCTCCAATACCCTGGCCAATGATGGAAGTCTCTCTAATTCCTGTGTCGGTTACTTTAAGTTCACCGTGTTTGTCTTGTAGACCGGCAAATCCCTGATTCACATCGCCGATCTTTCCTACATCTTCTCCGATGGCAAATACCAGCGGATTGGTTGAAAGGTGATGGTCGAAGCAGGCTTGAAGTACTTCACGTCCATCAACCATACGGCTGTCTTCTTTGTATTCAGGTCTGACTTCTCCGATTTTTATTGCCGCTTCAGGGGACTCACTGTACATATGTGAGCTGTACTCGTCAAATCTGGTTTTACGCGTTTCCTGCAACCACGCTTGTAAGGCTCTTTTAGCTTCTGTTTCTTCGTCTTTGAGATATCGCAGGCTTTTTCGAACCGCACGAAGCACGTCGGACTTGATCGGATTGAGGGTTTCTTTTAATGAGTTGGCGATCTCATTGAGTTTAGCAGGCTCAGCTGCAGCGTCGATAGCTGCTTGCAAAAGCTGTGTAGCTTCTTCCAACTCTTGCTGCAAGTCAGCGCGGAAAGCCTTCCAGGCAGCATCTTTTTCTTTTTTGGCTTTTTGCTTGGCGTCTTTTTCAATCTGAGCCAAAGTGTCCGCATCAACCACTTGCTCGTCCAGGATCCATTTTTTCATCTGGATGAGGCAATCGTACTCTTCTTCCCAGGCGAGACGATCTTTCGACTTATACCGCTCGTGCGATCCTGAAGTAGAATGACCTTGTGGTTGGGTCAGCTCGGTGATGTGTACCAGACATGGAACATGGGATTTTCGGGCGATTTCTTCGGCCTGCGCATAGGCATTGAGTAACTCCTGGTAATTCCAGCCTCGTGCCACCAAAATCTCAAAGCCATTTGTTCCTTCCTCTTTTTGATATCCAGCCAATGCAGCTGAAATGCTCTCTTTGATGGTGTGATACTTCTGGGGAACAGAAATGCCGTAACCATCATCCCAGACAGAGATCACCATGGGAACTTGTAATACACCGGCTGCATTGAGTGTTTCCAGGAAGTGTCCTTCAGAAGTAGAGGCGTTCCCGATAGTTCCGTAAGCTATCTCGTTGCCATTGATTGAAAAGTCTTTGTATTCCTGAAGATCAGGATTCTCCCGGTAGAGTTTGGAGGCGTATGCCAGCCCAAGCAGTCGGGGCATTTGGCCAGCCGTGCAGGAAATGTCTGCACTACTGTTCTTCATGTCGGTGAGTGTTTTCCACTCGCCTTTATTATTAAGTGAACGTGTGGCGAAGTGCCCGTTCATCAATCGGCCGGCAGAAGCTGGCTCTTCCTTTACATCCGTATGTGCGTAAAGTTGAGCAAAGAATTGCTGGACCGTCAATTGGCCAATGGCCATCATGAAAGTCTGATCTCTATAATATCCTGATCGAAAATCGCCATTTCGAAAGAAACGGGCCATTGCCAACTGGGGCAATTCTTTACCATCACCGAAAATGCCAAATTTGGCTTTTCCCATGAAGACCTCTTTTCGGCCGATCAAACTCGCTTGTCTGCTCTCTACAGCGAGTGCATAATCATTAAGGATTTCATCCTTGGAGAGGGTGATTTTGGTCGATTTTGAGGTGGTTTTGCTATCGATCATGAACCAGGATTTTATCTTTCAGAGGTAACAAATTTATCTAAAAACGATGAGCTTATCAAGAGAGTATGCGGAATAAGTTGAAAATTCGAGATAAAATGAAGAAAATTAATCAAATTAAATTTTGCAAATTCATCATTTTAAGAATTTTATACTGAATTACCGAATGTTGCTTTTCGTTCCTTTGGAAGTAATAAAATAACGAGATTTATTGAATCAAAGTTGGATGGAATCTCAAATAAGGCGGCGATCTTTGCGCACATTTTAACCCGGAATAAACGTTTTTATAATGGTTATTGGAGTCCCTAAAGAAATCAAAAACAACGAGAATCGTGTGGCGCTTACCCCTGCTGGAGCAAAAGAACTGACCAAGCATGGTCATACGGTTCACGTGCAGTCTACTGCTGGAAATGGCAGTGGATTTTCCGATGAAAATTACAAAGAAGCAGGTGCTTCTATTTTGCCCACCATTGAAGCAGTATATGAGATTGCCGAGATGATCATTAAGGTAAAAGAGCCTATCGAGCCTGAATACAAACTCATCAAGAAAGATCAGTTGGTATTTACTTATTTTCACTTTGCTTCCTATGAGCCACTGACGAAGGCCATGATGGAAAGTGGTTCGGTTTGTTTGGCATACGAGACGGTCGAAAAACCAGATCGCTCTTTGCCGCTATTGGTCCCTATGTCTGAGGTGGCAGGAAGAATGTCCATTCAGGAAGGAGCCAAGTACCTGGAAAAACCAATGGGTGGACGAGGTATTCTTTTAGGAGGCGTTCCTGGTGTAAGACCTGCGAAAGTATTGATCCTCGGAGGAGGTGTCGTCGGGACGAACGCTGCAAAAATGGCTGCCGGACTAGGAGCGGATGTAACCATTATGGATATCAGCCTGCCTCGATTGAGGTACCTGGATGATGTGATGCCTGCGAATGTGAATACATTCATGAGCAATGAGTACAACATTCGTGAGCTGATCACAACTCATGACCTGATCGTGGGAGCGGTATTGATCCCAGGTGCAAAAGCACCACATTTGATCACCCGTGATATGCTAAAAGAAATGGCTCCGGGAACCGTATTGGTAGATGTTGCTGTAGATCAGGGTGGATGTATTGAGACGTGTAAACCTACGACACACCAGGATCCTACCTATGTGATTGATGACGTATTGCATTATTGTGTGGCTAATATGCCGGGTGCAGTACCTTACACTTCTACCTTGGCATTAACCAATGCGACATTGCCTTATGCAATTCAGTTGGCCAACAAAGGCTGGAAGAAAGCGTGTCAGGACAATAAAGAATTAGAGCTTGGTCTGAACGTGATCAACGGGGAAGTGGTATACAAAGGAGTAGCAGAAGCATTTGATCTGCCATACACCGATGTGAAAGAATTCCTTTAATCTCTAAGAACCAGGAAAAGGCGGAAAGTCTTCCAGAGGATCGTAGGTACTGCGATCCTCTTTTTTTTGCCAGCAAAAATGCCGTAAGCCATTAGTAATGGCCACATGGTCCGCATCTAATACTTTATTGTAAGTAGCCAACTGATGAAGTGTGGCTTTGCCCATTTCAATTTTATAGGATTTGCACTCTATCAGCATGAATACTTTTGCGGATCGATCATAGACCAGTAAGTCACTGCGTTTTTCTCTGTGATTGTACTTTAATCCTGATTCAACTTTGATCAGTGATTTTGGATAACCGAGGTGGTTGATCAATAGGTGTAGGAAATGCTGTCTTACCCATTCTTCAGGGGTAAGGAAGATCATCTTCTTCCGGATGATGTCAAAGACGTAGAATTCATCTCCATTTTGTTCCAGCCTTAATTCAGCGGGAGGAAGGTTAAGCCTTGGAAACGGGAGCGACATGCTTCATTTTGACACGAGCGAGGAAAATGATCCCCAAAATGAAAAAAGTGGCCAATGCCAGGGTGCTGTTGCGCATGGAGCCAGTCACCTGTTCGATAAATCCATAGCTGAACGTGCCCAACACTACACTTACATGGAAGGTGACATCAAAAAATGAGAAAAATGACGCATGATCTTCCGAATCCTTCGGGATCAGTTTAGAGAAGGTTGCACGTGACAAAGCTTGAATACCACCCATGACCAGTCCCACCAATACGGCAATCACATAAAATTGATTGACATGATCTACGAAATAGGCACCGAAGCATACCCCGATCCAAATGATGATCATGGTATTGAGAGAGAATTTATTGCCTTTTCGCTCACTAAGACGAGCAAATAGCAGGGAACCTGCTATCCCTACAAATTGGATGATCAATAGCACAGGGATCAATTGTCCTGACTCCATTTTCAATTCTTTCGATCCGAACAGCGTTGCCAACAACATTACAGTCTGAACACCCATATTGAAAAAGAAAAAGGAGATCAGGTACATTTTCATGTTCTTCAATCCTTTTAGGGCAAAGAATACTTTCTTGATTTCCAGGTAGCCATTGAAAAGAATGCTTCCCGAAGGCTTTTTCTGAAACACATTATCCGGCAATCGGCGGAATGGGATCTGTGCCCAGCCGATCCACCATACACCTACTAGTAAAAAGACTGTTCTAGTGGCCCATCCCGTAGAGGTAAAGCCAAATACTTCGTACATCTGAATTAATATCAGACTGACAATCATCATAAGAGCACTGCCAAAGTAGCCATAGGCGTATCCAAGACCACTGACCCGGTCTGTTTCTTTTTCTGATGCAATTTCCGGAAGGAAGGCATCATAGAATACCAGACCGCTGCTGTAGCCCACACTGGCAAATACAACGCAGAAAATACCCCATTCCAGCGTTTCTCCGGTGAAGAAGAACATGCCCATGCAGGAACCGGCACCCAAATAGGTGAATATTTTTAAAAAGAGCTTTTTCTTTCCGGTGTAATCGGCGACGCCCGATAGCAAGGGAAGAATTACTGCTGAGATCAAATACGAAAATGACAAAGCGTAACTGTAAAGGACGGAGTTGACGATCTCATAGCCAAAGAACTGCACCGTTTCGCCATTGCCCATGTTTTTAGTCACGGCGGTGTAGTAAATCGGGAAGATTGAGGTATTGATGACCAGGTTGTAAACCGAGTTAGCCCAGTCATACATGCACCAGGCCTTGATAAGATTTTTAGGCTGCTTCATAAATTTCGGACTGTAATTTAAGACGGGATTTGGCATTGATCTTTGTGCGGGGGATACAAATTACTAGATCATTAAATTCAACTTTGATAGATTGAGAAAATCTTTAGTTTTACCCCGGCCCTAAAGGGCGTTTACGCTGATTTTCGACCTTGCCCTTTTAAGGAATAGAAGGGGTGATAAGGCAATCTGTCAAAGTAGAAAGTAAAATCTCTCTTTTTTCCGCAAAAAGGAGAACTTACCGGTGCTTCTTTTTCGTTTTAGTTCTAAACATCAACTACGACAATGAGTCAATCTATCGTTAAAGATTTAGAGGGTAGTCTTCCTCCAAGTGACCTGCCCAGAGTAGTGATCATCGGGGGTGGTTTTGCAGGGATCGAACTGGTACAAAAATTACGAAAGTGTCCCGTGGAAACGGTGATGCTGGATAAGAACAACTACCACACCTTCATTCCATTGTTGTACCAGGTGGCTACGGCAGGACTTTCACCTGGAGATATCTCCAGTCCTTTGCGCGAATTTTTACAAGATGACGATCATTTTCATTTTCGATTGGCGGAAGTTGAATCCGTAGATCAGGCTGCCCAAGTGGTGCGGACGGATCTGGGTGCATTGAAATACGATTACCTGGTGATCGGAACGGGCTCTAAAACCAACTTTTTTGGTAATGCCAAAATAGAAGAACAAGCACTGAAGTTAAGGGAGGTAAAGGATGCCCTTGCCCTTAGGACTCAGTTGATCAACAATTTTGAGAAAGCCCTTTTCGCCAACAACGACCAAGAGTTGGAACAATACATGAACATTGTGATCGTGGGAGGAGGCCCAACAGGAGTGGAACTGGCAGGAGCCATCGGCGAGTTACGGGACCATATTTTGCCAAAAGACTATCCAGAGCTGGATTTCAGTCAAATGCGCATCGTACTGGTCGAAGGCAGTGATCAGGTGTTGAATACCATGTCTGATTTTGCCAGCCGAAAAGCAAAAACTTACCTGGAGTCCTTTGGGGTTGAAGTGTTAATGGAGAAACGAGTGACAGATTTTGAGGAGGGACATGTCACGCTTAACGATGGTTCTGAAATCCCTTCTCGCTGTTTGATCTGGGCTGCAGGTGTCGTAGGTAATGTGCCGGCAGGTTTTGAGGCGGAATCGCTTGAACGTGGCCGACTAAAAGTCAATGATTACCATGAGGTCGCTGGAACGAACAACGTTTATGCGATAGGTGATGTGGCCATTCAATATGTCAAAGGTTGGGATCACGGCCTGCCGATGCTGGCTCCGGTAGCGATCCAGCAAGCTCAGCATTTGGGTAAAAACCTGAAACGAAGACTGGCTGGTAGGGAACGAACTGCCTTCCGTTATTTTGATAAAGGTTCTATGGCTACAATCGGTAGAAACCATGCGGTTGTGGATGCCAAAGGCTTAAGTTTTGGTGGCTTTTTCGGATGGTTTGTATGGATGTTTATTCACTTAATTTCTATCATGGGCTTCAGGAGGAAATTCCTGGTATTTATGGGGTGGGTCTGGAATTATATTTCATACAACCGAGGTAATCGGCTGATCATTGTTCCCGGTAAAACCGGAACAGCGACAGAAAAGGAAGAATTGATACCAAAAGCGCGTGCTTGATCATGTCCATGTGGGAAAAATGCCGATTCATGTAGGAAGCTCACGGAATCAATCATCTTCTTTCAGATAAATGACTAATTTTTCGTCTTGATAATTTCTTGGGAATTGATGATTGGAAGCAGATGATTGCTCCCGTCTTAAAATTCTCTAGATTTGTCTGGCTATATTTAATAAACCTACGCAACTTCAATTTGGCGAATGAGCACTAAGTACTCTTGCATCATTGTAGAGGATGACGAAGACTTTGCTGAAATGCTGCAGCAGTATCTCGTACGTATCGGCGGTCTTGACGTCTTGGCAGTCCATGGCGACACGACCAAAGCCGCTTTGGATATCGAGAAGCTGAAACCGGATGTCATTTTTCTGGATATCAACATCTCTGGCCTGGAAGGTCCGGAGTTCATGGAGTTGGTAGAACACAGACCACAGATCATCGTCTGTTCAGGTCATCCGCCTTCTGTTATGTCCAATTACGACATTGAAATTGCAGAATACCTTCAGAAGCCTTTCACCAGAGATCAACTGGAAGTAGCAGTTAAACGCTGCATTGCTTCGCTGTAATTCATAACCTTTCTATTCTTTCTTGGACTGACGGACCCTAACTTTGTCCTCCCATGATAAGCATCAATAAACTCTCCTATTTTCTGGGAGATCGCATATTGTATGATGAAGCATCATTATTCATCACGCCAAAAGATAAAATAGGTCTGATCGGACTCAATGGTACCGGTAAATCTACCCTGCTGAAGATGATTTCAGGGGACATAGAGCCGGCCGGAGGAGACATTTCCATGAGTAAAGGGACGACCATTGGTTTTCTGAATCAGGACTTGTTGAGTTATCAATCGGATGAGCCTATATTGGAAGTGGCAATGTTGGCCTTTCAGGAAGCACATGACTTGCAACATCAGATCGATAAGGTGCTCCACGAAATGGAGACAAACTATCGGGACGAGCTGGTCAATAAGCTGGCGAAGCTTCAGGAGCGTTTTGAAGCGGTCGAAGGCTACACCATTCAATCGAGGGCAGAGGAGATTTTGGAAGGGATCGGTTTCAAGACCGAGGACTTGAAGCGGCCTTTGAGAGAATTTTCAGGAGGCTGGAGGATGCGTGTGATGCTGGCTAAACTACTCTTGGAGCAGCCTTCCTTATTAATGCTCGATGAGCCTACCAACCACCTTGACCTGCCTTCTATCAAGTGGCTCGAGGGCTATTTGCAGAGCTATGAGGGAGCCGTGATCATTGTCTCTCACGACCGTCGTTTTCTCAATGCCTCTATCGACAAGATTGTAGAAGTCTATCAGGCAGATTTGCATCTCTATGCTGGGAATTACGATTTCTATGAGGAGGAAAAGGAACTGCGCAATGAGATCCAGCAAAATGCTTTTGAAAATCAACAGCAGAAGATTAAGCAAGCAGAGCGCTTCATAGAACGTTTTAAAGCGAAGGCGACGAAAGCGAAACAGGCACAATCTAAGGCCAAGCAATTGGAAAAGATGGAACGGATTGAGGCGGTAGTGGATGATACAGCGCAAGTCAATTTTAAATTCAATTTCAAAACCAAATCGGGCCGGCACGTGGTGCGTTTGGAGAATATTTCTAAAGCTTATGGGGATCTTGAGATCCTGGATGGAACAGTGGCTCATATTGAGCGAGGAGATAAGATTGCGCTAATTGGCGCAAATGGAAAAGGTAAATCCACGGTCCTTCGAATTGTAGGTGGCAATGAACCACATCAGGGCAAAGTAGAACTAGGCCATAATGTAATGACTTCCTTTTATGCGCAGCATCAACTGGAAGCGCTGGACATAGAAAGTGAGATCATTGAGGAGTTGAAGCAACAAGGAACCGGTAAGACCGAACAGGAATTACGTGGTGTCCTGGGATGTTTCTTATTCACCGACGATGATGTGTTCAAAAAGATCAAAGTCCTTTCCGGAGGAGAAAAGTCTCGTGTCGCACTGGCAAAGACGCTGATCTCCGAATCGAATTTCCTGATGCTAGATGAGCCCACTAACCACCTGGACATGCTTTCTGTGAGTATTTTGGTGCAGGCCTTGCAGCAATTTGAAGGAACGTTTCTTTTGGTTTCTCACGACCGGGATTTCATTTCCAAAGTTGCGACCAAGATATGGTGGATCGAGGGCCAGCAAATCAAGGAATACCCAGGTACTTATGAAGAGTTCGAATGGTGGATGGACCAGCGCGAAAAGACTCAAGGGAAAGTTCAGAACGTAGATGCTGCTGAAAGTAAGGTGCAGAAACCAAAGAAGCAGAATACCAAACCTAAACTGGATAATAAGGAAGAAAAGGCCTTAAAGCGAGAAATTACGGACATTGAGTCGCAGATCGAAACACTTGAAGAAGAAGTAGCAAACCTGGAAGCCAAACTGGCGGAACCTGAGGTGTACGAAAACGAAGAGAAATTGGCAGAAGTGAACCAGTCGTACCAACAAAAAAAGACCTCATTAAATGAGGTCACTGAAAGGTGGGAACAGCTTCTGGAGAAGCTGGACTGATTTAGGGCTGCTGAAAAAGTCTCAGGTTAGCCATATACTAGGCGGCCGAAAGAAGATGTATATCTAGACTTCAATTTGAGGCCAACGACGTAGATGGTTTGCCTGAGGCTAGCGATAAAATCTCGATTTCGAGAATTTATTGTGTACAAAATCTAATCTCCAAAGGAATTCTTATTGTAAATCCGAGTGGTTTTCAGCACGCCCTCATTACTTCTTCACCATGAAGTAGTAAATAATCGCCGTAATGATGCTGAAAAGCAAAGCAAAAACGGTCCAGATAACTTTTGTAAACGCAGCCATTTTCTTTTGAACAGCCCATACGTCATAGATAACGAAGATGGCACAGATGATCGCGATAATATAAAGAATATTACTCATGGTAGGTTTATTTGATTGGTGATAATGTAAATCAACTCAATGTACACAAACCTTCGCAATTATGTTCGATGAAACGGCTGAACATAAGGTTGAAAGCGCCGCTTCATTCGATTGGGATGATTATCTATAATTCAAAAAAGGATCCCCTCCCTATTCATCAAATCATAGCCGTCAATTAAGCGTCATTCCTGACTCTGATCAGGAATCTCAATGAGAGGTTGTACTTATTAAACTTGAGATTCCGGCATTCGCTCGGAATGACGAATAATGACTTTTAGCTTAAGTTGACGGCTATGCCTTAAAAGGGGGACTTTAGAAGTTCTTCTTATTCAAACTGATAAGGAAACATCGGAAAATCCACCACCGGTAATGACCGCCCCTCAAAATCGAAAAAGGTGACATTGTCCCAGGAGGAGCCTTGTCCCCACGGATCGCGAAGATCAGAACTGATCCAGCCTGGTTCCCAATAAATGACCCCTAAAGCACCAGCATCGATCGCTTTTTGGGTTAGGAAAGTCATGAAGTCCAGTTGCCCTTCTTCCGTGAAAGGGTACCCCTCCAATGGAGAGCCACCGAGAATATTTCCATAATTATCAGCATCTTCTGTGGTCCACGGATAGGCTGTTTCCAGGATCATGACGTCTTTTTGGAATTGCTCCCGGAAGCCTTCGATTGTCTGGTCAATGGATGAAAGACTTGATCCGGTATGCCACAGTGGGTAATACGAAATCCCGATGATGTCAAAGTCTACTACTACTCCTGAGGTTGTCATTTGGCCAAACCACCATTCGACATTAACAGGATCTGCAACGTGAAGGATGATTTTTGTGTCAGGATTGGTTTGCCGAACCGCAGTAATGGCAGCATTCAGTACTGTTCCAGCCTGCGACCAGTTGCCTTCACAGACATTGCAATTTGGGAAGTTTGCCGGCCGATCAGTGATGAAAAGCCCACAATTGATTTCATTTCCTATCTGAACATACTTGGGAGACAGCCCTTGAGCGCTCAGCTTCGAGAGTGTCTTTAACGTGTATTGTTCTACGGAATCAGCAAGTACCTTAAGGTCTGTGATTTCATGGTAGGCAGCCGGAATTTGTTGCCGGCCCGGATCAGCCCAAAAGTCGGAGTAGTGAAAATCAACGAGCAAGTCCATTCCCTGCTCTTTGGCCCTCGTCATTGATCTAATTACATCTTTTATGTCACTGTAAGGTCCAAATAATCCATTGGTGCCATAGACTTCTTTGGTCCATTGAGGATCATGCCATAATCGAAAGCGAGCAAGGTTTAATCCTTTTGTAGCCAGGATTTGATAGGGGTCGGCCTCTTCGCCGGAATCATCAAAGTAGGAGCCTCCCAGGTCTTCTACTTGATTGGTGTAAGATAAGTCTGCCCCGAAATAGAAGTTGTTTCGAGCGCTTGGTTCAGGTTCTTGAGAATGGCAACTTATCAGCCCCAACAGGACAAGCCCGATGAGGAGATAAGTTGCACGTTTGTTGTGGAATATTGACTCAATCAAAATCGATGATCAATGGCGTTTTCGCAGGAACAGTCAGTCCCTGACTCAAGTCCACGGATTGTCCCGAAATGATTTCTTTTCCTTTTTCATTTCCGATGATCAGTTCAGAAAAACGACTCAGATCCAGATCGACATCCTTGTCATTTTTGCTGAGGATGGTCATTACCTTGTCACCTTCCGTATATCGGAAGAGTACATATATGTCCTGCTTCGGATTGTAATGTTTCAACTGACCATAGTGAACTGCCTCACTGGTCTTTCTCCAGTTGAGAAGCGTTTTGAAATAATTCTGCGTGGCTTTTTGTTCCGCACTCATACCGGCTCCGCTAAAGGCATTTTTAGCATCTCCGTCCCAGCCACCAGGAAAATCGCTGCGGATGATCCCGTGTTCGGTTGTTCCAGGATTACTCATTAACACTTCTGTTCCATAGTAGAATTGAGGAATGCCGCGAATGGTGGTGTAGTACGCCAGACCTAATTTGAACATGTCCATGTCTTCGTTCACCTGTGTGTAAAAACGACTCATGTCGTGGTTGTCAGGGAAAACGACCAGATTGAATGGATCAGCATAAGAGAAGTCTTTGGCCAATGTCGTATAAGCTGGTAGCCAACCATTCCAATCTCCCTGAGGGTTGTTCAAAGCTTTCGTCAACTCGGCCTGAAGTGGGAAGTCCATTAAGCTAGGAAGGCAGGAGGTGTAGCCATTAGGATTGTCTTTAGCTGCTTGCCAGTAGGCCACAATTGAGGGATCTTCGAACCACTCTTCACCCACGATATTGAAATTAGGATACTCATTCATCACGGCACAAGTCCATTCCGTCATGTAATCCATGTCAGGATAAGGATAAGTGTCCATGCGAATCCCAGACATGTCCGCAAACTCAATCCACCAGATGGAATTCTGTGTCAGATAGGTGGCCATATAAGGGTTTCTTTGATTCATATCTGGCATGGTTGTTACAAACCAGCCATCGAAGAACTCTTTGCGATCGATCGCCGTGGAATAAGGGTCCTGGACCACAGGCTTACGGTGGGTCGTGATCTGGTATTCACCACGCTGGTATTCTTCCTGATAGTTCACCCAGTCTTTGGCAGGGAAGTCATCCATCCACCAGTGGAAAGATCCGCAGTGGTTGACGATCATGTCCATAATCACTTTGATGCCTTTTTCTTTGGCCTTCGTAGTGAGTTCAACATATTCTTCATTGGTCCCAAATCGAGGATCAACTTTGTAGAAATCAGTGGTAGAATACCCATGATACGACCATTCTTCCATGTCATTTTCCAATACAGGGTTGACCCAAATAGCAGTGAAACCCAAATCCTTCAAATAATCAAGGCTGTTGATGATGCCACGGATATCACCCCCATGTCGACCATAAGGTTCTGTACGGTTCAGTCCTTCTCGCATCCCATCAATTACATCGTTGGAAGGATCTCCATTAGCAAAACGATCAGGGGTGATCAGATAAAGTACGTCGGTGGTGTTGAACCCCTGTCGTTCAGCAGAACCCGCTGCTCGTTCTTTGAGCTCGTAGCTGTAGGTGGCTTTCGTTTTGCCACGCTGTTTGAAGGCAATGTCAAACGTGCCAGGCTTAGCATCCACAGCCATCTCTAAATCAATGAACAGGTAATTGGGGCTCTGTAGACTGGTAACGGCAGTGATTTCTACGCCAGGGTAATTCAATTCCGGTTTGGTCTCGGCAATGTTCTCACCATTGACCATCAGTTGCAGTTTAGGGTTTTTCATGCCAGCCCACCAGAATGGAGGTTCCATCCGGTCCACTTTTTGGGCCAGTACAGGAACCATGAGTAGGATAAGGCAAGCAGTAATTACATTTTTCATTAGTAACCAGGGTTTTGGTTAAGGTTAGGATTGACAATGAGGTCAGTGGAAGGGATAGGGAATATGCGCAGGTGATCAGAGATGCTTGCGCCCTCAGCCACACCACCTTTCCATGGCCACAAATAGGTGCCTGAAGAAAAGGCTCCAAATCGGATCAAATCCGTTCTGCGGTGACCTTCCCAATACAACTCACGGGCTCTTTCTTCCAGTAGAAAATCTAATGTGATTTCACTTGCGGCTACATCACCAGAATTGTCTCCGAAGGCCCGCTGGCGCAATTCATTGATCCGGGCTACACTTGCCGCACTGGCACTTCCTGTGTTACGAACTTCAGCTTCAGCCAGCATTAGGTAGGCATCTGCCAATCGGAACATTGGAAAATCAGTCCCAACATGATCAATACCAGGCGCTCTTTCTCCGGTACTTGCTTCAATGTTTGACCATTTTTCTACCGCATATCCTTCTTCGAATACACTCAAGTCCTGAATTTCCAAAGATTGACCTTCGCTAAAGAACATACCACGTGAATCATTGGCGTCAAATTTATTGACCAGACCGCTGGTGGTTCTTAAGCCGTTCCAACCAGAAGGTACGCCATAATTGGTCAATGCTTCGTCTTCTATTTCATTACCTGAAGCATCCAGATTGTCCTGCATGGCACCGCCAATACTTGCACGTACCAGGAAGGTAGTGCCGCCCCAGCTTTGAGAGACATTGCCATCATGAATGATAGGGAAGATGATTTCATCAGTACGCAGGTGATTGTCACCCATGAATAACTCATTATAATTCGGCGCCAAAGAGAAGGCTCCTGAATTGATGATCTTCTCGCAAGCGACAATTGCTTCCGCAGACTGGTCGCTGCCAATGTAAACACTGGCATTCAGGAAAAGCTTGGCTTGTAGCATCCAAACAGCTGCTGCATCGGCACGTCCATATTCGTTTTGCCCGGCTCCAGGGATCGAACCTTCGATATCCGATAACTCGGTTGCGATGAAGTCGAATACTTCCAGAGGGGTGCTTTGAAACGGAAGCTCTGAGGAAATGGTAGTGGTCAAAGCGATATTTCTGAAAATGTCCAGTGCATGCCAGTAGGATAGTGCTCTCAAGAAACGAGCCTCTGCCCGATATTCTTCCAGTGTGGTCAGTTCAGCATCAGTTAGTGGTGCTGTGGGGCTTTCAGATACCCTCAGGAAATCGTTGGCCAATGAAATGTTGAAGAAAATACGGGTGTAGAGTCTTAGTGACCAGGGGTCGTCTGCGGCCCACCCGTGTAGGTGCAGTTCCTGAATTCCCGGATCTACCCACGAAATAACTGATTCTTCGGTAGGCAATTGTTGCATTTTCCAGAATACCCGGAGGTAACTGGAAAATCCTTCATCACCCCCTAATGTCAGGTCAGGATCACCTGCAGGTCCCTGGTTTCCTGTAAGAGAAAGCGCTCCGTAAATTTTTGCCAGGTACGCGGTGTAGCCATCAAAGGTGGCAAATGCGACAGATTCCACGGCGCCATTTCTAGGAGTGATGTCCAGATCGGTACAAGCCGTAAAAGTGAAGATTGAAAGTATGGTTAATAATTTTTTCATGATCCCTGGGTTAGAATTGAGCACTTACACCAAACAAAAAGGTCTGAGAACGTGGATAGAGGTTGTTGTCTATCCCGTTGATACCCGCTTCAGGATCCAGTCCGCTATAACCCGTGATCAGCAAGGGATTGCTTGCGGTCAGGTAGGTGCGGAGGTTGATATTTTCCAGATTGCGGAAGGTATACCCTACTGTCACGTTATCCACGCGCATAAAAGAGCCATTTTCCAGGTAAACATCCGAGAGCACCTGATAGCTGGAGAACTGATTCGTATAAGCTGATCGGTGAATGTTATTGGGAGCAAAGTTGTTGTTCACGCCTTCAAAAGCACCATTTTGGGAAAAGACGTTGTTGTAAGTCCAGTTACCCAATTGGGCGCGAAGGGTTACAGCTAAATCCCAGTTTTTCCATTGTGTATTGGAAGTGAATCCCAGAATGAAATCAGGTGCAGGATTTTCTCCGACAATCAGGTCTTGCTGATTGATCACGCCATCTCCATTTTGATCTACATAGACATCTAAATCATCCACTACCCGGTCGCCATTTCGGTCTTCATCCGGAACCGGATTGCCGTTAGCATCGCGGATATGCTGATAAGTGAAGAAGGAATTGGCTGGAGAACCGACGCGAAGGATTTGAATACGTTGATCAAGTCCTTGTCCAGAAACCTCACCGACAGGGTATCCAATGAAGTCGGGCAAGTTGGAATTGTCCAGTTTCAGGATCTCATTTTTGTTGTAGGAACCGTTGAAGCTGATGTCCCATTTTAAATCATCGGTATTGAACAGGTTGGCATTGATGGATAATTCTACCCCCATATTCTCCATCTCTCCGATGTTGGTGACAGCTTCATCCCCGGTTAGTGTGCCTGCTGGGAAAGGAATTTCAAACAAGAGATCCGTAGTGAGTTTTCGATAGAAGTCTAAAGTTCCGTAGATCTTTCCCCCCAATATGCCATAGTCCAAACCTATGTTCCAGGATTGCGTCTCTTCCCACTTGATGCTTGGGTCTACCGCGTTGGGACGGATGGTGTTAACGGTATCGTTCCCGAAAATGTATTGGGCAGTTTCCTGTCCAGGTTCGTACAAATTGACATACAAATAGTCTTCGATTTCCTGGCTACCAGTCACTCCGTAGCTCACCCGGAGTTTCAGGTCCGAAAAGATGGTGGACAGCCCTTCAGCAAAGCTTTCATCCAATATCCTCCATCCTACAGCCAGGGAGGGGAATAGTCCCCAGCGGTTATCTTCTCCAAATCGGGTCGACCCGTCTCTTCTTAATGTAGCAGTGATCAAGTATCGATCATTGACTGTGAAGTTGGCACGTCCCCAAAAGGAGATCAATCGGTTTTCAAACTGATCAAATTGTGGGGTAAATAGGATGGAGTTCAACTCTTCCAATTGTGAATCCTCGATGATCGTAAGGGGATCACTGATGCCATAACGGCTCACGGGGATGGTGTCGATCTTTCTGAAATTGGGGAATTCACGGAAGAAATCCTGATAAGAATATCCACCGGTCAATTCCATTCTGGTATTGCCTGCAATCTCCGTGTTGTAGGTCAGGTAAGCTTCCAGTAAGTTGCTGTTACGGTTGAAATCCTCAAACTGGAACCATCCTTGTTGGTTGCGAACGCTTTGCAGCGTTTCTGGCTGGAACCTTTGTCTTTTTCCGTCAGTGCGATCATGCGCATAGTTGATCTTTCCGGACAGCCCATCCAAAAAAGGAAAGTTGTAAGTGGCTGTCACGTTGATTAGGTTACGATAAGATCGGCCGACCTCATAGGTTTGATCGATGGTAGATACAGGATTGTCCGGCGCTAATTCCTGCTCATGCTCATAATAGAATCCTGTTGCTGCATCGTCACTTCTTATGGGTTGTGTCGGGTCGAACAACAAAGCTGTACCTACTACATTCGGGGCGAATCGATCATTGGTCACGGCGTGCTTGGTATTCAGTTGCAACGTCAGGTCGTCATTGAGCAACTTCTGAGTCAGATTGAGTGAGCCGGAAATGCGTTCTGTATTTTCTGTTTTTAGTACCCCATTGAGGTCCTGATAATTGACAGAGGCCCTGAAAGAAGTCACTTTTCCGCCCATGGTAGCACTGAGTGTATGGTTATGCCCATGTGCCAATTGCAGTACTTCATCTGTCCAGTCTGTATCTGCATCACCCAGAGAGTTGGTCCAGCGTTGGCCCCTTCTTTCTACTGTGAAGATGAATTCTTCCCGATTGAGCATTTCAACTCGTTGCGTCAAAATCGAAGCGGAATAATTGCCATCATAGGAAAACTGAACCTTACCAGGCGTTGCGCCGGCTCCGGATTTGGTGGTAATGATGATGACACCATTGGCACCTCGTGATCCGTAGATCGCGGCTGCCGAAGCGTCTTTCAATACCGTGATGTCGGCAATGTCAGCAGGGTTGATGAAGTTAAGCGGGTTTCTGCCACCAGTCATTCCGCCGGGGTTGTGTGCGGTATTGTCCAACGGCACACCATCAACTACGAATAGTGGCTCATTGCTCGCTGACAGAGAGGTTCCTCCTCTCAATCGGATAGAAACCTGATCGCCTGGTCGGCCACTGTTGGAGGTGATTTGCACACCGGCCACTTTACCAGCAATCAATTGATCAGGGGAGGTCAGTACACCTCGGTTAAAAGTTCTACTATCTACTTTGCTTACCACCCCGGTGATGTCACCTTTTTCTACCTGGCCATATCCGATGACTACTACTTCGTCTAGTTGCTGGACGTCCAAAGGCATGTACACATCGATGACAGACTGGGTGCCGACGGTCACTTCTTGCGTCTGATAACCAACGAAACTGAATACCAAAACGCCTCCATCATCTGGTACGGTTATTTGGAAATTACCGTCAATATCGGTGACTACTCCGGTAGTTGTGCCTTTTAGCAATACGGCTACTCCGGGAATAGTGGAATCGTCTCCAGGGTCCGTGACTGTTCCGGTTACGGAACGCTGTGCCATCAATAACCCTGGGATAAGCAGTAGGAATAATCCTACTGCCACCCTGGGTCGGGAGTTAAACAAACAATAATAAAACTTCTTCATACTAATGGGGTTTAGGTCTAGCTCATGGTCGCTTGATCATTTTTAAGGTCTCTTTGGTATTTCCTGAAATCACTTCGATGAGGTAAATGCCTGTCTCATAAGCGGCTGCATTCACAGTAAAGGTTTTTGCAACAGGAGAGAATTCTGAAATAAGTCTACCCGACAGATCTGTGATCACAATCTGATCGATGGTGTTGACACCTTGTATAGTGAACTCCTCGACAAAAGGGTTAGGGTAGGTGGTCAGTTCCAATTGCTGTGGTCCGGTAGACAAAATGACACTGGATTCAACATTGATCGTCGTGAAATTGTCAATGGGTTCTGAAGTATAGATGTAGAACTCACCAGGCGCGAGTGTCACAGAAGCATTAGGGTCAGTAATAGTGATCTGCTCGCCAGTGAAGTAATCGTACCAATCACCTGCTGCTACAAAGTGTGGATCACCATCTCTGGAAGAAGAAGTAGGGTTACCAAACATGGAGATCTGTACATCAGGATGTTCGTAATTGATCCATCGAACACTTGAACTGGCATTCCAGCTAAAATGCTCATCTGAGAGGTAATCCGTTTGTGTTTTAAGATTGATCAATGACTGATATAATCCAAATAATTGCAATCTTTCTGCATCTTCCAGGTATTCCCAACGAGTTGGCTTGATGCCCAGACGGTCATTGTTCAGTTCCTCATCGTAAGCAAACTCACCAAATTGCCAGATCATTTTAGGCCCGGGTACCATGAAGAAGAATGCGGCATCAACTTTTGCATCGCTGATTCGTTCCTCAAGGCTTCCTGCGTTTCGGTTTTCCCACATCACACGCTCCTCATCATGACTTTCCAGATAATTGATGTTGTGGGGGCTTTGCCATCCACGGGTCTCAAAGTATTGCCAGTCCAGATTGGAATGTCTGGTGTTAGACCAAAGCATCATGCCAAGGTCTGCTAACGCACGCTCTTCCTGGTTGACCGCAAAATGCTCCAGCATCACATAAGCTTCAGGATCAGTTTCCCAGATTACATTAGCCATTCTGGAAAGCAGGTTGATCCGGGTAATGTCATATTCACCCCAAAGGCCGACGTTGCCTAAGCTGTTCTTTTGCGTAAATCCTTTGGACAGGTCAAATCGGTAGCCATCTACCTTATATTCTTCAATCCAATAAGTCACGACACGATCGACATAGTCTTGCGTGAATTGACTTTCATGGTCAAAATCGAATCCTACATTGAAATCATGCTTGGGCGTTACGTTGAACCACGCATTGTCTGCTGTCGGAGGGCCGAATGCGCCTGAAGCTTCCATTTGTACCAGTGGGCTTCTGCCGAAGTGATGGTTCAGTACCATGTCGATGATGATGGCCATCCCGCGCTTGTGCGCTTCATCGATGAGGGTTTTGAGTTCATCCTCGGTCCCATAAAACTTGTCTACTGCGAACTTGTAAGAAGGATTATAACCCCAGCTGATGTTGCCTTCGTATTCTGTAATAGGCATCAACTCGATGGCGTTGACCCCTAATGAATCCAAGTAATCCAGACGCTCTGTTACGGCGTTGTATGTACGCTCCTCGGTGAAGTCCCTTACCAGTAGTTCATAGATCACCAGGTCTTCTGCAGCCGGTTTTTGGAAATCAGTGACCTCCCAATCAAACTCCGGGCGATTGGTTTGTAATACGGCTGTTTCACCTGTCGTAAATGCACTGGGGAAAGCAACAAGTCCAGGGTATCGATTTTCGTCTCTGATCTGACCGTCATCATAACTGGAAATAACTTTTTCCGTGTAGGGATCGGCAATGACAATCTCTCCGTCGATCAGGTATTGATAGAGGTATTCTTGTCCGGAAGTTAAACCTGTGATTTCCAGCCAAAATTTATCTCCGTCTTTGTTCATAAGGAAATCCTGATCCAGCGACCAGTTGTTGAAACTTCCCAGTACAAACACATTGTCCTTCCCAGGAGCAGTAAGGACCAAATAGGCTTGTGTATCATCTTCTGTATAATTGGCACCGTCTACCAGACCCGCAGGTAAGGCTACTTCTGGTGTAGTTGGCGTCGTAGAATAGGAGTGAGTGAACGTTTCTGTATCTGTTCCATTAGTAGCCTCAATCACCAGGGAGTGTGCTGCTCCGTCAGTGATGACTTGGTGCGTGTATTGTAAGGCAGTGGAGCCTGATACGGAACTTACAGTAGTTCCATCCAGAGATACAGTGATCGTTGCTGCTTCAGAAGTGGCTACATCCACTTCTACCTGGTCACCAGGGTTGTAAAAAGTTCTTGTGGTCTCAGGAGAATTCACTTTCATCGCAAACCCATCTGAAATCTCAATGAAGGAATCAGTTGTTTGGCCATTGGACCAATCATCACCTTTCATGAGAATACCAACGCGATTGAGTTCGCTTGCTGAAGCCTGAATAAGATCAGTTGGTGTAAAGGTGATGGTAAAAGCTTCCTGGCCGTCAATTACCTCTCGGGTGAATTTTGCGGGATCCGTGGCAGTAGGATCGCTCGAGGCAGGGTTGATATTGGAATTCACACCTGCATTGGAAAGGTCGGGTGCCCAGGTCCAAAGCCAGGCTTCGCCAATCCCCTCTAAATCGGTACCACCGGTAATGTAAGTAACTGTAACGGGTTCATCCGCCGCAGGGAAGTCCGGAGAAACGATCGGTTTGATGTCATGTGTGCCAGACGTTTCGCCTCCACCTGTAGTGGTACCTGCATTGAAAATGAAATCTGAAGTTTGTCCCCCAGACCAATCATCCGCTTTGAGGAGCACCCCTACTTCGTTGATGTCCGAGGCATCTGCGAATTCGGAAATGGTCAGGGTAATAGAGAAAGTGACGACACTGTTTTCCTCTGTTTTGGTGAACTTCGCTACATCCGTGGCGCCTGCGTTGCTGGTAGCAGGATTCACATTCGATGCAACGTCCACATCATCCTTGTCAGGGAGCCAGAGCCAAAGCCAGGCGTTATCGAGCGATTCCAGGTCTGTGCCTGTGACATCATAAGTGATGGTTAATTCTTCGTCGGCTGTGGGATTTTCCGGTGACAAGGTAGGTTCCAATGATACCGTCTGTCCCCAGGAGTAAAAACCGAACGCACATAGAAGGAGAGAAAGGAGCTTCTTCACGGATTTAGAAATGTTTGTAGAAAAAAAGAGCTGTCACAGTGGACAGCTCTTATTTCTATTGCTTGAAAATTGATTAATCAAAGGTTAGCGTCCAGGTAGCTCCATTGTCGCTTGTGGAGAAGGTCACATCATGTGAGCCAGCTTCAGCGAGGTTGAAGTTCCCGTCTGCATCGGTGATCAAGGCAGCATTGGTTCCGTCGATGGTTACATCAGGGAATCCGAAGCCAATTTCCCAGCCATCGCCGATTCGGATCTTCCATCCACCGGCGTTGAATGAATACTGCTCGATTTTCCAGCTCAGGTCGGTTCCGCTGGTAGTTACTGCAGGGATATCAATGTCTGGTCCATCCCATCCGTTTTCGGTTGCTTCACCGATCAGGCCTGGATTTACAATGTCTACTTCCAGGTTCCAGGTTGTACCTTCCTCACCTTCAACAGCAGAAACTCTTACGAAGTAAAGTCCTTCTGTAGCTGTTACGAAGTTGCCATCGCCATTGTCAGTTACCGTTTCTGAAGTCAGGTTCACATTACCTGGGTTCAACTCAGCAGACCATGCATCATCATTTCTGAATTTGAATACGTCAGCAGTCAAGTAGAAAATGCCAGTCCAGGTATTAGCCCAATCCAGATAAGTCAAATCTGTATCAGCATCCCATCCTGTCTCAGTACCAGCACCGATGATACCCCAAGGGAAATCAAGCGGATCATAAGTCAATTCTTCTACGTCACCAGTTCTTTCCTGATTGAATGAAATGTCAGTAGGGCTGAAAGATGCAGAAACCGTGTAAACCCCATCATCACCTTCGAAGTTGAAGTTTGAGCCACCAAGTAATAAGCCACCATCGGTAAGACCGAAGTTGGTGAAGATGTTGAAATCTTCAATGTCATCGAATGCAAGGTCCCAGTTGCTGTTGTATCGATACTTGTACTCATTAGGGCCTCTTAGTACGATTCCTTCAGTAGAGAAAGTAGTACCAGTAGCATCGCTGGATCCCAGAGCAATTTGAGTTCCTTCATTCCAGCCAAGCTCTTGTGCAGGGCCGATGATTTCCCATTGCTTCACAGGAGAAAGGTAGATTGTGCCAGACTGCTTGTCAATTACGACGTGGTGCAAGGTGTTCGCTTCCAAGGGAGATATAGCCGCACCATCCTCAGCTGCAGTACCTGTACCCATGTTATAATTAGATCCTTCAGCCATAGGAGCAACCGTGATCTCACCACCCCAGATAGTAGAGTCTCCGTTGATGTACTCTATGAATTGGAATGTTCCCTCTCCCAGGAATACGAAAGTGGTGAACATACCTGTTCTGTCTAAAGTAGTGAAGTCAGGACCACCAACAACACCAGGACCCATGGTGAAATCACTTACAGGACTAGTACTAGTTGCGGAGCCAACCAAATACATTCCATCAGGAACAGGAATAGGCTCTTCTTCGTCAATGATTGGAGCCGGATCGTCTTCTGAACAAGAGACGAAAACAGTTAATGCCAGAAAAGAGGCACAGACCATTAAAAAATTAAAATACTTCTTCATCATAATCATTTAATCGTGATCAAATTATTGTTTGTTTCTTCTTGATAAAGTTCAATTTGTCTGTTTGAAAACTCCCAAATGTCACCATACCAACTTCTTTTTCACCTGGCCTCGAGATTTTCAAAAGATTTCAACGGATTTGATTGATAAATTTCCAAATCAGAGGACATGGTTTTTTGAATTTAGTAGAGGATTTGTAATTCAAAGACTCTGAAATGAAGTTTTTTCAATTCCGATTTTTCGGAACCGTTTGCAATTTTTCGCAACCGTTTTCGAACTATTCCTCTATTTTAGAAATTCCTGATTTGGGTAAGATTTTTCGAGTCATTGGCAAAAAGTCCTCGAATTCAGGTTTTTCGATGAAATAGGGTGTCGAAGTAGGTCATTTCGACCAATACAAAAGGGGGCTTGTTTTATCGAAGAGTTGCAAAGGTTGAGTTGGGTTTCTTGAAATAGTACAAAAATTGAAGTTTCCGTGTGCTTTTCCCTTCATGGAAATTCACCATGGTTGACCCGTATTAGTTATGTATCTTGCTAGCAGCGTATGAAGAGGAACATCACGATTAAAGACATTGCGAAGGAATTGGGTGTGGCACCAAGTACCGTTTCTCGTGCTTTGAAGGATCACCCTGAGATCAATGTTGAGACCAAGAAGAAAGTGCATGCACTTGCCAAAGAGTGGAACTACGAGCCCAATGCGATTGCGCTGAGTCTCAGGAATCAGAAGACCAACACCATTGGTGTGATCCTGCCGGAATTTGTTCACTTCTTTTTCTCTACGGTGATCAGTGGAGTAGAAGATGTCGCCTACAGTAAAGGTTATCAGGTTTTTGTGACTCAATCCAATGAGGATTACGAAAAAGAAGTTTTGGATTGCAAAGCAATGTATAATGTTCGAGCAGATGGCTTTTTGATCTGTCCATCAAAAAACACTTATCAATTTGACCATATTAGGGCGTTGATTGATCGCAGTGCACCGGTGGTCTTGTTCGATCGAAATGTAAAAGAACTGGGATGTTCCTATGTGAGCGTTGATGATATTGCAGGAGGATACGAAGCGACCAAACACCTGATTGAAAAAGGATGTAAAACCATAGGCTACATTGGCGGACACGAAAACCTGATCAACGTAAAGGAACGCCACACCGGTTATCTAAAAGCATTGGAGGAGGCAGGCTTGCCTCTGAAAGAAGACTTGGTTGTGACAGTTGATTATCCGGTGGATTCGGACGAAAAGGTGAAGCTTCTACAAGAATTGATCCGAAAAAAGCCAGACGGGATTTTTGTGCACAATGACATGGTCGCCATTGAGCTGTTGAAGGAGGCTAAAGAGATGGGGGTGAAGGTACCGGAAGATCTCAAAGTCATTGGATTTAGCAACTGGTTTTTCACACGTCATACAACCCCTTCATTATCTACCATGGAGCAAAGAGGTTTCGAGATTGGCAGAGAGGCAGCCTTATTATTGTTTGACGAAATCATGTCAAATAAGGGAGAACATGGTTTTGTGGAACCCAAACACGTTTTGGTGCAGCCCGAATTGATCGAAAGAGACTCTTCCAAGTAGATTAACTAGCGGCCGCAGTTTTATAACGTTTGATCACTCGCCCGATAATTGTACCACCAATGGCTCCAGGCAATACCCAGAACAACCATTGGAAAGAGGTGTCAGGCATCCAGGCATCTCCATTCTGAACGACAAAAGCGGTTACTGCGGCGATGTATGAACTCCCCATGGCATTGATATGATTGTGCAGCCACCATTCCGAATGATCTGCTTTCTTTCTGCGATAGAAAACCAGGTCTGTCCAGCCACGAGAAAAAGTAAGCACGCCAAATACAATGCTTAAAAAACCAACCCAGTGCCACCCGGCGATGTTAAAAACATAAATAGCATAACCGAATAGCCCTATCGCAAATAAGCAGGTGATGATCGCTGCCCCCCAATCGTACCATTCTTCGGTACCAACTTTTTTTCGCCTCGTTACTCGTACTCCTACAAACGTGGAATAAAAAGTCAATACACCTACCACCATCAGGAAGAAACTAAAGCGATAAAAGCTAATGATCGTGAGTGCACTCAGACATATGATGAACATGGCGATCGAATAAATCCAGCCCAATCGGATATGCGTTTTGGTTCCTTTGGGTCTTAGCATCAGGATAAGTCCCGTCAGTAATGCGGTGCTTCCTGCAAAAATATGGCTGAAGATTAGAATAGATTCCATGTCAATTTTTCTTGCAATGAAATGGTTTATTACCGATGCTTATCGAATGGATATACTCATCTGTCGTAAATGTGCGATGAATTGTAGGGTTTTTCATGAAAAATCGAAATATTTGGTAAGCTCAATTTTTTTCTATGCGTCCCTATTTTCTCATTTATGCGAGCTACGCAACGCGGGATTGGACGGATCAGGAGCTATTTGATCTACTTAGAACTTCCCGATTGCGTAATTCAAGACGAGGTATCACTGGATTGCTGGTATATGCCCAACGTCGCTTTTTACAAATCATAGAAGGTGATCAGTCTCAAGTGTTGGCACTTTACAGTTCCATCAAAGACCATCCGGGGCATAAAAATGCACAGGTCTTGCTTGATGATGAGCTGGAAGACCGACTGTTCCCCGACTGGAGCATGGGCTTTGAAAGGCTTGATGAAGATGAATTGAGCTCCATCTCAGGATACACCGATATCGATCAGTTCATCCAAAGCCTGGGGACCTCTCATCCGGTATTTTCATTCGTGAAGTTGTTTTACAATAAAAATTTTCAGGAGCAGCAGGAAGGTAGTTAATTAGCTCTGGCTTGCATCTTCGCCACCCGGTCTATGTGACCCCTGAATTGTATCCGGACCCGTTTTGAAACGAGAAAATCCAGAGCCCGCGTTGAAAATGCGGACCAGCGCAAGGACCTCAAAGGCCGAAATGCTATTGCCTAAAAATCACATTAGGTGTAGTCTCTGTATAGCTTTCTCCATTATCCAACACGATATTGACCGTGAAAGATGCGGTATCTGATGCTGTGGGCCTTTCTGTTAATTGAAGGAAAAACTGAGGACTTAAGATGGCCCTTTCCTCATCAGCTAAAAATTCATTCAGAGTCCTGGTGGTGATGAAATCGTTAAAGGTCAACAGGTTATTGATGGTGTCCCCGGCGAGGTAATTTTCATTGATGTCCAGGTTGGTCGTAACAATGAATTCACTGATGGTTTCCTGAGAACCTTCGTAACCACCCGCTAAACACGAGAGGGCATAAGAACGACTCATAAATCCGCCCTTTGAAGGTTGAAAGGCATGCAGCGAATATTCATAAGACCCGAAGATGCTAAAGTTTTCAAAAGGAACACTTTCATTGTTGAGTATCGCATTGCCACAGCATGAAGTGTCAAAAAGACGATTATCCACGTTCAGGCCATTGATATCGAAAAAAGGAAGGGCTTCGGGACATTCGCCCCAGCCACCATCATCGGTGACTTCACAACCCCAAAATAAAGTAAACAAAAGCGCGAGGGCGACGAATTTTTTCATTTCTTATCGTGTACAATAATCCGGCCAAAAAACATGGCTAACTTTTACTGATGTCCGGTCAAATCCTAATTCCATCAAAAAGATGTGTTTATGGCATGTTACGGTAGATTTTTCTGGAATCTCAAATATACCGCAGTGACGGACCGTCCCTACCCTAAAGGGAGAAATAGAAACCACCTCCCAGCCGCGTAAGGCTTTAGGGAATTTAAGGGGCGCCCAGCAAGGGTGATTTTACAGGTTTATAATCATTTCGAAAAATCTTCCGGACACTACTGATTATCTTTCTCCAATGCAAAAAGTAAGAGCTCAGGAAATATTGAACTCCATGACCAAGGGGGATAGCCTGCTCCGACATGCCAGAACGGTGGAGCTGGTGATGGAATCCTATGCCGAAAAACTAGGCGAAGATGTGGAAGAATGGGGGAATACCGGCCTTTTGCATGATGCGGATTATGAAGCTTATCCTGAGGAACACCCCAATCGAATTGTGGCTTTATTGCGGGAAGAAGGGGAAGAGAAAATGGCCCATGCCATTTCAGCGCATTATACCAAATGGGGTGTTTCTTATGATACGATTTTGGACAAGGCATTGCTCGCCTGTGATGAAATCACCGGTTTTGTGGTGGCATGCTGTCAGGTAAGACCGGAGGGAATAGCAACACTCACGCCCAAATCAGTCAAAAAGAAGCTGAAGCAAAAGAGTTTTGCTGCGTCGGTGGACCGGGAGGAAATTGAGAAAGGCCTGGAGTTGTTCGAAGTGTCGCTTGACGATCATTTGCAGTTGATAATCGAAGTGTTGAAGGCGAATAAGGAAGAATTGAAGATCTGAGTGAACTAAACGGCAGTGTACAACGTACTCACTTCCATATACATGACAAAGTTATGAAGCAGACCTTCGTCTTATTTTTATTGATCTTTGGTTTTTCTCAGGTGTCGGCACAAGCACCAAAATTGGTTGGGAAAACGGCCCCCGAAATTTCTTTGAAAAACCTTGAAGGCGAAACAGAAAACCTGTCTGATTACCGAGGGAAAGTGGTATTGGTCGAATTTTGGGCAGGATGGTGCGGACCATGTATCAAAGACATGAAGACATGGCTCAAGCCCATGTACAGCGAGTACAAATCCGAAGGTTTTGAAGTGTTCGCCGTAAACTACGACAAAACTGAAGCATCCTGGAAGCGATCTACCGAGCGATTTCAAGTGCCGTGGCCACAAGTGTGGGATTATGCGACTGCAGAGGCTTATAAAGATTACAATGTAGAGGTGATCCCGACCAATTATCTGGTGGACCAAAACGGAAAGATCGTTGCTCGAAATATCAAAGGAGCCAAACTTTCGAAAAAACTAGACCAGTTACTTTCGCAATAACCAAATTTTAATTCGAATAATTAACAAACTCAACACATCAATTGGTGAGGTTTGTATGAAGAAGCCTGTAGTTTTGCGGCTGCATTATCCAATCAATCATTCATGAAGTATTACAATTCGATCGTAGATACCATAGGAGATACTCCCCTGGTGAAGCTCAATAGCGTAAACAAAGGGATCAAAGGCACGATCCTGGTGAAGGTCGAGTATTTCAATCCCGGCAACTCGATCAAAGACCGAATCGCCCTCCAGATGATCGAAGACGCGGAAAAAGAAGGAATCCTAAAGCCTGGAGGGACGATCATTGAAGGGACCTCCGGAAATACCGGAATGGGGCTGGCCCTGGTAGCGATCAGTAGAGGATACAAATGCATTTTTACCCTAGCTGATAAACAATCGCAGGAGAAGATCGATATTTTGAGAGCGGTGGGTGCGGAAGTAATCGTATGCCCTACGAATGTAGAGCCCGAAGATCCCAGGTCTTATTACTCTGTGGCCAAAAAATTGAATGAGGATATTCCAAATTCCTTCTACCCGAACCAATACGACAATAAATCAAATACCGCCGCTCACGTTGCTTCTACCGGACCGGAGATCTGGAGAGATACGGAAGGCAAGATCACTTACTATGCTGCCGGAATGGGAACCGGAGGAACGATCAGCGGAACTTCTAAATACCTGAAGTCGCAAAACACAGAGGTAATCACGGTCGGTATCGATACGTATGGATCAGTGTTTAAGAAATACAAGGAAACAGGCATTTTCGATGACAAAGAAGTGTTTCCTTATCTCACTGAAGGCATTGGTGAAGATATTCTTCCAAAGAATGTTGATTTCAGCCAGGTGGATCACATTGTGAAAGTGACCGATAAGGATGGTGCGGTAATGACCAGACAATTGGCCCGTGAAGAAGGCCTTTTCGTAGGTTGGTCATGCGGGTCGGCTGTGTTTGGTGCGTTGGAGTATGCCCGTGAAAACCTAAAAGAAGAAGACGTAATGGTGATCATTTTGCCAGATCATGGTACCCGCTATTTAGGTAAGGTGTACAATGATAACTGGATGAAAGATCATGGCTTTCTGGAATCCAGAAAATTTGCGACTGCCAAGGATATCATCGAACATAGAAACGGAACTGCCTCATTATACACCATCGACAAAGATCTGAAGATCGGTGACGCAATCCTGAAAATGAACGAAAAAGGCATTGATCAGGTACCTGTTGTGGACAAAGAGTACTTTGTGGGAAGCCTGTCAGATAATAAGGTGTTGAAGAGTCTGATTGAAAAGCCGGAACTCAAAGATCAGCCTGTTTCTGAAATCATGGATCCATCTTTCCAATTTGTGGGTATGGACAACACCGTGGATGTACTTTCTTCATTGATCAGCAAAGACAACAAAGCGTTGCTGGTGAGGGATGTTACACATCAAGTGCATATCATCACGCAAAGTGATTTGTTGATGGCCATGACGAACTAGGTCAACATTTGTTATCTTTACGATATAAAAGTTAATTATTAACTCTTTGCTTGCAAAATCCCCCTGCTTCGGTAGGGGGATTACTTTTTTCAGGCCAGACCTATGGCATCAAGTGATTCATTGATAGGTATATTCGATAGTGGTGTTGGTGGGCTTACCGTTTTGGAAGAAGCCCGTAAGCGCATGCCTAACCATTCCTTTTTATATTTCGCGGATCGTGCTCATGCACCGTATGGTGAAGGTTCAAAAGCCAAAACACTGGAACTGACCCTGGATTGTGTGGCTTTTATGGAACCTCTGGGCTTAAGTGGGTTGGTACTGGCCTGCAATACTGCAACCAGCGCGGCTGTAAAAGAGCTGCGTAATCGCTATGATTTCCCGGTCATTGGTATGGAGCCTGCCGTAAAGCCAGCGGTGGAACGCGGAGAAGGGAAAGTGCTGGTATTGGCTACTCCACTGACCCTACGTGAGGAGAAGTTTAAAAAACTGGTGCAACAAATAGATAAGGAAGGGAAAGTTGATGGTGTGGGGATGCCTGATCTGGTGAGACTCGCTGAAAATGGCCTTTTTAATGGTGAGGAGGTCCAACGTTATTTGAAGCAACAACTAGGCCATGTGTCCTGGGAAGATTACTCAGCAGTAGTGTTGGGATGTACGCACTTCATTTATTTCCGTGAAGCACTGAAGGCTTTGGTGCCGGATCACGTCGCCATTATCGATGGTAACGAAGGAACGGTCCGACGGCTGATGGATCAAGTGGATCATAAAACTCCGGGAACTACTGAGGATCAATTTTATGATTCCAAACAGCTTGTTGCCCCCAGTTATTTTGGAAAGTGGTTAGCTTACCTGCATGCCCATGACTGAACGCGAAAAAATGCTAGCGGGCTTGCCTTATGATTCCCGTGATGCTGAACTACTGGAAATGTACCATACGGCTCGAGCCACCATGCAGGCCTACAATCAACACGATTCCCGAGACCTGGAAGGCAGACAGGCTTTATTAGAGCAAATGTTGGGAAAAGTGGCCACGGGTGTTTGGATCGAAAATCCATTTTTCTGTGATTATGGCAAGCACATTGAGATCGGAGCCAACACATTTGTCAATACCAATTGCATCTTTCTGGATGATAATTTTATTCGTATCGGATCAGATTGCCTGATTGGTCCCTACACCCAGATCTACACGGCAGGTCATCCGCTTCGCGCAGAGGAGCGCATTCGAAGCAATCCGAGCGAAGGAGGATCTTATGTGACCAATACCCAACCGGTAACCATTGGAAATAAGGTTTGGATCGGTGGGAATGTGGTGATCTTACCTGGAGTTACGATCGGGAATGGGGTCACCATTGCTGCCTCTGCGTTGGTGAAAGAAGATGTGCCTAACAATTCTTTGGTCGTGGGAAACCCGGGTAGGGTGGTGAAGCAGTTATAAGTTGCTAAGAAAGTTCCAGGAATAATATCATTGCGATCAACATGATTAATGAACAAAGCAGAATCACTGGAATATTTTGGCCGGCAGACTCCCTCTCTTCATTGTAATTTGATTGAGAGGCCTTTGCCTTTCTTCGAATAAATTTCGTTAGTTGGGCTTCTTTCTTACGAAAAGGGTCTTTGTGGGCTGCCTGTTCGCTGAAACTTCCCAACGTGTAGAACTGATTGAATTTTCCAAGTTCATCACGATAACTGATTTTTATAATTACAGGTTTGATCAGGGAAGATTGATAAACATATTCAATCTGATCATATTGTATTTCTTCTTCATAGGCCATGGTTGTGGAAATGAGCTTATCATGCATGGCTTTGACATGTCTCAGTTTTCTAAATAAGAGGATTTGTATGGGTGAGAAGCCAAATACGACTAGCAGGGCAGACATGACTAAATCATCAAAGGGCACATCTGTGAATAGATAAACTAATGCTGCCAAAGCAATCATGACCAATGGTAAATAATACCTGTAGAAAAACGTGGTTGAAGAGCTGGTGTACATTAGTGTTTGCTTTATATCAGTCGACTCGGGGTACTAAGCAACCTCCTCAATCGCTTTTGCGAGTTTCGCTAACCCTGCCGGCGCACTTCTTTTGAGCATGTTCATGCCTTCAACAAACTCCGTTGCTTCCGGACCACTCAGTTGCATGGTTTGTGTGATCAACGTATGATCATCGGCAAGCGATTTGAAGCGCATGGTATTGTGTAATATGGCTCCTGATAATTCAATATCGATGGTTGCATATTCGTCAGCTACCAGATCGGTGATGGTCCAATGCTGTGGTTCCTGACCAGGGGTTTTGGTCATTCCTTTTGTTCCTTTTTGGAAATCACCTTCCAGTCGGATCCACTCTACCGTATCTCCCTCTATCTTTTCCCAGTTGGAGACATCAGTCCAAAAACTCCATGCAAAAGCACTGTTCGCTTTGCAAGATGCCGAGTGTTTAAATTGTAGATCTGTGTTGTCCATGAGCACTTTAGCCAAAAATCGACAACAATCTAATGAGTATTTCCCAACCCTTGTCACAACGTGTGGAAGAAAGCAGTCTAATTGAATATGAATCAAGAATTAGAAAGATATGTAGCGCAGGCAATCGCTGGAGATAAGCAAGCTCTTGAACAGGTCTTGCTGGGGGTCAAGGACCTGATCTATAATTTGTCAGTGAAAATGTTGCTTTTCCCTGAAGATGCGGAGGACGCAACACAGGAAATTTTAATCAAACTGGTCACGCGTCTCAGTACTTTTCGAGGACAAAGTCAATTCACCACCTGGGTGTACCGTGTTGCTTCTAATTACCTGTTGACGATCAAGGGAAAGAAGTCCCGCGAGTTTTCAATGGATTTCGAGCAGTATGCCCATTTCATCGATATGGGTCAGTCTCATCAGGTCCGGGCCGCTAGCAATGCGGGGGAGCTTTTGTTGCTTGAGGAAGAGGTAAAGGTCAGCTGTACACAGGGATTATTGCTATGCCTTGATCCTCCCCATCGATTGACATACATCCTGGGCGATATTTTGGAATTCCCAGGAAAAGAAGGTGCCAGGGTATTATCTATTGCTCCTGAAACCTTCCGGCAGCAGTTATCCAGATCCAGGAAGAAGATCAGAAACTTTCTACGACACAAATGCGGTCTGATCAATCCATCTAACCCTTGCAGATGCCTAAAGAAAGTGGATTTTCTGGCAAACCAGGGGTTGATCAATACCTCCGAACTACGTTTTGCAAAATTCAAGGAACGAAGTATTGATCTCATGGAAACCATCGAAGCCATGGAAAAAGAGACGGCTGTTTATCGATCCAATCCTAACCTGCAAGCCCCTGAGTCCATCACTGCCAACCTTAAAAGACTGCTTCGAAATGCAAATTGAAAAATTCAATCTCAGACAATTCATACTCATCGCATTGGTAACCAGTATCTGGATCAATGCGTCAGAAATTTTTCGCTACTTCGTGTTTGTGATGCCCATGACCAAAGACTATTGGCAAGCGGCAAATCAGGCTGTAGCCGAAATGAATGTAGTGGTTTTCTCCATTTGGGGACTTTGGGATATTTTATTGACAGGCGTGCTGGTATTTGTGGTTTGGCTTTATGGACAAGTATTTGGGAGTAGCATGAAGTCGATACTGACATCTGCTACCTTGGTTTGGGCTGCTGTCTTTGTCATATTTTGGGTGGCCTCCGCGAATATGGGATTATCCAATTGGGAGATTTTACTGGTTGCCCTTCCTTTGAGTTGGATCGAGATGGTGATCGGTGGCTGGATAGCTACCCGACTGTATGATTCCGGTCGTTGGGCCTGAAGGTTTAGGGATCAGTAGCCGCAAGAATTGTGTTTTCAGTTGATAATTCCTGCAGTTCACTGAGTAGGTAATCAACACGAACCTGCCATGATTCTTGTTGCGTTTTTATAAACCCATGAGCCGTTTGCTTGTCATATTCTTCTTGAAATAACTTGCATTCATTCAGTAATCGTGTGATCTCATTGGTATACTTTTCCTTATCCTCAACTCCAGCATCTCTCAATGCTAGAATGCTCGCTCGAATCCTCCTGGCATAAAGCTCATAAATGTCAAAGTGGTATTGTTCGTGCTTTAGCAAATCGAGAGAAGTGCTGTCGGTGGTCCAGGAAAGGCTGCGATTGAATCTGAAGGTGATTTGATAGTCCGGAAGATCATCCTTTTCATACGGATCGACGGAGATTCTTATGGCGGTTGATGCATTTGCTGTATGAATACTCACGGGTTCTCTATACCTAAAGTCCGACCATTGTAATTGGCGTTCTCGCGACCAATAGATTAATTGGCCTCTTTTGATTTGAGCTTCTACGAATATGGGAGACAGGCCGAGGAAGAGAATGAAGAGTTTTAACATGTTGTTTGGGCGAAAGATCATAAAAGTTAGGTCAATCCTGTGAAAAATCCACAAGAATGATGCCATCGTCTTTGCTAAGAACTCATCAGAGTCACTCGAAGAGGACTCTGATTTCAGGAGAGATCAAAAAACAGGAATACAGAAATCTACGATGGATTTCTTCTCCGGGTGCTGATTGAAGTCGTTGTGATAGATTTCGAAGGGTTCACGATCCGCCTTTTGATAACCGTTTTCGTTCATCCAAACAAATAGTCCCGTCCAGGATTGCTCATATTCATGCATGCCAATTTCAAAACTACCAATGATACATTTTCCCGATTTGATAGAAGTAAGTCCAATTTCACCGTCAGTTTCTGTTGGTTGATTCAGGAGTAGACAAGCACTCATTCGCACTTTGCTTGATTCCGTCACTTTGTAACTGTCATAGTAGATCGTTACGAGCTTACCACCTTCGATTAAGCCCTTTGGTGTAGCCCAACGGATAAGCTTCTGATAGGCCGCAGGCATGTTCTCAGGTCCGGTACAGGCCACATAGGCCAACTCCATTGCAGGCATTTCTTCAACTTTGATCTTCGCATTCATGGAAATCCAATTTTTAAGTTTATCAATGACACGAAGGTATTTTTCCTGGTCAGGGTAGCTTTGACCATTCTTGCTTTCTAGTTGACGAATCTTGCTAAACCGATGCGGATGGTCTTTTCTAAACGCTGAAGGGCTGGAACCGTAAAACTTTTTAAAGGCTCGGGTAAATGAGGAGTTGTCATTGAAACCATACTTCAGGGCGACCTCTGAAATGCCCTGATCTTTATGGAGTAAGTCCAATGCCGACCTTTCCAATCGCTTTCTGGTCACATATTCATTGACGGTTTCGCTGGTAATGGCTTTAAAAACCCGATGAAAATGAAACGAGGAGAAATATCCAATTTCTGCCAGGGTACCTAGCGAGAGGTCGCCATCCAGATGGGTTTCAATGTATTCAAAAACCCGGTTGATCCGAATTTTGTAATCGGTTTGTAGTGCTTGCTCCAATTCGTGATGTTTATGACATCAAATTTGGCTGATTTAGGTTACTGTACAAATTGTTTCAATATGTTCGACAGGTCGGTACGATTACCGTTTACCATGCGAAAGTTATCGTAATACTTGTCGGTGATGGCATGAAACTTTTCTGCCTGTTTTGCCTCGGACCAACCATCTTTGATGGATGCCAGTGCCTGGGGGTCCGCTTCGTGGAGTTTCAGGATCAATGCTGTCATTCTGGTTCGGTCAGACGATGAAAAGCGCTTGTTTAATAAAACTGGTCCCAGAGGAATTTCTTCGGAAATCCACAGCAATTGGGTTGATGCACCTAAACTTGAATCAGCCGCGATTTGCTTGTAATATTCATTGCTGCCTATGGCACATAGATCAGTTACTCCTTCTTTCAATAGATCAAAAGTGGAGGTATGATTACCTCCATACGCTACTTTACTGAAAGTAGCTTCAGGCTGCTTTATGCCTATCGCACTTAGCATAAGCCTGGGTACCAAATTACCAGAAGTAGACCCAGGTGCAACGAACATCATGGATAAGGTATTGGCGTTTGCTGATATTGCCTCCAGGTCCGTCACCCTTTCATTATTTGTTAAAAGAACAGTTTTGTAATTGTCTACAGCATCTTCTTTTACCTTTAGCGTAGCGATTGGGTCCATATATTCATTGTCCCGCGCCAGGAGTAAATATCCTAAGGTATTGATGAAACCTACGTCGACCTGATCCGATTTTATGCCTTCGATGAATGATGCAACATCAGGATAGCTTTGTACTTCAACAGGTCTTTTCATTTCAGCTTCTAAAGCTTTTGCAAAATGAGTTAAATTATTGATCCGGTTGTTGGTTGCATAGGTATAAGTGGCTATTCGAATGGGTTGTTTTGCTTTTTGGCAAGAAAGTATACAAACAGACAGCAGGACTATCATTGTAACCTGCAAAAAGTTGAGCTTCATCTCCGGAATGGTGTGATTTTGTGGATGATATAAAAATGTCCATTATGGACAAGTTGTATCATACGGACTTGGTACCTGAAGGTTTTGAAACCATTTTGAGTGGCTGCTGAATTCTCCTTTTGAACAAATAAACTATCAGAAATCAGACGTTACCAGTACTTAAGGGTGGTTATGTCACAAATATCACTCTCGCTTTTTGGTTTCAATCTCGTGAAAGAAGATGTCGTAATTGGGTACGTCAATTTCCATTCCAGTGACCTTTGCATTGTGATCCAATTCGAATTGTACCGTGCCGAAATCGAACCAGGCATGGGTTTCATCCCAAAGGATCTCCCAGGTGTCATTATGCCAGTGCTTTAAGGTCGCTGACAACAATGCTGCTCGATCAAAATGGAGTCTTAATTCACCGTCCTCTTCTTTGATGGTGATGTCTCCGTGCATAGGCGCATCATAGACACCTGTGTAGGCTGAGATGGGTAGGCTTGGTTTAGTATTGGAGATTTTTGCAGCCTTTCGTTCTTTGATCGGATCTGTTCCTTCGGAAGGTCTGTTCAGGAATTCCTGTGACCAGTCTCGTTGATCTTCTTTGATGAAATCATTGATCAATTTCATGGTCAGTGGAAAAGTGATCCCGGACATGCTGTTGGTCAGGATCACAATGCCCAGGTTTTCATCCGGCATCATCGCCACGCGTGAATACATGCCATCATATCCGCCACTGTGAGTAACCACCATCCGACCATGATAATCATATAATCCCCAGCCCAGCCCATATCCATTGAAGTGCCTTCCTGGTATCTGTGTTCTTGATAGATCGGTCAATACGAAATTATTATGGGGTGTCCATAGGACATTTTGCTGTTCACGGGAAAGAATGGTGTCACCTTGCCAGATACCGTTATTAAGGTTCATACGCATCCAATTAGCCATATCATTGACCGAAGAGATGATGCCTCCGGCGGCCCCCATGTTGTCCCAGTCTACCCAGGCAATGGGCTGGTTTTTATCATCTACAGGCTTATGTGGAGTAGCAACATTATCATTGTTTTTGATCTGATTGACGGAAGTGATCGTACGATTCATTTGAAGGGGCTGCAGAAAGGTTGATGCCACATAGTCTGCCCAGCTTTTGCCCGTCACAGCTTTGATCACTTCGCCGGCGGTGATGAACATGAGGTTAGAATAACCATATCCTGCCCTAAAAGAATAG